>NZ_JBIUAQ010000014.1:129474-204733 GCF_044547565.1 Amycolatopsis sp. NPDC052450 | reverse complement strand
GCGGTGACCGACCGCCCCTGGTAGGCATTTGATCGCGCGTGAAGGCCCCCTTCCCTCGGCTCAGCCGAGGGAAGGGGGCCTTCACGCGCGAAGCGTCAGCCCGTAGGTGGCTGGTAGACCTTCGTGAGTTTCGAGGCGGAACCCCGGTCCAGCAGCCAGAGCGTGCGACGGCTGCCTCGGGCTCCCGCCACCGGGATCTGGACCTCGCCCGCACCGGCCAGCGCCTGCGCGACGGCGTCCGCCTTGGCGTCGCCGCCGGTGACCAGCCAGATGTCCTGCGCGCGACGGATCGCGGGCAGGGTCAGCGAGATCCGGGTCGGCGGCGGCTTCGGGCAGTCCCGCACCGCGACGACCGAGCGTTCCTTCTCGTGCACCGCCGGGCTGTCGGGGAAGATCGAGGCGGTGTGCCCCTCCCCGCCGAGGCCGAGCAGCATGATGTCGAACGCCGCGTCGTTGGCGGCGAGCACGTCAGCGTATGCCGCGGCGGCGGTGTCCACGTCGTCGCCGAACTCGCCGTCCGAGGGTGCCATGGCGTGCACCCGCTTCGGGTCGAGCGGGACGTGGTCGAGCAGCGCCTCGCGGGCCTGCTTCTCGTTGCGGTCGTCCGAGTCCGCCGGGACGAAGCGCTCGTCGCCCCAGTAGAGGTCTAACCGCGACCAGTCGATGGCGTCACGGGCACTGGAGTCGCGCAGTTCGCGCAGGATCGCGATCCCGGTGCCGCCGCCGGTGAGCACCACCGAAGCGGAGCCCTTGGCGGCCTGGACGTCGACGATCCGGGTGACCAGCCTGGCCGCCGCGGCGGCGGCCAGGAGATCCGGGTTCTCGTAGACGACGACCTCGGTCTTGCTCATGAGGCACTCTTCGCGGTCTTGGCGGGCGCCTTCTTCGCCGACGGGGCCGCCGGGGCCGCCTTCTTCGCCGGAACGGCCTTGGCCGCCGTGCCCGACGAGATCTTGGAGAGCCCGTGGAGCGAAGCCTCGTAGACCTCGTCCGGGTCGAGCCGCCGCAGCTCCTCGATCAGGCAGTCCTTGTTGTTCCGCCGCTGCAGGGCGATGCGGCGAGTCGGCTGGCCCGGCTGGGTCAGCGTGCCGACCCGGCCGTCCGGCCGGTGCAGTTCCACCGGGCCGGAACGCCGGTCCAGCGTCACCGAGATGATGCCGGCGGCGCCGCTGCTCTTGACCCGCTTCACCGGCACCTTGAGGTACTCGGCCAGCCAGCCGGCGAGCAGTTCGGTCGACGGCGAGTCGGCCTCACCGGTCACCGTCGCGCCGGTGACCTTCTCATGCGGCGGAAGGTCCAAAGCGGACACCAGCTGCGCGCGCCAGCTGGTCAGCCGGGTCCACGCCAGGTCGGTGTCACCCTCCACATAGGACTTCGCCCGGGTGGTGAGTGCCCTTATGGGCGCCTTTTCCGCCGCCGAGTCGGTGATCCGGCGTTGCGCCAGCTCACCGAGCGGGTCCTTGGCCGGGGCCTTCGGACCGGTGCCCGGCCACCAGGTGACGATCGGCGCGTCGGGCAGCAGCAGCGGCACGACCGCGCTCTGCCCCTGCGAGGCCAGCGGACCGTAGAGCCGCAGGACGATGACCTCGCTCGCGCCGGCGTCGCCACCGACCCGGATCTGGCCGTCGATCCGCGGCGCGGCGGTCCGCGCGCCCTTGGCCACCACGATCACCCGCGAGGGGTGTTCCCGGCTGGCCTCGTTGGCGGCTTCGATCGCCTCTTCGAGTTTGTCGTCGTCGTCCGCCACGATGACCAGCGTCAGCACGCGGCCGAGCGCCACCTGCCCGCCCTGTTCGCGGATCTCGACGAGCTTCTTGTTCAGCTGCGACGTCGTGGTCGACGGCAGGTCGATGATCACGGACGCCTCCAGTTCCGGCCGGTACGTTCCAGCATTTCGTCCGCGGACGGCGGTCCCCACGAGCCGGGCGGGTACGCCTCGGGCGCACCCTTCTTGGCCCAGTGGTCGAGGATCGGGTCCAGGATCTCCCAGGACAGTTCGACCTCTTCGTTCACCGGGAACAGCGACGGTTCGCCGAGCAGCACGTCCAGGATGAGCCGTTCGTAGGCCTCCGGGGACGACTCGGTGAACGCGTGCCCGTAGCCGAAGTCCATGGTGACGTCGCGGACCTCCATCGTGGTCCCCGGCACCTTCGACCCGAACCTCAGCGTGATGCCCTCGTCGGGCTGCACCCGGATCACCAGCGCGTTCTGGCCCAGTTCCTCGGTCGAGGTCGAGTCGAACGGCAGATGCGGCGCCCGCTTGAACACCACGGCGATCTCGGTGACCCGGCGGCCCAGCCGCTTGCCGGTGCGCAGGTAGAACGGCACCCCCGCCCAGCGGCGGTTCTGCACCTCCAGCGTCACCGCGGCGTAGGTCTCGGTCGTCGAGTCCTTCGCGAAACCGCCTTCCTGCAGCAGGCCCGGCACCTTCATGCCGCCCTGCCAGCCGCCCGCGTACTGTCCGCGCGCGGTCGTCTCCTCGAACGGTCCCAGGGGCTTCGTCGCCGAAAGCACCTTGACCTTCTCCGCGCGGAGAGCGCGCGGAGCGAACGAGACCGGCTCCTCCATCGCGGTCAGCGCGAGGAGCTGCAACAGGTGGTTCTGGATGACGTCGCGTGCGGCGCCGATGCCGTCGTAGTACCCCGCGCGGCCGCCGAGACCGATGTCCTCGGCCATGGTGATCTGCACGTGGTCGACGTAGTTGGCGTTCCAGATCGGCTCGAACAGCTGGTTCGCGAAGCGCAGCGCCAGCAGGTTCTGCACCGTCTCCTTGCCGAGGTAGTGGTCGATGCGGAACACCGACTCCTCGGGGAAGACGTCGTTCACGATCCCGTTGAGCTCCTTGGCGCTCTTGAGGTCGCGGCCGAAGGGCTTCTCGATGACGACGCGGCGCCAGGTGTCCTCGCTCGCCTCGGCGAGGCCGGAGCGGGCGAGCTGCTTGGTCACCACCGGGAACGCGCTCGGCGGGATCGACAGGTAGAACGCGGTGTTGCCACCGGTGCCACGTTCGGCGTCGAGATCCTTGACCGTCTGCGCGAGCCGGTCGAACGCGTCGTCGTCGTCGAAGGTGCCCTGGACGAACCGGATGCCTTCGGCGAGCCGGTTCCACACCGATTCCTTGAACGGCGTCCGCGCGTGCTCCTTGACCGAGTCGTGCACGAGCTCGCCGAAGTCCTGGTGTTCCCAGTCCCGGCGGGCGAAACCGACCAGCGAGAACCCGGCGGGCAGCAGCCCGCGGTGGGCGAGGTCGTAGATCGCCGGCATCAGCTTCTTGCGGGCGAGGTCACCGGTGACCCCGAAGATCACCAGGCTGGAGGGCCCGGCGATCCGCGGCAGCCGCTTGTCGCGCGGATCGCGCAGCGGGTTGTTCCAGGCACGTGTCACTCGCCGGCCTCCTGTACCGCGCGGACCAGTTCGGCCAGGCCGGCGGCCCGGTCGGTGAGGTGCAGGCGCAGCACCGGACGACCGTGCTCCGCGAGCACCTGGCCGTCGCCGAGTGCCTGCGCGTGCTGGAGCACGCCGAGCGTGTACGGCCGGTCCGGGACGTCGAGATCGTCTTCGACGGCGCCGGTGATCTGCAGGATGACACCGTTCTGGTGCCCGCCCTTGTGGTACTGCCCGGTCGAGTGCAGGAACCGCGGCCCCCACCCGAAGGTGGTCTGGCGGCCGGTGCGCTTGGCGATCTCACCGCGCAGGAGCGACGTCGACGCGTCATCGAGACGGTCGAGGTACGCCTGCACCGCGATGTAGCCGTTTTCCGGGGTGGAATCGAAGAAAGCCCGCAGGATGTCCGCGAGCTTTCCGTCGGTGGCCACGCCTGCCGAGCCGAACACCTCGACCGCGCCGTCCACAGTGGACGGCTGCTCGCCGCCCTTGAGCGCGTCCGGGTTGTCCAGCAGGGCACGGGCGGCCTTCTTCGCGGCCTCGACGTCGGGCTGGTCGAACGGGTTGATCCCGAGCAGCCGCCCGGCGAGCGCGGTGGCGAACTCCCACAGCAGGAACTGCGCGCCGAGCGAGCCGGTCACGGAGATCTTCGCGGCACCTTCCGCCGGTCCGACCGCCACCGGGGTGGCATCGGCCTTGGCGTCGGCGAATCCAGGGGCGCCCGGACCCTCGACGGCGACCGGCAGGAGACCGGTGCCCTGCTTGCCGGTGGACTCGGCGATCAGCTGCTCCGCCCAGTCGGCGAAGCCCTTGATGCCCGAACCCGTGTCACCGATGACGACCTTCTCGGCGCCCTTTTCGTGCGCCGCGACCCAAGCCGCCGCGAGTTTGACCGCCGGGTTGTCCACGGAGTCCGTGGCCAGCTCCTCGGCCACCGAAGCGGCCTGGTCGAGCAGACGGGCGACGTCCGCGCCGGCGAGACCGGCCGGGACGAGCCCGAACGCGGTCAGCGCCGAGTAGCGGCCGCCGACGTTCGGGTCGGCGAGGAAGACCTTGCGGTAACCCTCCTTTTCGGACAGTTCCGCGAACGGCGAGCCGGGGTCGGTGACGACCACGATCCGCCGGGCCGCGTCGATGCCCGCGTCGGCGAAGGCCTTCGCGAAGATCCGCCGGTGGCTGTCGGTCTCGACGGTGCCACCGGACTTCGACGACACGACGATGACCGTGCGCTCCAGGTCACCGGCGAGTGCGTCGGCGACCTGGCCCGGGTCGGTGGTGTCGAGGACGGTCAGCGCGACGCCGTCCGTCGCGGTGATCACCTCGGGTGCCAGCGACGAACCGCCCATGCCCGCGAGGACGACGCGGTCGACGCCCTCGGAACGCAGGTCGGTCCGCAGTGCCTCGATCTCGCCGATCAACGGCCGCGAGGACTTGTGCAGCGTCGTCCACGAGAGACGGATCGACGCTTCGGACTCGGCTTCGGGACCCCACAGTGTGGCGTCCTGGGACGCCAGTTTCGATGCGACCTGGTCGGCGACGAGCCGCTCCGCGA
The DNA here is from genome assembly GCF_044547565.1 of Amycolatopsis sp. NPDC052450. Taxonomy (NCBI): domain Bacteria; kingdom Bacillati; phylum Actinomycetota; class Actinomycetes; order Pseudonocardiales; family Pseudonocardiaceae; genus Amycolatopsis; species Amycolatopsis sp. NPDC052450. The sequence continues at coordinate 199,797 of NZ_JBIUAQ010000014.1, read as the reverse complement.
ACGGAGCGGCTTCGCCGGCCAGGGCGGCGTCGATGATGTCGACGCCTGTCGTTTCCCCTGCCATGGTCCAGATCAGTCCTTTGCCTTTTCGAGCTGCCCGGTGACGGTCTCGAGAAGCTCCACCCAGGACTTCTCGAACTTCTCGACGCCCTCGTCCTCGAGGACCTTGAAGACGTCGTCGATGTCGATGCCGACCACACGCAGCTTGTCGAAGACGATCTGCGCGTCGGGGCCCTTGCCGGTCACCGTGTCACCGGTGATCTCGGCGTGGTCGCCCGCGGCGTCGAGGGTCTTCTCCGGCATCGTGTTGACCGTGTCCTTGACGACGAGCTGGTCCACGTAGCGGGTGTCGGAGTACTGCGGGTCCTTCACGCCGGTGGAGGCCCACAGCGGACGCTGCGCGTTCGCGCCGGCCTCCGCGAGCGCCTTCCAGCGGTCCGAGGCGAAGAGCTCCTCGAACGCCGCGTACGCGAGGCGCGCGTTGGCGATGGCGGCCTCACCGCGCAGCGCGGTGGCGGCCTCGGTGCCGATGGCGTCGAGGCGCTTGTCGATCTCGGTGTCCACACGGGACACAAAGAACGACGCGACCGAGTGGATGCCCTTGAGGTCGTGGCCGTTGGCCTTGGCCTGCTCCAGCCCGGCGAAGTAGGCCTCGATGACCGCCCGGTACCGCTCGACCGAGAAGATCAGCGTGACGTTGACGCTGATGCCCTCGGCCAGGGTCTTGGTGATCGCCGGGAGACCTTCTTCGGTGGCCGGGATCTTGATCAGCACGTTCGGCCGGTCCACGGTCTTCCACAGGTCCTGCGCCTCGGCCGCCGTCTTGTCGGAGTCCTTGGCCAGCCGCGGGTCCACCTCGATGGACACCCGGCCGTCGACCCCGTTCGTGGCGGTGTAGACGTCGCGGAACAGATCCGCGGCGTTGCGCACGTCGGTGGTGGTCAGCTCGCGGATGGTGGCCTCGACGTCGGCGCCGCGGGCGGCGAGCTCCTTGGTCTGCTCGTCGTACGCCTCGCCCTTCGACATCGCGTTGGCGAAGATCGTCGGGTTGGTCGTCACGCCCACGACGTGCTTGTCGCGGATGAGGCCGGCGAGGTTGCCGGTGTTCAGGCGCTCACGGGACAGGTCGTCGAGCCAGATCGAGACGCCTGCCTCGGACAGCTGAGCGAGCTTGTCGTTGCTCATGCTTTCCCCTTCAGTTCTTGGTGTTGGCGATCGAACGACGGGCGGCGTCGACGACGGCTTCCGCGGTGAAACCGAACTCGCGGAACAGCGTGGCGGCGTCGGCCGAAGCACCGAAGTGCTCGATCGAAACGTTTTCCCCGGCGTCACCGGTGAAGCGGTGCCACGACTGGGCGATACCGGCTTCGACGGAGACGCGTGCCTTGACCGACGGCGGGAGCACCGCGTCCTTGTAGGACTGGTCCTGCGCTTCGAACCACTCGACACACGGCATCGAGACGACGCTCGCCGGGATGCCGTCGGCTTCGAGGGTCTTGCGGGCCTCGACGGCCAGCTGGACCTCGGAGCCGGTCGCGATCAGCACGACCTCGGGGCTGCCGTTGGACGCTTCGGCGAGGACGTAACCGCCCCGCTTGACGCCTTCGGCGCTGGTGCCCTCCAGCACCGGCACGTTCTGCCGGGTCAGCGCGAGGCCCGACGGGTGGTGGACGTCCTCGAGGACGGCCTTCCACGCGTACGCGGTCTCGTTGGCGTCCGCCGGGCGGACGACGTTGAGGCCGGGGATGGCGCGCAGGGCGGAGAGCTGCTCGATCGGCTGGTGGGTGGGGCCGTCCTCGCCCAGGCCGATCGAGTCGTGCGTCCACACGTAGGTGACCGGCGCCTTCATCAGCGCGGCCAGCCGCACGGGCGGGCGCATGTAGTCGGAGAAGATCAGGAACGTCGCGCCGTAGGGGCGGGTGCCGCCGTGCAGCGCGATGCCGTTGAGGATCGAGCCCATCGCGTGCTCGCGGATGCCGAAGTGCAGCGTCCGGCCGTACGGGCTGGTCTTCCACATTTCGGTGGAAGCCTTCTCCGGGCCGAACGAGTCGGCCCCCTTCATGGTGGTGTTGTTGCTCTCCGCGAGGTCCGCGGAACCACCCCACAGCTCGGGAAGCGGCTCGGCGAGCGCGTTGAGCACCTCACCGGAGGCCTTGCGGGTCGCGATGCCCTTGGCGTCCGGCTCCCACGTCGGCAGGTTGTCCGCGAAACCCTCGGGCAGCGTGCGGGTCGACATCCGGTCCGCGATCTTCTTGCGCTCCGGGTTGGCGGCGCCCCACGCCTCGAACTTCTCCTGCCATTCGGCGCGGGCGGTCTTGCCGCGGTCGACGGCCTGGCGGGTGTGCGCGATGACCTCGTCGTCGACCTGGAAGTTCTGCTCGGGGTCGAAGCCCAGGATCTCCTTGACCGCGGCGACCTCTTCGGCGCCGAGCGCGGCACCGTGTGCCTTGCCGGTGCCCATCTTCTTCGGCGCCGGGTACCCGATGACGGTCTTCAGCGCGATGAATGACGGGCGCTCGGTCTCGGCCTTCGCGGCCTTGATGGCCTCTTCGATCGCGACGACGTCCTCGCCACCCTCGACGACCTGGGTGTGCCACCCGTAGGCCTCGTAGCGCTTCACGACGTCCTCGGACAGCGCGATCTTGGTGTCGTCCTCGATCGAGATCTCGTTGTCGTCCCAGAAGACGATGAGGTTGCCCAGCTCCTGGCGGCCGGCGATCGAGGAGGCCTCGGCGGTGACGCCCTCTTCGATGTCACCGTCGGAGGCGACGACGTAGACGTAGTGGTCGAAGATGCTCTCGCCCTGCGGGGCGTCCGGGTCCAGCAGGCCACGCTCGCGGCGGGCCGCCATCGCCATGCCGACCGCGTTGGCCAGGCCCTGGCCGAGCGGGCCGGTGGTGGTCTCGACGCCCTTGGTGTGGCGGTACTCCGGGTGACCCGGGGTCTTCGAGTCCCACTTGCGCAGCTGCTTCAGGTCTTCCAGCTCCAGGCCGAACCCGGCGAGGTACAGCTGGATGTAGAGGGTGAGGCTCGAGTGACCGGCGGAGAGGACGAAGCGGTCACGCGCGGGCCACTCGGGGTCCGCCGGGTCATGACGCAGCGTCCGCTGGAAAAGCGTGTACGCGAGCGGCGCCAGGCTCATCGCGGTGCCGGGGTGACCGCTGCCGCAGTTCTCGACCGCGTCCGCGGCGAGCACCCGAACGGTGTCGACGGCCCGCGTGTCGAGGTCGGTCCAGTCGGCGGGCACGTTGCGCCGGAGGAGTGGGTTCTTCTCGCTGGTAGAGGCGGTTTCGGACACTGAACTCGAACTCCCCGTCATCAGGTTGTGGCTTCTCTTCCCTCGTGGGTAACCCACGTGTACCGCTACTAATCTCAATCGATCCGGAAGGGACGATATTCCTGGTCCGGGCCGTTCGCAGGGGCACGCCGCGAGCTACCGCGGCCAGCCTAATGGTTCGGCCGGTCGAGGACCCGCGATCACCCTCTGGAAACAGCACGTCTAACATCGGGGAAGGGTTCAGAGCACGGGGATCCGGGGCCGCCACATCACCCGGAAGCCTGGTGGACCCGGCCCGAAAACTGACGCAGGGAGTGAAATGTCGTTGGTGAACGCTGCGCACGGACGCAGTGACAGCACCAGCGCCGTACATCCGACCGGTGAACGACCGCACGGTGGCCGGCGAACAATCCGCCAGGTCGTCGGCGCGTACGCCGCCCTCGCGAAGCCCAGGGTGATCGAGCTCCTTCTCGTCACCACGATTCCCGCGATGTTCCTGGCAGGCCGGGAGATCCCGTCGCCGTGGCTGGTGCTCGCGACACTCGTGGGCGGCACCATGGCCGCCGGCAGCGCCAACGCCTTGAACTGCGTCATCGACGCGGATATCGACAAGGTGATGAACCGCACCAAGCGCCGCCCGCTGGTGAAGGAATCGGTGCCTCGGCGCGGCGCGCTGATCTTCGGTCTCGCGCTCGGCGTCCTGTCGGTCATCGTGCTCTATTTCACGGTGAACCTGCTGTCGGCGATCCTCGCCGTCGCGACGATCCTCTTCTACATCTTCGTCTACACGCTGGTGCTGAAGCGGCGTACGTCACAGAACGTGGTCTGGGGCGGTGCGGCGGGCTGTATGCCGGTCGTCATCGGCTGGGCGGCCGTCACCGGCACCGTCGAGTGGCCCGCGTTCGTGATGTTCGGCGTCATCTTCTTCTGGACCCCGCCCCACACCTGGGCGCTGGGCATGAAGTACCGGGACGATTACGAGCGCGCCGGCGTGCCGATGCTGCCGGTGGTCGCCACCCCGCAGCACGTGGCACGGCAGATCGTCATCTACTCGTGGGTGATGGTCGCCTGGACGCTGCTGCTGGTCCCGGTCACGAGCTGGATCTACACGACGTTCGCGATCCTGGCGGGCGGCTGGTTCCTCTTCTACGCGCACAGCCTGAACGCGGCGGTGCGGCGCGGTGAGGAGACCAAGCCGATGTCGTTGTTCCACCGGTCGAACACGTACCTGATGATCGTGTTCGTCGCGCTGGCCGTCGACTCGGCCATCGGCCTGCCCGTCATCGGCCTGCCTTTCTGATCCCCTTCGCAATTCGTCATCTGGATGCGGTCCTTGCGCGTGCAAGTACCGCATCCAGATGACGAATTGCATGGGGTTCTCACGAGGTGGCGCGCGTTGCCCAGCCCGATTACCGGTCGGTACCGTCCGGCGGAGTGACGAGTACAACCGAGCGCCCGGCCACGGGTCGCGCCGTGCGGGCGACCATGGCGGTCGCCTGCCTGGTCGTCTTCACCGCGCAGATGGCGACGACGATCTACCTCCCGTCCCTCCCGATGATCGAGCGCGACTTCGCGGTGTCGCGCGGTTTCGCGGCGCTCTCGGTCTCGCTGTTCGTCGTCGGCGCGGCGGCGCCGGTGGTGCTCTGGGGGCGTGCGGCCGACCGGCTCGGAAGGCGTGCCGCGATGCTCGGCGCGGTCGGCCTGTTCGTCGTCGCCAGCGCGGTCCTCATCGTGAACACCTCGCCGGCGTGGCTACTCGTTCTCCGGTCCCTGCAAGGAATCGGTGCCGGAGGTGCGGCCATCATCGCCCGCATCGCCGTCCGGGACCTCGGCGACGGCGACGCGCTCGCCAAACGGCTTTCGGTGCTGTCCATCGCGTTCGTCACCGCGCTCGGCGGCGGGCAGTTCGTCGGCGGGCTGATCGGCGAGTGGCGGGGCGGGTTCGTCGTGCTGACGGCGGCGGGTGTGCTCTGCGTCATCGGCACGTTCACGATTCCGCTCGGCCGGGGCCGTGAGGAGAAGACGGGCATGCTCCGGATCTACCTCCGGATCCTCACCGTCCCGGCGTTCCTGCGGCCGACGATCGCGGCGGGGCTCGGCTTCGCGACGATCGTGCTCCTCCAGGAGGTCGCGCCGTTCGTCTTCCAGCGGCACTTCGGGCTGAGCGTGGACCAGTACGGCAGCCTCGGCCTCCTGTTCGGGTTGGCCTACTTCGGCGGCGCGTTGCTGGTCAACCGGCTGGCGGGCCGCAAGGGTTCGCCGTGGCTGATGCGGGCGGGCGCGCTGGTCATGACCGGCGCCGGTGCGCTGACGATCGCCTTGTGGTTGGTGCCCGCGATCCCGCTCACGGCCGCGCTCGTGACGTTCATCGCGTTGTACTGCGGGATCACCTTCGGCCAGGCCGCGCTCTTCCCGAGCAGCATGGCCGTCGCGGTGAGCGAGGTCCCCGGACAGGGCGCCTACGCCGTCGCGCTGTGCGGGTTCGTCGCGCAGTCCATCGCGGGCGTCGCGGCCACTTTCGCCGCGCTGCTCCACGAAAACGTCGTGTGGGCGAGTGTCGCCACCGGGCTGTCCCTCGGGGCCTTCCTCCTGGTCCGGGTGACCACGAGGGAATGAGATGATGGCGGGCGCCGTTGTAAACCTTTCGGCCCCTGTCCCACCTCTCGAAAGCAGGCTGCTTTGTCCGTGTCCCCGGACCGGGAACTCGACGCGCTCGAGCAGGACGTCGCGCTCGAGCAGGAGTACGTCACCACCCTTTACCGCAAGCTCGACGTCGAACGCGCCGAGGCGCAGCGCAGGCTCGACCAGACGCTGCGCCAGACCGGCGGCACCCCGCAGGCGCGCACCGAACGCGACGTCGCCACGACGCTGTACACCGACAGGCTGGCCCAGCTGAGCTCCGTCGAGCAGGGCCTGTGCTTCGGCCGCCTCGACTTCCTCCCCGAGCACGCGGAGGAGACCACCTACATCGGGCGGCTCGGGCTCTTCGACGAGGACGACGGCTACCGTCCGCTGCTCGTCGACTGGCGCGCGCCGGTCGCGCGGCCGTTCTATCTGGCGACCGCCGCTTCACCCGAAGGTGTCCGCCGGAGGCGGCACATCCGGTCGCTGAGCCGGAAGGTCGTCGGCGTCGACGACGAGATCCTCGACCTCTCCGCCGCGGACCAGGGGCAGGACCTCGGTCTCGCGGGGGAGGCGGCGTTGCTTGCCGCGCTCGAACGCCGTCGCACCGGTGAGATGAGCGACATCGTCGCCACCATCCAGGCCGAGCAGGACCGCATCATCCGCGCGACGCCCAACGGCGTGCTCGTGGTCCAGGGCGGGCCCGGCACCGGCAAGACCGCGGTCGCGCTGCACCGCGCCGCGTACCTGCTCTACACGCACCGGCAGCAGCTCACCACGCGCGGCGTGCTCGTGGTCGGGCCGAACAGCACGTTCCTGCGCTACATCGGGCAGGTCCTGCCGTCGCTCGGCGAGACCGGCGTGCTGCTGGCGACGATCGGGCAGCTGTATCCGGGTCTGGACGCCACCGGCCCGGTCACGCGTGAGGCCGCCGAGGTCAAGGGCCGGGCGGTGATGGCCGACGTGCTGGCCAACGCCGTCCGCGACCGTCAGCGGGTGCCGCAACCGGTGCTGGAGATCGAGTTCGAGCGCGAGATCCTCATGCTCGACCGCAAGACCTGCACCGAGGCACGGACGCGGGCCCGCCGCTCGCGCCGTCCGCACAACCTCGCCCGCCGGATCTTCGTCTCGGACCTCCTCGACGCGCTGACCCGTCAGGCCGCCCGGAAACTGGGGGAGGACCTGCTCGACGCGCGGGACGTCCAGGACATCCGGGCCGAGGTCGCCGCCGACAAGAACGTGGCCGCCGCGATCGACGGCCTGTGGCCGACGCTCACCCCCGAGATCGTGCTCGACGAGCTGTTCGCCGACCGCGAACGGTTGCGCGTCGCGGCCGGGAAAGCCTTGTCCGAAACCGATCGTGAGCATCTCTACAGCCCGACGGACACGCCGTGGAGCCCGGCCGACGTCCCGCTGCTCGACGAACTCGCCGAGCTGCTCGGTGAGGACGACACCGACGCCCGCGCCGAGCGCGCCCGCCGCGAGCGGGAAGACCGCGCCTACGCGGAAGGCGTGCTCGACATCCTCGAACAGGACGAGGAGATCATCGACGAGGAGCTGCTGCGCGTGGGTGACGTCCTCGACGCCGAACTGTTCGCCGAACGTCAGCAGCGCCGCAGCGAGATGACCGCGGCGCAACGAGCCGCGCAGGACCGGACCTGGACCTTCGGGCACGTGATCGTCGACGAGGCGCAGGAGCTGACCGCGATGGACTGGCGGCTGCTGATGCGCCGCTCGCCGAACCGGTCGATGACGCTGGTCGGTGACGTCGCCCAGACCGGCGCATCCGGCGGCGCGCGGTCTTGGGGCGAGGTGCTCTCGCCCTACGTCGCCGATCGCTGGCGGCTCGAAGAGCTGACGGTGAACTACCGGACGCCGGCGGAGATCATGGCCGTCGCGTCCCGCGTGCTCGCCGACGTCAACCCGGAGCTTGAAGCGCCGATTTCGGTGCGGGAAACGGGTTTCGAGCCTTGGCTGCGTTCCGTGGAGCCGTCGGAGCTCGGCACCGAACTGCCGGGGATCGTCGACGCCGAACTGTCCGCTGTGGACGGTGGGACGGTCGCCGTGCTGTGCCCGGCCTCCCGGGTCGGTCCCGTCTCCGGGACGCTCGGCGAGGCGGGGGACCGGGTGTCGGTGATGGCGGTGGACCGCGCGAAGGGCCTGGAGTTCGACTCCGTGGTGCTGATCGCGCCGGACGAGGTCGTCGCCGAGTCGCCGCGCGGCCTCAACGATCTTTATGTGGCCCTGACCAGGGCGACCCGTCGGATGGGCGTAGTGCAGACCGGTGACCTTGTTCCGGCGCTGGAGGGTCTTGGCTAAGGTCGGCCGCATGCGCACATTCGGCAAGATCGTGGTCATCGGCGCGGGCGTCCTCGCCCTGGCGGCCTGTGGCGAGAAATCGAACACCGCAGGTTCCGCCCAGTCGTCCTCCGGCGCGGCCCCCGCGTCGGCGTCGTCTTCGGCTCCGGCCACCCCGAAGGGCAAGGAATGCACAGCGGAGGACGTCAAGACCACCGGGAAATTCGGGGAGGCGCCGACCATCACCATCCCGGACGACTGCGACCCGCCGAAGAAGCTCATCACCAAGGACCTCGAGCCCGGCACCGGTGAGGGCGCCAAGTCGGGTCAGCGGTTGAAGATGAACTACTCGCTGGTCACCTGGTCCAACAAACAGAAGCTGGACAGCTCGTTCGACCGGGGCGAGCCGTTCGACCTGACGCTCGGCGCCGGCGACGTCATCAAGGGCTGGGACCAGGGCCTCGATGGGATCAAGCAGGGAGCGCGGCGCCTGCTGATCATCCCGCCGGACCTCGGCTACGGCAAGGGCGGCAACGGCATCGCGCCGAACGAGACCCTGGTCTTCGTCACCGACGCGGTGAGTGTCCCGGCCGACAAGGGCTGATGGGGACTTCCGACGGCCGCGTCCACCGCGGACGGGTTCGTTCCTGGCTGGTGGACGATGGCTGGGGAGTCGTGGAGTCGGCCGACTTCGCCGACCCGATCTGGGTCCATTACTCGATGGTGACCGGTGTCGGTCCCGGCGAGTTCCGGCAGCTTCACGTGGGCGACGAGGTCGAGCTGACCGTCGAGCACGCGGAACAGGACGAATTCCGGCTGCGGGGGATCTGGGTGCGCTCAGCCGGCTGAAGTCCGCCCAAGGTGTGAAGGACGGGTTTCCCCGGCTGAGCCGAGGGAAGGATGCCTTCACGCGCCACTGTTGTGACTGCTGGTGCCTGTGGGGCAAACGTGGCGATCATCGAGTCCGTGAAGGCCTCCTTGAGGGACCCAGAGTCCCTCAAGGAGGCCTTCACGGAACCGACACGCGTCTCTGGAGGGACGACACGCGAACCGGCGCTCGCGGACCGGCAGGGCCTACCTCAGATACGGCGTTCTGCTCAGCCGGCGTACTCCCAGGTGAGCAGGGTGACCTCGACGCCCTTCTCGACCTCGGCCTTGGGCGGCAAGTCGGCGGGGACGTAACCGGCGCGGCGGGCGACGGCCTCGCTCGCCGCGTTCTGCGAGTCGATCCGCAGCCGAAGCGGGCTGAGCCCGAGCTGCAGCGCGTACGCGGTGAGCACTCGGAGAGACCGCGCCGCGAGGTCTCGGCCGCGGTGGGCGCGTCCGACCATGTAGCCGAGTTCGACCGGGTCCGACGGTTCTCCCGGCAGCATCAGCACCACCTCGCCGAGCGGCTCACCCCCGTCGGCCGTGATGGCGAACCGGAGTCCCTTGCCTTCCGCGCGGCGGGTGACGCACTTCGCGTAGTGGGCCTTCGCCGCCACTTCGTCGAACGGTGAGGCCAAGGGGGTGAAGCGCGCGACGGCGGGGTCGTCGAACAACTCGGGCATCCCCGCGACGTCGTCTTCGGTCCACTCCCGCAGGACGAGCCCCTCGCCTTCGAGCCGGACCTCCTCCGGCCAGAGCACCGTCACGGGATCAGCAGGAGCTTGCCGGTGGTGCGGCGCCCCTGGAGGTCTTCGTGCGCCTGACGGGCGTCTCCCAACGGGTAGCGGCCGCCGATCCGGATGTTCAGCGAGCCGTCCTGAACGGCGGCGAACAGTTCGTTCACCCGCCACTCCAGTTCCTCACGGGTGAGCACGTAATGCGCGGAGGTCGGACGGGTCAGGTACACCGAGCCGCTGCGGTTGAGCAGTTGCGGGTCGATCGGCGGCACCGGGCCACTGGCCGCGCCGTAGAGGGCGAGCAGGCCGCGGATCTTCAGGCTCGCCAGGCTGCCGTCCACAGTGGACTTTCCGACGCCGTCGTAGACCACCTCGACGCCCTTGCCGCCGGTGAGGTCTCGGGTGGCCTTCGCGAAGTCGACCTGGTCGTAGCGGATGACGTCGTCGGCGCCCGCCTGCTTGGCGAGTTCGGCCTTCTCTTCGGTGGAGACGGTGCCGATCACGCGGGCGCCGCGCGCCTTGGCCAGCTGGACGAGCAGCAGGCCCATCCCGCCCGCGGCGGCGTGGACCAGCACGTCGTCACCGGCCTTGACCTCGTAGGTCGAGGCGATCAGCGCGTGCGCGGTGATGCCCTGGAGCATGGTGGCGGCGGCGGTCTCCTCGGTCACGCCGTCGGGGATCTTCACCGCGATCGTGGCGGGGAGCAGACGGCGCTGGGCGTAGCTGCCGAGCGAACCCTGCCAGGCGACCCGGTCGCCGACGGCGAAACCGGTGACGTCCGCGCCGACCGCGGCCACCGTGCCCGCGCCCTCCATGCCCAGGACGAACGGCGTGTCGACCGGGTAGATGCCCTCGCGGTGATAAGTGTCGATGTAGTTGACGCCCGCCGCAGCGACGTCCACGAGCAGTTCCCCGGCTCCGGGATCGCCGACCTCGACTTCCGACAGCTCAAGGACTTCGGGACCGCCGGTTCGCCGGATCTGCACTGCCGTGGGCATACATCCTCCTCGTTCAAGGTCGTTCCGACCGGGACAACTATGGCCGACGCCACGGTTATTCCGCGTCGCGGGCTTTTCGCGGTTAAGCTCTGGCCGTGGCTGAGACCGAAGAGAAGACCGAGACCGCCGCCCCCACGTCGCGCCAGGTCGCGGCCGCCCGTGACTTCGTGAAGCGGCACGGGAAGCCGTCACGCGCGGTGGTGGAGAACATCGGCCGGATCGGCGCCAGGGTCGTGCTCGTGGGCGCCGACGGCGCGCTCGGCGACGTCGTCGTCGCCTCCGTGGAGGCAGGCGAGGCGCTGGTCGAGGCCGTCGAGGACCTCGAGCCCGCCGAATGGGACAGCGAGACCGTGAAGGCCACGAAGATCGGCCCCGAGCACCGCCGCCGGATGGCGGGGAAGTGAGCGGATCCGCGATCTTCGTCGCCTGCTCCGCCCTGCCGGAGGGCGACGGCGACGAGCACGCCGTACCCGAGGCGCTGGCCGACCTCGGTTTCAAGACCCGCTGGGCCGCCTGGGACGACACGACCGTCGACTTCGGCGCGGCGGACATCGTCGTGCTGCGCGCCACCTGGGATTACGCCGAGCGCCGCGACGAGTTCCTGTCCTGGACCGAATCCGTCCCCACGCTGGCCAACGCGGCCGAAGTCGTGCGGTGGAACACCGACAAGTCCTATCTGGCCGAACTGGGTGACGCCGGGGTCGCGGTCGTGCCCACGACCTTGATCGCGCCGGACGACCCGGCCCCGCGCTGGCCCAAGGGCGAGTTCGTGCTGAAGCCCGCCGTCGGTGCCGGCTCGCGAGGAGCCGGCCGGTTCACGGCGGGCGACGCGGCCGCCGCTCATCTCGCCGGACTGCAAGCCGACGGGAACACCACGCTGCTCCAGCCATATCAGTCCAGTGTGGACAGTGAAGGCGAGATCGCGCTGGTGTACTTCGGTGGCGTGTACTCGCACGCGTTCTCGAAGGCCGCGATGCTGGGCCGGGAGCTCGACGAATCCGGCCTCTACGTGACGGAAAAGCTCGCGCCCGTGCAGCCGGCGGCCGCGTTCCGCGCGTTGGCCGAGGACGCGCTCGACGCGACGGCGGCGCTGCTGGGCATCCTGCGGGCGGAACTGCTCTATGCCCGCGTCGACCTCGTCGCCGGGCCGGACGGCAGGCCGCTGCTGCTGGAACTGGAGCTCGTCGAGCCTTCGCTCGGGTTCCGGCAGACCGAGGCCGCCGCCGCTTGGCGCTTCGCGTCGGCTGTCCGCCAGCAACTCGCCTGACCCGCGTCACCAAGTGAGATGAAGGGGCCTTTCATTGCAAATTTTGCAATGAAAGGCCCCTTCATTGCAGCTGTCGCCCAGGGCAACTACCGCAAGTAGGTGACTAATTGCGAAGAGGGCGTCAGGCGGGTTTGGCGAGTTTGGCGGCCAACCGCTCGGGCTTCGGCCACCGCACATCGCGCGCCCAGCCGAACTTCTCGAACAGCCAGATCACCCGCGCCGACACGTCGACCTGCCCGCGCAGGACACCGTGCCGCGCGCAGGTGGGGTCGGCGTGGTGGGAGTTGTGCCACGACTCGCCCATGGACAGGATCGCCAGCGGCCAGAAGTTCGCCGCCTTGTCGCGGCTCGCGAACGGGCGCTCGCCGACCATGTGGCAGATCGAGTTCACCGACCAGGTGACGTGGTGCAGGAACGCGATCCGGACCAGCCCGGCCCAGAAGAACCCGGTCACCACACCCCACCACGACCAGCTGATCAGCCCGCCGAGCACCGCGGGCAGCAGCAGGCTCAGCGTGATCCACAGCCAGAAGTAGCGGTTGACCACGCGAAGGTCCTTGTCGGCCACCAGGTCCGGCGCGAAACGGTCGTAGTTGGTCACTTCACGGCTGAACATCCAGCCCATATGCGCGTGCCAGAAGCCGCGCAGCAGCGCCGACGGCGACGTCCCGAACAGCCAGGGGGAGTGCGGGTCGCCTTCGCGGTCGGCGAAGGCGTGGTGGCGACGGTGGCTGGCCACCCAGAAGATGACCGACCCCTGCACCGCGAAACTCCCGGCGATGGCGAGCGCGATCCGGAGCGGCCGTCCGGCCTTGAAGGCGCCGTGGGTGAAGTAGCGGTGGTATCCGACGGTCACCCCGAGCGTCCCGACGGTGTAGAACACGGCCGCCAGCGCGAGATCGACCCAGGTCATCCCCCAGCCCCACACGATCGGCACCGCGGCGAGCAACGCGATGAACGGGACCAGCAGGAAGGTCTTGAGGATCAGCATCTCCCCGGAGCCTCGCCGGTGGGAGATCAGCGGTTTGGACGGACTGGCCGGTGCGTCCGGCTCGGTGCTGGCGGTCATACGACACCTCGTGCCTCGACTCGGTGGTGAACCCCCGTGCGGGGCACCGAAACGCAGCGTAAGGGCAGCGTCTGGCGAGCACGCCGCCCGGGGGTTACGTCCGGTTTGCCAGGGGGTCAGTTCGAAGTGGCGAGTTCCCGGTCAGCGGCGTGGGAAACCGGCGCCGGACCGCGATCACGTGAGCCGCACCACAGTGCCGCCGTCGAGATGATCACCAGTGCGGAGCCGAGGACGTGGAATGACACCAGCGCCTCCGGCACGCCGAGGCCGTACTGCACCGAGCCCACGACGCCCTGGAGGACCGCGACGACCCACACGATGGTGTACCGCTTCCACAACTGCTTCGGCGTCTCGCCCCGCATCAGCTGGAGCCCGAAGACGGCCAGCACGATCAGGTAGACCACCAGCAGCCCGCCGTGGATCTGGGTGAGCGTCTCGATCGGGGCCTGGAGCCGGTGGGTGCCGGGGTCGCCGCCGTGCGGGCCGGCCCCGGTCACGGTGGTTCCCGCCACCAGGACGGCCCACATCGACGCGGCGAGCGCGATCAGTGTCTTGCGGCCCGCGTCCGGGATCAGCCAGCGGGCGGGCTCGTCACCCTCCTTGAACGCGCGCAGCAGCAGCACCGCGAGCCAGACCAGGGGAGTGGAGGCCAGGAAGTGGAGCGCGACGGTCCACCATTCGAGTTTGGCGAGCACGGTGATCCCGCCGACGACGGCCTGCAGCATCACGCCGGCGGGCATCGTCCAGGCCAGCTTCACCAGACGGCGGCGGCTCGGGTGTTCGATCTGCACGCGCCACGCGGTGATCACGCACAGCGCGGCGACCAGGATGACGACGCCGGTCAGCATCCGGTTGCTGAATTCGATCCACTGGGTGAGCGCGTCGAACTCGGGGTGCGCGACCGGCACGATGCTGCCTTCGACGCACTGCGGCCAGGTGGGGCAGCCGAGGCCCGAACCCGTCACGCGGACGACCGAGCCGGTGACGCCGATTCCGGCCTGGGCGATCACCGCCGCTATCGCGACCCCTCGCTGGACCGCGAACGAGGGATACGGCAGACGCGCTACAAGGCTCTGGAACGGCACCGTCCGATGCTAGAACGCCCTTCCTGAGAGCGTTCCACCGGCCACACGCGGTGTGTCGGCCGCCTCAGGTCAGCTTCGTGGTCTTGCTCGCCAGCGCACCCGCGACGACGCCCCAGCCGACGAGCACCGCGAACGGGCCGCAGCCGAACGAGCCGTCCAGCAGCACCGACCGCAGTCCTTCGGCGAGCGCGCCCGAGGGCAGCAGTTCGACGATCCACGCGACGCCGGACGGCATCGTCGACGGCGCCAGCAGGATGCCGCCCGCGAGCAGCAGCACGAACCAGACGATGTTCGCCAGCGCCAGCACGGCCTCCGCACGCAGCGCCCCGCCGAGCAGCAGGCCCAGCGCGCCGAACGCGAGCGTGCCGACGAGCAGGAACGGGATCGCGCCGAGGAGCCCGCCCAGTGACGGAGACCAGCCCAGCAGCGCGGCCACGGCACCGAGGATCACCGCCTGCAGCGCGACCACGACCAGCGCGGCGGCCACCCGACCGGCGATGAGCAGCCAGCGGGGCAACGCCGTGGCGGAAAGCCGTTTGAGGACGCCGTAGCGCCGGTCGAAGCCGAGTGCGATGGCCTGTCCGGTGAACGCGGACGACATCACCGCGAGCGCCAGGATCCTCGGCGTGATCCAGTCCACTTTGGACGCCGAACCGAGCTGCGACGACGGCAGGATGTCCAGCAGCGACAAGCCGATCAGCAGCGCGAGCGGAATGAGCAGGGTCAGCAGGATCTGCTCGCCGTGGCGCAGGGTCAGGCTCGCCTCGACCTTCGCGTGCGTGCGCAGCATCTTGCCGAGCGAACCGCGGCCGGGGGCCGGGGTGAACGTGCCCGCGGCGAACCGCGGCGTTGGCGTGGTGGTCATGCGCGCAGTTCCCGTCCGGTCAGCTCCAGGAAGACCTCTTCCAGCGTGCGCCTGCCGACCTGCAGTTCCTCCGGCATGACGCCCTGCTGGGCGCACCACGCCGTCACCGTCGACACCACCTGCGGGTCGATCGCGCCTTCGACGAGATACGCCCCCGGCGCCGACTCGTGCACGAGATGCCCCTCGGGCAGCGCCGCGGTCAGCAGCGCGGTGTCGAGCCGCGTTCGTGCCTTGAAACGCAACTGCGCCGTCTCACCGGCCTCGACGGTCAGCGACTGCGGAGTGCCTTCGACGACGACCTTGCCGTGGTCCACGATCACCACGGTGTCGGCCAGCGTTTCGGCCTCCTCCATCAGATGCGTGGTGAGCAGCACGCTGACGCCGTCGGCGCGCAGTGCGCCGAGCAGATCCCAGACCAGGCGGCGGGCCTGCGGGTCCATGCCCGCCGTCGGCTCGTCGAGGAAGAGCAGTTCCGGGCGGCCGACGAGCGCGCAGGCGAGCGAGAGCCGTTGCTGCTGCCCGCCGGAGAGCCGTTTGAACGGCGTCTTCCTCGCTCCCGAAAGGCCGAGGACATCCAGCAGCCAGGCGGGTTCGAGCGGGTTCGCCGCACACGCGGCGACCAGTCCGAGCATCTCGTCGGCGCGGACGCCGGGATACGCGCCGCCGCCTTGGGGCATCACGCCGATCCGCGGCCGCAGCGCGGATCCGTCGTGCGAAGGATTGAATCCCAGCACGCGGACTTCGCCTTCGTCAGGCCGCAGGAAGCCTTCGCAGATCTCGACGGTGGTGGTCTTGCCGGCCCCGTTCGGGCCGAGCAGCGCGAGCAGCGTGCCACGTTCCATCCGCAGGTCGAGTCCATCGACCGCGGTGGTGGATCCGTAGCGTTTCACCAGCCCGGTGATCTCGACGGCGGGGGTGTTCACGACAGGTCACGATACGGCCTCACGCCGGGACCGAATGCTCCGGGACCGGTCTGGACAGCAGCAGTGGTGAGAGGCGGTGGACGATGAACAGCCCCAGCAACGTGACGACCCCGGCGGCGGCCCACGCGAACGGCAGGACGAAGCCGCGGCCTTCGAAGGTGCTTCCCGTCGTCGGCAGCAGGAACGGCAGGACGGCGGTGACGATCGTCGCCGCGATGCGGAACCGCGAGGTCCCGGCCGCCGCGGCGAGCGGGATGATGGCCCACAGCAGGTACCAGGGCTGGAGCGCGACGTGCAGCACCATCACCGCGCCCAGCGAGACACCGAGGCCGATGATCGGCCGGTAGCGCCATTTGAAGCTGTCCCAAAGGAACTTGACCGTCACAGCGCCCGCGACGAGATAGCCGAGCGCGCCGAGGATCGGCACCATCGCGTTGGTGTGGTTGCCGAGGCCGAGCGCGATGCCGAGGACGCCGCCGAGCGCGGCGAGTTCCGACGTCGGCGAGATCCAGGAGCGGACCAGGCCCGGCGTCCCGAGCGCGCCGACCCAGCCGAAACCGAGGCCGGTGCCGTAGCAGACCGCCACCAGCACCACCCCGAACAGCAGCGCCATCGGCACCGCGGCGGTGACCAGGTCCTTGATCCGGCCGTGCCAGCGTCTGGCCACCATCACGGTGAAGAACGGCAGCGCCAGGATCGCGTTGATCTTCACCGCGACGCCGAGGGTGATGATCGCCACCCCGAGCGCGATGTAGAGCAGTTCGCCCTTGGCCAGTGGGGGAGGCGCGTCGTGCTTGAACCGCACCGGCATCCGCTGGAGCCCGACCTCCAGCCCGGCCACCATGAGCCCGATCGCCAGCGCGTCGTTGTGGGCGCCCGCGACGAAGTGGAAGATCAGCAGCGGGTTCGCCGCGCCGAGCCACAGCGCGGTCGCGGGCTGCACGCCGAACCGCCGGGCCAGCCGGGGCAGCGCCCAGATGATCAGGATGACGCCGATGAGCGCGAGCCCGCGCTGCAACAGCACCCCGGTGACGATGTTGCCGCTGCTCAGCGGGGCGAGCCAGCCGCCGAGGCGCAGCAACAGCGGGCCATAGGGCGCCGGGGTCTCGCGCCACATGTTGGAGACGCCGGAGGTCAGCGGGTCCGAGACGCCGAGCGCCTCGGCCGGGCCGAGGGAGTACGGGTCCATCCCGCGGGCGACGATCTCGCTCTGCGCGAGATAGCTGTAGACGTCTCGGGAGAACAGTGGCGGGATGAACAGCAGCGGCGCGCACCAGAGCGCGATGGTGCGGGCGAGCTGGCCCTGGGTGGCGAGGCGGCGGCGCGCGGGCTGCGCGAACCGGCCGAGCAGCAGCCAGCTGAGCACGATGATCGCCATCCCCGCCAGGCCCATCGCGAGCGAGACCATCGGGATGCGGGTGAACAGCCGCAGGACCGGGATCTCCTGCACCGGGTTGATCACCGGCGCGGCGCCCGCGCCGAGCGAGCCGAGCGCGAGGAACAGGGAACCGACCGCGCCGAACCGGCGGACCACGTTCAGGCCGCGCAGTTCCTTGTCGTCCAGGGGTTCCGGGTCGTGCGGGCGCCCGGGGACGAGCGTCGCCACCGACCCTGCCGACCCCACGGCCTGGTCTTCCGGCTCCGTCCGGTCCGTGTCCCGCTGTGCCGGGTGATCGCCCACTGCCACTCGGGAAGGGTAGCGATGCCGGGAACAGACCGAGCGGGTACGTGGTTACCCCTGGAAGATCATCGGGCAACGTGACCCACGCCACTCCGTGAGGCACCCCTCTTTGCCGTCTCCCCGGAAATACGTCACACTTGTGTTGTGAAAAAGACGGGGACGCGGAACGAGGCCGGTGGCGACATGCCCCGCGCCGAGGTCCAGCCTGTCCCCGTGCAGATCGGCCCCGAGGGCCGGACCAGGCACGAAGTGGCCCGCTTGCTGCTGGAACAGGGTCCGATGACCGCCGTCGTCGTGGCCGAGCAGCTGGGGATCAGCGCCGCCGCCGTCCGCCGTCATCTCGACGCCCTGCTCGCCGACGGCGAGGCCGAAACCCGGGACGCGCCCCGCCGCGGCCCCCGCGGACGTGGCCGTCCCGCCAAGAACTTCCTGCTGACCGAAGCCGGCCGAGCCCGGTTCGGGCACGCCTACGACGACCTCGCGTCCTCGGCTATCCGCTTCCTCGCCGAGCACGCCGGGGAAGACGCGGTGAAGGCCTTCGCGGAGGCTCGGGTCGCCTCGCTCGTCGGCCCGCATCAGGACGCGATCACCCAGCACGCGGACCCCGCCGCTCGCGCCGAGGCCCTCGCTGCGGCGTTGACCAGGGAGGGTTACGCTGCGTCGACCCGTCAGGTCGGTGTCGGTGAACAGCTCTGCCAGCACCATTGCCCGGTCGCCCACGTCGCCGCCGAGTTCCCTCAGTTGTGCGAAGCCGAGACAGAGGCTTTCGCGGAACTTCTGGGTACCCACGTCCAGCGACTGGCGACCATCGCACGCGGTGACAACGCGTGCACCACACACGTACCCGTCGTTTCGGCGGGTCACCCGGCCACACCCGGGCCGGGAAGCACGGCGCCCTCTCCTGGGCGCACAGCACGGATCCCGAATGGAGGGAAACCCGCATGACTGCCGCTGCCGAGCAGCGCACTCCCACCACCGCGCCCATGAGCCAGGAAGAGACCATCGAGTCCCTTGGCAAGTACGCGTTCGGCTGGGCGGACTCCGACGAGGCGGGCTCAACGGCCCGTCGAGGACTGAACGAGGACGTCGTCACCGACATCTCCTCGAAGAAGTCCGAGCCGGAGTGGATGCGCGAAGCACGACTGAAGGCGCTCAAGCTCTTCGACTTGAAGCCGATGCCCAACTGGGGTGCGGACCTCTCCGGGATCGACTTCGACAACATCAAGTACTTCGTGCGGTCCAGTGAGAAGCAGGCCACTTCCTGGGAAGACCTGCCCGAGGACATCAAGAACACGTACGACCGGCTCGGCATCCCCGAGGCGGAGAAGCAGCGCCTCGTCGCCGGTGTCGCCGCGCAGTACGAGTCCGAGGTCGTCTACCACTCGATCCGTGAGGATCTGGAGGCGCAGGGCGTCCTGTTCCTGGACACCGACACCGCGCTCAAGGAGCACCCGGAGATCTTCAAGGAGTACTTCGGCTCCGTGATCCCGGCCGGGGACAACAAGTTCTCCGCGCTGAACACCGCGGTGTGGTCGGGCGGTTCGTTCATCTACGTGCCCAAGGGCGTCAAGGTGGACATCCCGCTGCAGGCCTACTTCCGGATCAACACCGAGAACATGGGTCAGTTCGAGCGGACCCTGATCATCGTCGACGAAGACGCCTACGTGCACTACGTCGAGGGTTGCACCGCGCCGATCTACCAGTCCGACTCGCTGCACTCGGCGGTCGTGGAGATCATCGTGAAGAAGGGCGCCCGCTGCCGTTACACGACCATCCAGAACTGGTCGAACAACGTCTACAACCTGGTCACCAAGCGCGCCAAGTGCGAAGAGGGCGCGACCATGGAGTGGATCGACGGCAACATCGGTTCCAAGGTCACGATGAAGTACCCGTCCGTGTTCCTCATGGGCGAGCACGCCAAGGGCGAGGTCCTCTCGGTCGCGTTCGCGGGCGAAGGCCAGCACCAGGACGCCGGCGCGAAGATGGAGCACCTGGCGCCGCACACCTCCTCGACCATCGTGTCGAAGTCGGTGGCGCGCGGCGGTGGCCGCACCTCGTACCGCGGCCTGGTCAAGGTCGCGAAGCGGGCGCACCACTCGCGCTCCAGCGTGGTCTGTGACGCGCTGCTCGTCGACACGATCTCGCGGTCGGACACGTATCCGTACGTCGACATCCGCAACGACGAGGTCTCCATGGGCCACGAGGCGACCGTCTCGAAGGTCAGCGAAGACCAGATGTTCTACCTCATGTCGCGCGGTCTCGACGAGGCCGAGGCCATGGCGATGATCGTGCGCGGGTTCGTCGAGCCCATCGCGCGTGAGCTGCCGATGGAGTACGCGCTCGAGCTGAACCGCCTGATCGAGCTTCAGATGGAAGGGTCCGTCGGCTAGTCATGTCGGTTACCGAGAACAACGTTTCCGAAGCGATGCGCGAAGGGGTCGTCATCCCGGCGACCTCTCGCGCGGAGCGCTTCACCTCCTACGACGTCGAGGCCTTCGAGGTCCCCGGCGGCCGTGAGGAGAACTGGCGTTTCACTCCGATGAAGCGGCTGCGCGGCCTGCACGACGGGTCCGCCGCCGCTTCGGGTTCGGCCACTGTGGACGCCGACGCCGCGCCCGAACTGAAGATCGAGCAGGTCGGCCGGGACGACGAGCGCCTCGGCGCCGCGGGTGTCCCGAGCGACCGGATCGCCGCGCAGGCGTACTCCTCGTTCACCGAGGCCACCGTCATCACGGTGCCCAAGGAGACGAAGACGTCGAAGCCGTCGACGGTGAAGATCACCGGCCCCGGCGAGGGCAAGGTCGCCTACGGGCACGTGCAGGTGCGCGCCGAGCAGTTCTCCGAGGCCGTCATCGTCCTCGACCACGTCGGCTCCGGCACCTACGCCGACAATGTCGAGTTCGTCATCGGCGATTCGGCGAACGTCACCGTGGTCAGCGTCCAGGACTGGGCCGACGACGCGGTGCACGTCTCCGAGCAGCACCTCAAGCTCGGCCGCGACGCCACGCTCAAGCACATCGTCATCACCCTTGGTGGTGACCTCGTCCGCGTCTCGCCGACGGCGACGTTCGCCGACAAGGGCGGCGACGTCGAGATGCTCGGCCTGTACTTCGCGGACGAAGGACAGCACCAGGAGCACCGTCTCTTCGTCGACCACGCGGTGCCGAACTGCAAGTCGCGCGTGATGTACAAGGGCGCGCTGCAGGGCGACGGCGCGCACACCGTGTGGGTCGGCGACGTGCTGATCCGGGCGGCCGCCGAGGCCACCGACACCTACGAGCTCAACCGCAACCTGGTGCTGACGCCGGGCGCGCGGGCGGACTCGATCCCGAACCTGGAGATCGAGACCGGCGAGATCGAAGGCGCCGGCCACGCGAGCGCCACGGGAAGGTTCGACGACGAGCAGTTGTTCTACCTCCAGTCGCGCGGAATCGGCGAAGACGCCGCGCGCCGCCTGGTCGTACGCGGGTTCTTCCACGAGATCCTGGTCAAGATCGGTGTTCCCGAGGTGCGCGAGCGTCTCGAGGCCGCGATCGAAGCCGAGCTCGAAGCCGTGGGCGTCTAAGCCCTCGTCCGTCCACATCAGACTTTTAGGAAAGAAATGCCTACGCTGGAAATCAAGGATCTGCACGCCTCGGTCACGACCGAGGAGGGCCCCAAGGAGATCCTCAAGGGCGTCAACCTGACCATCAAGTCGGGCGAGACCCACGCGATCATGGGCCCCAACGGTTCGGGCAAGTCCACGCTGTCCTACGCCATCGCCGGTCACCCCAAGTACGAAGTCACCTCCGGGCAGGTCCTGCTCGACGGTGAGGACGTGCTGGAGATGAGCGTCGACGAGCGCGCCCGCGCGGGCCTGTTCCTCGCCATGCAGTACCCGGTCGAGGTTCCGGGCGTGTCCATGTCCAACTTCCTCCGCACCGCGGCCACCGCGGTCCGTGGCGAGGCCCCCAAGCTTCGTCACTGGGTCAAGGAGGTCAAGGAGGAGATGGGCAAGCTGGAGATCTCGTCCGAGTTCGCCGAGCGTTCGGTGAACGAGGGCTTCTCCGGCGGCGAGAAGAAGCGCCACGAGATCCTGCAGCTGGCGCTGCTCAAGCCGAAGATCGCCATCCTCGACGAGACCGACTCCGGCCTCGACGTCGACGCGCTGCGCGTCGTGTCCGAGGGCGTCAACGAGTTCAAGGCCAGCAACGACGCCGGCGTCATGCTGATCACGCACTACACGCGGATCCTGCGGCACATCACGCCCGACTTCGTGCACGTCTTCGCCGGCGGGAAGATCGTCGAGTCCGGCGGCCGTGAACTCGCGGACGAGCTGGAGGAGAACGGGTACGTCAAGTACACCGGCTCCGCCGAGACCGCCGCCGTCTGATCACTGAACTTCACGACTACACCGAGAGGAGTTGGCCCGATGACCACCACCACGGCTAACTCTCCTGATGGACCCTCCGCTGAGGCAAGTACGTCGGGTCGTGCCGCACCGCTGGACGTAGCGGCCATCAGGGCCGACTTCCCGATCCTGACCCGCACGGTGCGGGACGGGAAACCCTTGGTGTATCTGGATTCCGGTGCGACGTCCCAGAAACCGATGCAGGTGCTCGAAGCCGAGCGCCGGTTCCTGGAGACCTCGAACGCCGCGGTGCACCGCGGCGCGCACCAGCTCGCCGAGGAGGCGACCGACGCCTACGAGTCCGCCCGCGTGCGGATCGCGGAGTTCGTCGGCGCCTCCCCGCACGAGCTGGTGTTCACCAAGAACGCCACCGAGGGCATCAACCTCGTCGCCTACGCGATGAGCAATGCCGCCACGGCCGGTCCCGGGGCCGAGCGGTTCAAGATCGGTCCCGGCGACGAGATCGTCATCACCGAGATGGAGCACCACGCGAACCTGGTGCCGTGGCAGCAGCTCTGCCAGCGCACCGGCGCGACGCTGAAGTGGTTTTCCGTCACCGAGGACGGCCGCCTCGATCTGTCCAATGTGGACGAGCTGATCACCGAGCGGACCAAGGTGCTGGCGTTCACGCACCAGTCCAACGTGCTCGGCACGATCAACCCCGTCGAGTTCCTGGTGAAGAAGGCCCGCAAGGTCGGCGCGCTGGTCGTACTGGACGCCTGCCAGTCGGTGCCCCACTTCCCGGTGGACTTCCACGCCCTGGACGTCGACTTCGCCGCTTTCGCCGGGCACAAGATGGTCGGCCCGTACGGCATCGGTGTCCTTTATGGACGCCGTGAACTGCTCGAAGCGATGCCGCCGTTCCTGACCGGCGGCTCGATGATCGAGCTGGTCCGCATGGAGCAGACCACCTTCGCCGCGCCGCCGCAGCGGTTCGAGGCGGGCACCCCGATGACGTCGCAGGCCGTCGGCCTCGGCGCGGCCGCGGACTACCTGTCGGCGATCGGCATGGAGCGGGTCGCCGCGCACGAACACCTCCTCACCGAGGCGGCACTGGCCGGGCTCGGCGAGATCCCGGGCGTGCGGATCATCGGCCCCACCGACATGACCGACCGCGGCGGACTGGTGTCGTTCGTCATCGACGGCGTCCACCCGCACGACTCGGGCCAGGTGCTGGACAGCCTCGGCATCGCCGTCCGCGTCGGGCACCACTGCGCGTGGCCGCTGCACCGGGCCTGCTCGGTGCCCGCGACCGTGCGCGCGTCGTTCTACGTCTACAACACACTGTCCGAAGTGGACGCGCTGGTGAACGGTGTGCGTGAGGCGCAGAAGTTCTTCGGGGTGGCGTGAGATGAACCTCGAGAGCATGTACCAGGAGATCATCCTGGACCACTACAAGAACCCGCACGGCCGCGGTCTGCGCGAGCCGTTCGACGCCGAATCGTTCCAGGTCAACCCGACCTGCGGCGACGAGGTGACGCTGCGGGTGAAGGTCGACGACGGGAAGGTCGCCGACGTCTCCTACGAGGGACAGGGCTGTTCGATCAGCCAGGCTTCCACTTCGGTCTTGACGGATCTCGTCGTCGGGCACACCGTGGAGGAGGCGTTCACCACCATGGACGCCTTCGTCGAGCTGATGCAGGGCAAAGGGCAGATCGAACCGGACGAGGAAGTGCTGGAGGACGGCATCGCCTTCGCCGGCGTCGCCAAGTACCCGGCCCGCGTGAAATGCGCCCTGCTCGGGTGGATGGCGTTCAAGGACGCCGTCACCCGCACGACCAACGGAGTTGAGACGGCATGACCGAACAGCAGACCGAAACCCGCGAGGGGCGCACGGCCGCCGACCTCGACGCCGAGACCACCGCCGCCCCGGACAGCGCCGACGTGGCGAAGGTCGAGGACGTCGAAGAGGCGATGCGTGACGTCGTCGACCCCGAACTCGGCATCAACGTCGTCGACCTCGGGCTGGTCTACGGCATCCATGTCGAGGCGGACAACACCGCCACCATCGACATGACCCTGACCTCGGCGGCCTGCCCGCTGACCGACGTCATCGAGGACCAGACCGGGGCCGCCCTCGTCGGCGGCGGAACCGGACTGGTCAAGGACTTCCGGATCAACTGGGTCTGGATGCCGCCGTGGGGCCCGGAGAAGATCACCGACGACGGCCGCGAACAGCTGCGTGCCCTAGGCTTCACCGTCTGACCGCTCTTTCGCGCGCTATGAAAGGTCCTTTCCTTGCAAATTTTGCAAGGAAAGGACCTTTCATAGCATGAGGGGCGCGACCGGAGCGTATAACGGCCTATACCGCGTCCCTCGCGCGAGTAGCAATTCGTGCGTTCGGTGCGCCCAATGTGGCATTGGGGACGCTGACCGTCCCCAATGCCACATTGGACGCATCCCCCAGCCCAGGGGAGCCGCGTGCCGCAATAGGCTGCCGGGATGATCGTCCGGTCCATCGCGCTTTTCGCGCTCGCCGCCCTGCTGGAGATCGGCGGCGCCTGGCTGATCTGGCAAGGGGTGCGGGAGCACCGCGGCTACCTTTGGATCGGTGCGGGCGTCGTCGCGCTCGGCCTCTACGGTTTCGTCGCGACCTTGCAGCCCGACGCGAACTTCGGCCGCATCCTCGCCGCATACGGCGGAGTTTTCGTCGCGGGTTCGCTGGCGTGGGGGATGGTCGCCGACGGCTACCGGCCGGATCGCTACGACGTCATCGGCGCCTTGATCTGTCTGGCCGGGGTCGGCGTAATCATGTACGCGCCCCGGGGTTGAGCGGAAATCCCTGGCGCTAGTCTGCGCTGTGACCGAAACGGACTTCCCCGCTCCGCCCGCGGACAGACCCGAGCCGAAGCGAAGATTCTCCCCGCTCCTGCTCGTGATGATCCTGGTGACGATCGCCGGCGTGGGCACCGGCGGATGAACCTCGCCGGGGTGGCGATGAGTCCCACGATCCCACTCGGCTCCGTCTTGCTGTACCGGTGGGCCGACGTGCCGGAGATCCCGCGCGGCGCGGTGGTTCTCATGGATCTGAGCGCGTATCCCGGCGTCTCTGCCAAGGAAGGTATGGCCGTTCAGCGGGTGATCGGCGTCGGCGGTGATCGGGTCGTCTGCTGCACGAACGACAACCTGATCACGGTCAACGGGAAAACGGTCAAAGAGACGTACACCGATGACGACAACGGTTACGGGCGCAAGGAATGTCGGCCCTTCGACGTTCAGGTGCCACCTGGCACGGTCTATCTCGCCGGCGATAAGCGGAACTATTCCGCGGATTCACGGTTCTACCTGGACAGGCCCGGTAACGGTGCCGTCCCCCTGTCCAAGGTGCGCGGCGTCGTCGTCGGAATGGGGAGCCTCCTCGGTGCGGAGCCGTTTCCGCAGACCACTGCGTTCGTCGAAGCGGGCCTTCCCGGAGATCCCTTGTCCGACACCGGGTTCCGTACCTCGCGGAACCTCGTGATCGCCGGTGCCGGACTCGTCGTCCTCGGTGTCATCGGGGCGATCGTGAGCGTTGTCCGGTCCGCCGGAAAACGACGAAGAGCAGCCGCAATCCCACCAGCGCGCTGACCACGAGCAGGTTGTAACCGAACATCTGGTGCAGCGTGACCCCTGGCAACATCTCGGGGCCGGTCGCGCTGCCCAGCAGCAGTACGGCCATCAGCCCGGTGGCCGCGCCGACGAACGCCAGCAGGACTTCGTGCACCAGACCGGTGACCACGTCGCGGTCGCGTTCGTCGGAGAACAGCCGGACATTGACCGAAAGCCTGCCCTGTTCCAGCGCGTTGCCGATCCGGTCGACGCGGCGGGGCAGTCGTCGCAGCACCGGCAGGAGCGCCATCAGTTCGTTGGCGGCCGTGGAGCGCAACGACTCGGGCCGCAGTCCGGCGCCGACCTGCTCGGCGGCGTAGGCGCGGGATTCGACGACGATGTTGAATCCCGGCGCCAGCGCGGCCAGTGTTCCCTCCAGAGTGGCCAGTGCGCGGAACACCGCGGCGATCGGCGGGGGCACGCTGAGCCGGAAGTCGGCGATCACCCGGAACAGGTCGGTGAACATGTCGAGATCCGGCGCCTGTCCGTGGTTGAAATGCTTGGCCACCAACGCTCCCAGTGCCCGCTCGAGCCGTCGCTCCTCGATCTCGTCCGGCCGGTCGACGATCTCCAGCAGACCGTCGCGCAACGCGGCGGGGTCGCCTCGGTCGAGGGCGAGGATGAGGTTCTGCAATCCGGCGCGCAGTCCCGAGTCGAGCCGTCCGACGGAGCCGAAGTCGAGCAGGCCCAGCCTGCCGTCGGTGAGCAGCAGGACGTTGCCGGGATGCGGGTCGGCGTGGAAGACGCCGCTGCCCATCACCTGGCCGAGCACGCAGCGCAGCATCGACCGCGCGAGCTTTGCCCGCTCCGCGACCGGGACCTGCTCCCTGGCGGCGGCGAGCGGTTTGCCGTCGAGGCGTCGCATCACCAGGACACGTTCGGTGGACAGTTCTTTGTGGACGGTCGGGAGGGCGACTTCGGTGCCGGGGTAGGCGGCGGCGACCGCTTCGATGTTCCTTGCTTCTGTGCGGAAATCGAGTTCTTCGAGCAGCGCGTCGGCGAATCCTTCGGCGAGGTCGACGACGCCGAGCGAACGTGCCCAGTCCGCGCGCAGGTCCAGCGCGGCCGCCACCCGGCGGACGATGTCGAGGTCCCGGTCGACCAGTGCCTGCACGCCGGGCCGCTGCACCTTGACCACCACGTCCTGCCCGCCGCGCAGTTTCGCGCGGTAGACCTGCGCGATCGACGCGGCCGCGATCGGTTCCGGGTCGAATTCGGCGAAGATCTCGTCCGGATCGCCGCCCAGTTCCTCCCGCAGCACCGTCGCGACCTCGTCGGCGTCGGCGAAGGCGACCTGGTCCTGGAGCTTGCTGAGTTCGTCGATGAACACCGGCGGAAGCAGATCGGAGCGCGTCGAGAGCAGTTGGCCGAGTTTCACGAACGTCACGCCGCCCTCTTCCAGCGCCCGCCGCAGCGATCGCGCCAGTTTGGCGTGCCGGACCTGGGCGAGGCCGGCTTCGCGGCGGCCGGTGAGGTAGCGGCCGAGGCCGTGTTTGATCGCGATCCGGGTGATCTGCGAGTAGCGCCGCGTCCGGGCCGCGCGGCGGCGCATCGACCGGATCCGGCCGATCAGCCCGAGCCCCGAACCCGACGGCAGGACGAACTCCGCGACGAACAGGAAGATCAGCGTCGCGAGGAACGCGCCGCCCGCCACCGGGATGACCAGTCCGGCGAAGGCCCCGCCCGCGTACATCGGCGTGGGGAACGCGCTGAGGATGCCGCCCGCGACGAGCCAGCCGAAGCCGGCGGCGCAGAACGCGCGGACCACGCCGATCCGCACACCCAGCACGCGGCGGGCGGCGACCACGAGTGGCCACAGCATCAGCGCGTAGACGGGCAGGGTGAGCAGGCCGAGCAGCAGGTTCATGCCGAAGAGCACATCACGCGCGGTACGCGCTGGGTTCCCGCTGCGGCGGGACGGTACTCACCCTTGAGAGGGAGCGGAGCCTGAGATCGCAGATCAAGAGCGACCGAATGCGGAACCCGCCTCGGCCGGAGGCCCCGCTATCGCGGTGGCAGGGCGCCTCGGCCGGCGTCGTGGGTCGGATGATCAGGTTGCGTCCTGCCGACGTCGATCGCGGATGCGGGTTCGCGGATGAGCACTGAGAGGGAGCGGAGCCCGAAGTTGTACGTCGTGGTCGCCTCCCGCGGCGCGAACAGGACGCCGAGGACGGCGATCGCCGCGGCCGCGAGGAAGCCGGCACGGAGGTCGATGAGATCGCCGAGGAGGCCGATGAGCGGTGCCCCGGCCGCCTGGCCGAGTGCCAGCATCAGGAAGGCAACGCCGACACCGAACGCGGGCGCCGTCGGATAGGCCCTCGTGCCCCACAGGATCAGGACACCGGTCAGTCCGATGTAGACGGCCCCGAACAGTGCCGCGGCGATGATGAGCGCCGGGAGCGACCGGGTGGCGAGTGCGAAGACCGCGGTGGCGACGGCGAACAGGACCATTCCCGCCGACCAGGCGCGGCGCAGTCCCGCCCGCGACGTCAACTCGGCGGTGAACGCGCCTGCCAGGCCGACCGCGCCGAGGACGATCCACACCACCGTCGAGGCGGTCTCGTCGTGCCCGCCGACGCTGACGGCGATGTCGCGGCCGAAGGTCCAGATCGCCGCGCTGGCCAGGCCGAGCGTCGCGGCGGCGGGCAGCAGCCGTCCGGTGGCGGGCGGGAACAGCGGCGACGGCAGCCCGCGGGCGCGGTCTTCCTTGACCGGCGGCACCACCCGCGCGATCCACAAGGTCACCAGCGCCGAGGCCGCGGCGAAGGCCCACCAGGCCATTCGCCAGTCGCCGATGGCCAGCAAGGAGACCGGACCGGAGATCAGCACGCCGAGTCCGGTCCCGGCGTTCACCACGGACTGGGCGCGGTCGCGGCGGGTCACCCGGACGACGCGTGAGACCGCGTCGGCGAGCGAGGGGGAGGCCAGGCCGGTGCTGGCCCCGGCGAGGACGACGCCGAGCGCGAGGACGGCGGCGTTCGGCGCGGACGCGATCAGGGCGGTCCCGGCGGTGGCGGTCGTCCCGGCGGCGAGCGCGCCCGCTCGCGCACCCCAACGGGTGGTGACCGCGGTCGAGGCGACGACGGCGAGGCAGTACGCGACATAGCTCCCCGCCGCGATGGCACCGAGTGTGCCGCCGTCGAGGCCGAACTCCGTCCGGAGGGTCGGCGCGAAGAGGCCGTACGCGTACCTCGCGAGTCCGTAGGAGACCGCGATCAGCGACAACCCGGCCGCGGTCAGGGTCAGCTCGCGTTTGTACGAAGACACCATCAACTCTCCTCCTGAGGTATACCGATCGGTATACCTCAGGAGTGTTCCCGCATTTCGCGCTCAGGTCAACCGATCGGTATAGTCGAGGCATGCTGACACCGGCAGGCGAACGCGTCCTGAGCGCCGCGACCGAGCTCTTCTACCGGGAGGGCCTGAACGCGGTGGGTGTCGCGGCAATCGCCGAGGCCGCGGGCGTCACGAAGAAGACGCTGTACGCGTGCTTCGGGTCGAAGACGGAACTCACGGTCGCGTACTTGCGGCGTCGTCACGACGTCTGGTGGGCGTACCTCGAAGAGCGGCTGGCCGCCGCCGACCGGCCTCGGGCGCTGACGGTTTTCGACGCCTACGTCGATCACCCGAAGCTCGGCAGCGACAGGGGTTGCGCGTTCCTCAACGCGGCGGCCGAACTGCCGGCCGGTCATCCCGGGCTCGACGTGATCCGGCGGCACAAGGCGGCCGTGCGGGCGAAGTTCGCCGAGCTCATCCGTGAGGACGCCCCGGAAGCGGAGGATCCGGAGAGGCTCGCGGAACAGCTCTTCCTCCTGGTCGAGGGCGCCGTCGCGCACACCGGTATCGACGGGGACGCGCATCGGGTCACCCTCGCGAGGGAGATCGCGGAGATACTGATGCGGGATCCGCGTACGGCGGGCACACGCTAGAAAGAGCGCATGCGACTTTTCGGCCCGCTCGTGGACCGGGCGACCTACCGCAGGTGGGTCTACTTCATCCTCGGTGGTGCCCTGAGCGTGCCGTATGTGCTCTTCGCCGCCATCGTGGTGCCGTCGCTGCTGCCTCTCGTCGCGACGGTGGAGCGCGGGCTCCTCATCGCGGCGATCACCCTCGTCCTGGTGATCATCGCGTCGTCGTTCATCCCCGCCGTCCGGGTGCTGGAGGGTGCGGCCGTCCGGGAACTGCTGGACGATCCCGTGCCGGGAGTGACGTTCGGGCCCGCGGGCGGCTGGCCCGTCCGGCTGCGGTCGACGGCGATGTACCTACTGCACGTGGGCACCGGTTGCGTCCTCAGCCTGGCGAGCCTGTTCGTCCCGGTCGGCTTCGGGTTCACCGTCGCGGCCCCGTTCACCGGCCGGATCGCACTGTCCACAGAGGATCCGATCGTGGTGCCGCATGGCTGGGCGAGCGCGTGGATCCCGGTGGCGTTCCTGCTCGGCGTCGTGGCGCTCGCCTACGTCGTGTGGGGCGCGGGCGCGGTACTGACCCGCTGCGCCAAGAGCCTGCTGGGGATCTCGGCCGCGGAACGGATCGCCCAGCTGGAGAAGCGCACCGAACAGCTCGCCGAACGCAACCGGCTCGCGCGGGAACTGCACGACTCGGTCGGACACGCGCTGAGTGTCGTGACCATCCAGGCCGGGGCGGCGCGCCGGACACTGAGAACCGACCCCGGCTTCACCGAACAGGCGCTCAGCGCGATCGAGGAGTCGGCGCGGGCCGCGCTGGACGATCTCGACCACGTGCTCGGACTGCTGCGCGACGAGGCGTCCTCACGGGCACCGCAATCAGGGCTGGCGGAGCTGCCCGCGCTGGTGGAGGCCACGCGGCTGGCGGGCGCCGAGGTGACGGCGGAGGTGCGGGGCGAACCGTCCTCGGTGCCGCCGGTCGTTTCCCGCGAGGCGTACCGGATCTTGCAGGAATGCCTGACGAACGCGCTGCGGCACGCCGGTAAGGTTCCGGTGACGGTCCTCGTCGACGCCGGAACGGAGCTGTTGCGGTTGCGGGTGTCCAACCCGCTCGGCACCGCGGCACTGTCGCGGGGCGGGGGTGGCCGGGGGCTGCGGGGAATGACGGAACGGGTGGAAGTGCTCGGCGGCACGATCACCGCGGGCCGCGCGGACGGATGCTGGAAGGTCGAGGTGGCGGTGCCATGGGGGAAGCGGCGATGAGCATCGGGGTGCTGCTGGTCGACGACGAACAGTTGATCCGGGCGGGGCTGCGGGCGATCGTCTCCTCGGAGCCGGACCTGGAGGTCGTGGGCGAAGCCGCCGACGGGGCCGAGGTACCGGGGCTGGTGTCGCGGTTCCGGCCGGACGTCGTGCTGATGGACGTCCGGATGCCGTCGGTCGACGGAATCCGCGCGACCACGCATCTGATGTCCACAATGGACAATCCGCCGAAGGTGATCGTGGTGACCACCTTCGAGAACGACGACTACGTCTACGACGCCCTGCTCGCCGGTGCGAGCGGGTTCCTGCTCAAGCGGGCCCGGCCCGAGGAGATCGTCGGGGCGATCCGGACGGTGGCGGCGGGGGAGTCGCTGCTGTTCCCTGCCGCGATCCGGCGGCTGGCCGCGCAGCAGGCGAACCGGGCGCCGCAGGGCGGCCTCGACGGCGCCGGACTCACCGAACGCGAACGCGAGGTGTTGCGGCTGATGGCCGGTGGACTGTCCAATGTGGAGATCGCGGGCGAGCTGTACCTCGGCGTGCAGACGGTGAAGACACACGTCGGGAACGTGCTCGCGAAACTCGGCGCGAGGGACCGGACGCAGGCCGTGATCAAGGCCTACGACACCGGATTCGTCACACCGGCGGGCTGAACGCGGTAGGGTTCGCGAGTGGATACCAACGTCAATCGTCGTCGCCTGCTGGGGCTGGGCACGGTCGCCGCCGCGGGTGCGGTGCTCGGGACGGCGCAGGTCGCTCACGCCGCCGAAGAGTCCGAAACGGACACCGCCGCCGCCGACGCTTCGGCCGCCGCGCGCCGGATTTCCCAGGTCTATGACAGGGAAACCGCGAAGGCGGGCGGCACCTGGTCGTCCTACGTCAGCGTCGCGGATTCCGCCGGGAACCTGGTTCCCGCCGTCTCCGAGCGGGCGGACGAGGTGGTCGAGGCGTACAGCGTCAACAAGATAGCCGTCGCCACCGCGGTGCTCGACAAGATCGACCGCGGGCTGCTCACCTTGGACCAGCGCGTCGACGTCACGGCCGACATCGTCATCAAGGACACCGACGGCATCTTCGCCCTCGACGGGGCGTACCCGAGTTCGGTCACCCTCGGGCACGCGATGGCCGCGCTGCTCACGCTGTCCGACAACACCGCCGTCCGCCTGTGCGGGCTGGTCTGCCCCGCCGCGGAACTCAACGAGATCCTGCGCGGCAAGGGATTCGCGCACACCCAGGTCGTTCCGGTGGCGAACCCGAACCGGTTCTTCCTCGGCAAGACCACCCCGGCCGAGACGCATACGCTGCTGCGGAAACTGGTCGGTGGAACCCTGCTTTCGGCGAAGTCCACCGACTACCTGCTGAACATCCTGCGTTCGCTGAGCGCGTTCACCGACGGCGTGCGGCTCGGCCTGACCTCGGCCGAGCGGCTGCGGGTCGCCACGAAGGCGGGCTGGTTCAACGACGGCCGCAACGAGGCAGGCGTGATGTTCAGCGCCGACGGCAAGCCGATCCTGACCTATTCGCTGTTCGCCTCCGGCGAGTTCGCGGGCGACCCGGCGGTGAACAAGGACGACTACGCCGCGACGCATCCGGCGTTGAAGGCGCGGGCGAAGCTCGGGAAGACGATGTTCCGGTCGGTCGAGAAGCTGACGGCCACCACCGCGCGCACCTACGCGGCCGCTCCGTATCGGGCGACGAACGGCGGCTGAAGGACGCTTTCCCCGCATAGGACGCGGCGAAGGGCGCTGGAGTCGGTGCTCATGTCGCGAAAGCCACTTTCGGGACATCAGACGTCGCGAAAGTGGCTTTCGCAACACGCCTGATCCCTCAACAGGTCGCCATGAGTTCAGCTACTCCAGGGCAGCGAGGATCAGCGCGGCCATCGCGGCGGGATCCCCGTTTTCCGGGCGCAGCACCAGATCCGCGTTCTCCGGCCGCTCGTAGGGAGCGTCCACCCCGGTGAACCCGCTGATCTCGCCGGCCCTCGCCTTCGCGTACATCCCCTTGGGATCGCGGTCTTCGCAGACCTCGAGCGGGGTGTCGACGAAGACTTCCAGGAACGGCAGCCCGGCAGCCTCGTGCGCGGCGCGGGCGAGCTCGCGGTCGGTCCGGTACGGGCTGATCAGGGAGACCACCGACACCACACCGGCGTCGGCGAACAGCTTCGCGACCTCGGCGACGCGGCGGACGTTCTCGGCGCGATCGGCGGGGCTGAAGCCGAGGTTCCCGTTCAGCCCGTGCCGGAGATTGTCGCCGTCCAGCAGGTACGCGGGCCTCCCGGACGCGACCAACCGCCGCTCCAGTTCCACGGCCACACTCGACTTCCCGGACGCGGACAACCCGGTGAGCCAGACGGTGAGCCCGCGCGTCGCGCGTTCCGCCCTCGTGACCGCGGCGGTGTGCCAGACGACGTTCGACGCCGTCACGCTCGGCCCGGTGATCATGCCCGCCGCGACCGTCGCCCCGGAATGCTCGTCGACGAGGAGGAAACCGCCGGTGGAGCGATTGCGGCGGTAGGAATCGAACAGCAACGGTTGCCGCGCACGGAGCCGGATCCGGCCGATTTCGTTGAGGGACAATGACTTCGCGGTCTCGTCGCGGTGCAGGGTGGTGACGTCGAGCCGGTAGTCGAGTTCCCGGATCTCGGCCTTCGTCTCGCGTGTGGTGTGCCGCACGAGATAGTTCGAGCCGGGCGTCAGCGAGCCTTGTCCGGAGAACCAGCACACCATCGCGTCGACGTCCTGGCCGGTGTGCGGACGGTTGCCGGGGCGGCAGATCAGGTCGCCGCGGCCGAGGTCGAGGTCGTCGGCGAGTTCGATCGTGACGGCCTGCGAGGCGAAGGCTTCGGTGACCGTCGTACCGCCCGGTCCCCAGATCGCGCGCACCGTCGTGGTGAAACCGGACGGCAGCACGGCGACCTCGTCACCGGGTTTGAACACCCCGCCCGCGACGGTGCCCGCGTACCCGCGGAAGTCGCGGCTGTGCTCCCGGATCACGTACTGCACCGGGAATCGCGCGTCGATGAGATTGCGGTCCGAGGCCACATGCACCTGTTCGAGGTGATGCAGCAGGGAAGTCCCTTCGTACCAAGGCATCCCGGCGCCGCGGTGCACGACGTTGTCGCCGTGCAGCGCCGACATCGGCACGAAGGTCAGATCGGGCACCTGGAGTTTCATGGCGAAGCGGCGGAAGTCCTCGCG
Source organism: Amycolatopsis sp. NPDC052450 (assembly GCF_044547565.1). Classification (NCBI taxonomy): domain Bacteria; kingdom Bacillati; phylum Actinomycetota; class Actinomycetes; order Pseudonocardiales; family Pseudonocardiaceae; genus Amycolatopsis; species Amycolatopsis sp. NPDC052450. Next base: position 165,765 of record NZ_JBIUAQ010000014.1, on the reverse strand, counting down.
GATCTCCTCGAAACGCTCCTGTGACCAGCCGACCAGGTCCATCTTGTTGACGCAGACCACCAGATGCGGGATGCCCAGCAGGGTCGCCAGGAACGCGTGCCGCCGCGACTGCTCGAGCACGCCTTTGCGGGCGTCGATCAGGATCAGCGCGAGATCCGCCGTGGACGCCCCGGTGACCATGTTCCGGGTGTACTGCACGTGCCCCGGTGTGTCGGCGATGATGAACTTCCGTCGGGGGGTGGCGAAATACCGGTGGGCGACGTCGATGGTGATGCCTTGTTCGCGTTCGGCGCGCAGGCCGTCGGTCAGCAGGGCGAGATTCGGATACGCCTCGCCGCGGTCGCGGCTGGTGCGTTCGATGGCTTCGAGCTGGTCGGTGAACACCGTCTTCGAATCGAACAGCAGGCGGCCGATGAGAGTCGACTTCCCGTCGTCGACGCTGCCCGCGGTCGCGAGACGGACCAAAGAAGCACCCATCAGAAGTAGCCTTCCTTCTTCCGGTCTTCCATGCCCGCCTCGGAGATCCGGTCGTCGGCGCGGGTGGCGCCGCGTTCGGTGAGCCTGCTGACGGCGACCTCGGCGACCACTTCGCCCGGTGACGTCGCCGTCGACTCGACGCAGCCGGTGCAGGTCGCGTCGCCGACGGTCCGGAAGCGAACTGTTGCCTCGTAAGGGGTTTCGCCCTCGGCCAAGGTGAGGAAGCGGGTGTGCGCGAGCAGCATGCCGTCCCGCTGGACGACCGGGCGCCGGTGTGCATAGTAGATCGACGGCAGGTCGACGCCCTCGGCCTCGATGTACTGCCAGATGTCGAGTTCGGTCCAGTTCGACAGCGGGAAGACGCGGATGTGCTCGCCCTTGCGGTGCCTGCCGTTGTAGAGATTCCAGAGTTCCGGCCGCTGATCGCGCGGATCCCATTGGCCGAACTCGTCGCGGAAGCTGAACACCCGTTCCTTCGCACGGGCTTTCTCTTCGTCGCGCCGCGCTCCGCCGAACACGGCGTCGAAGGAATGCTCACGGATTCCCCGCAGCAAGGCCGCTGTCTGGAGGCGGTTGCGGCCCGCCTTCGGATCTTCGACGACCCTGCCCGCGTCGATGTCGTCCTGGACACTGGTGACGACGATCCGGAGCCCGTAGGTGTCGACCGTGTGGTCCCGGAACTCGATGACCTCGTCGAAGTTGTGCCCGGTGTCGACGTGCATCACCGGGAACGGCGGTGGTGACGGCCAGAACGCCTTGGCCGCCACGTGGAGCATCACCATCGAGTCCTTGCCGCCGGAGAACAGCAGCACCGGCCGTTCGAAGGTCGCCGCGACCTCGCGGAAGATGTGCACGGCTTCGGCTTCCAGTGCTTCGAGATGGGTGAGCTCGTATGCCGGGGACGCCATCGTGACCTCCGTGGTTCGTGACCAGGAAAGTAGAACAAGTTCTTGTGCTTGGTCAAGGGGAGGAGGACGCTGTCGGCATGGACCTGGTCGCACTCGAAGAGATCCGACGCCTCAAAGCCCGTTACCTCCGGTGCCTCGACCTCAAGCTGTGGGACGAGATGGCCGGGACCCTGACCGTCGACGCGCATGCGCGGTACGGCACGCCGTCCTACGGCAAACCGCTGACCTTCGAAGGCCGCGACGCGGTGATCGAGTTCTTCCGGAACGCCGTCGGGCCCGGTATCACCACGGTGCACTTCGCCGGGCAGCCGGAGATCGACGTCGACGGCGACACCGCGACAGGCATCTGGCTGATGCGGGACAAGGTGATCGTGCCCGAGCATCGGGTGGTGATCGAGGGCGCGGCGTACTACGAGGACACCTACCGGCGGGTGGACGGCGCGTGGCTGACCGCTTCGACCCAATACGACCGGCTGTACGAGACGATGATGTCGATGGACGACGTGCCAAGTCTCAAACTGACCGCGAACCGGTGGTCCGACCCCCGCAATTAGTCACCTACTTGCGGGTGTCGACCCTCGCAAGTAGGTGACTAATTGCGGGGCAGGCCGCCCGATTCCGTGGTGACGGCGTCGGCGGCGGCGACCAGCGCCGCGCCACGGCGCGCGATCTCGGCGCCGGTGATCGGCTCGCCGACCGACAGCGTGAGTACCAGCTCCTGCCGCCCCGAAGCGTCGAACGTCGGCGCGGCGAGCAGGCTCACCGCGTGTTTGCGGCGCGGCTCCAGGTCGGCGCCGAGGTAGACGCGCTCGCCGAGGCTCGACACGAGTTCTCCCACCAGCCCCCGCACTTCCGGTGGCAGCTCCTCCGCGCCGACGCCGGCCATCAGCGCGTAAAGCCGACGGCCCGCGGTGGTCAGGCTCTCCACCAGGTAACCGTGCTCGCGGCATTCGGCGACGACGCGGCGAAGGTGCGCTTCGTCCAGCCGCACCGGCACCGCAGGGGGTTTGGCGAGCCACGCGTCGAACGCCGCGTCGGAGTCCCACAGCACGTACATCAGGCCGACCGGCGGTGCGAACGGGTAGGTCTCGCCCAGTTTCACCCGGCCGGGACCGGCGCTCTGCAGCATGAGGATCCGGTCGCCGACCACGGCCGAGGCCGTGCACGTGGCGCCGTATCGCCTGCTCAGCTCCTCGAGATGACGGCGCGCGACCTCGCTCGCGCCGAAGCCTTCGCTCGCGACGCGGCCCGCGGCGACCATGGCCGGCCCCAGCCGGTAAGTGACCGGCTGAGGATCCCGGACCAGGTAGCCGCCCGCAGTCAGCTCGGTCACGATGCCGAGGCAGGTCGGTTTGGCGAGGTCCAGCTCGCGCGCGAGTTCCGAAAGGCCGAAGCGGCGGCCGGAATGCGCGGCGAAGAAGTCGAGCAGCCGCACGACCCGCTCGGTGGGCGGTGAGCGTCGGGTCATTGACCCATCCTTAGAACGCGTTCTAGTCTGATGTCGCGAAGAACGTACCAAGTCGGTACGTATTTGTACCAGTATGAGGAGTCGCCGGTGCTCACTCAACCGTTCGCGGACGCGATCGTCGAAGCCGAGAAGGTCATCGCGGAGGCGCCGCACATCCGGACCGAGCAGGATCTGGTCGAGGGGTACGACTACCTCGCCGGCAGCATCCGCGCGTCCTTGCAGATGGCGTGGGCCTACGAACGGGATTATCCGTTCTTCACCCAGTCCACCGGGCCGTACACGAAGATGGGCCTCGACAACCCGGACACGCTGTACTTCAACGCGAACATCCGCGAGGACCGCGAATACGTCATCACCGGGACGCGGGGGAGCACGGCCGACGTCAGTTTCCAGGTCCTCAACGGCGACTACTCGCCCGTCGAGGTGCCCGACAGCCTCGCCGCCTTCGACGACCGTGAGATCGAGATCGCCGAGGACGGCTCGTTCGAACTCCGCTTCGGGCCGGCGAAAACCGACCCGGGACCCAACTACTTCGTCCTCGGCCCTGGTTCGTCGATGCTCGTGGTGCGCGAGGTCTACAGCGACTGGGCCACCGAACGCCGCGGCACGATCCAGATCCAGTGCGCCGACACCGCGGGCGGCGCACCCGCGCCGCTCACCCGCGACGGGCTGGCCAAACGCTACGGCGTCACCGGCAAGATCCTGCTGAGCAGGCTGCGCACCTTCCTCGCCTTCCCGAAGTGGTTCTACCTGAACCTGCCGGTGAACACGATGACCGAGCCGCGGCCCACGCCGGGTGGCCTGACCACGCAGTACTCCTCCGCCGGGCACTACGAACTCGGCGACGAAGAGGTCATGATCGTCACGGTGCCGCGGTCCGACGCGCCCTACCAAGGCATCCAGCTCGGCAGCGTCTGGTATCTCTCGCTGGACTACATCAACCATCAGACGAGCCTCACCGCGGACCAGGCGCGGGTCGATCCGGACGGCAAGATCCGCTTCGTGATCAGCGAACGCGACCCCGGCCTGGCGAACTGGCTCGAACGCACCGGGCACGACCGCGGATACGTCCAGATCCGGTGGCAGCGCCTGTCCCGTGCGCTGGACAAAGCCGACGGTCCCGAAATCGAGGTCGTGAAGTTCGGGGAACTCGCCGATCGGCTGCCGTTCCACGACGAGGCGCGCGTGACCCCGGAGGAATGGGCGGACCGGATCTCGGCCCGTCAGCAGGCTGTCGCGGCGAGGATGCTGGGATGACCGACCTCTTGCGGGACAAGGTGATCGTGGTCTCCGGGGTCGGCCCGGGGCTCGGCAGGTCGATCGCCGTGCGCTGTGCCGCGGCGGGCGCCGACGTCGTCCTCGCCGCCCGCACCGAATCCCGGCTCGCCGAGGTCGCCAAGGAGGTCGACGCGCGCGGGCGGCGCGCGGTCACCGTGCCCACCGACATCACCGACGACGCTTCGGCCACGAACCTCGCCGAGGCCGCGTTGAAGGCGTTCGGCCGGGTGGACGCCTTGGTGAACAACGCTTTCGCCATCCCGCCGATCATGGATCTGGCCGACGTCGACCTCGCCGACGTGCGGGCGGGCTTCGAGACCAACGTGCTCGCCGCACTTCGGCTCACGCGCCTGTTCACGCCGTCGCTCGCGGAAAGCGGCGGTTCGGTGGTGATGATCAATTCGGCCGTGCTGCGGCATTCCCGGCGGACGTTCGGCGCGTACAAGATGGCGAAAGCGAGCCTCCTCGCGCTCGCGCAGAGCCTCGCCTCCGAGCTCGGGCCGCGCGGGATCCGGGTCAATTCCGTGGCACCCGGCTACATCTGGGCGGATTCACTGAAGTGGTATTTCGCCTACCTGGCCAAGGAACGTGGGGTTCCGCCAGAACAGGTGTACGCCGAAACGGCGGAGACGATCGACTTGCGCCGCCTCCCGGAGCCGGACGAGATCGCCGACACCGTCGTGTTCCTCGCCTCGTCGCTCGCGCGGTGCGTCACCGGTCAGTGCCTCGACGTCAACGCCGGCGAATACCACCACTGAAGGGGAGAACATGCTGCCAGGGCGGGAAAACGTCGGCACCGTGGACGATCTGCACGCGTCGGCGGCGAAACTCACCGGGCTCTACGACTTCGGTGGTGAAGACCACCTTGAAGGTCTCCGCGTGCTGCTGGATTCGTACGCGGGCGAGGCGGGTCTGACCCCGTACGGCAACAAGATCCATCGCGCGTTCCTGCGCGGGGCCCTGGTGGCGAGGTCGTTGAGCGAGGCTTCCTGGAAGCAGCATCCGGAGTACGCCGACGTTTCCGTCGAGCGGCCCATCTTCGTCACCGGCCTGCCGCGGACCGGGACCACGGCGCTGCACCGGCTGCTCACCGAGGATCCCGCGCATCAAGGGCTGGAGGTCTGGCTGACCGAGGTGCCGCAACCGCGGCCGCCGCGCCAGACGTGGGCGGAGAACCCGGTCTTCAAAGGAATCCAGGCGGGATACGAGAAACACCACGTCGAACATCCCGAGTTCATGGGCCTGCACCACATGTCCGCAGATCAGGTCGAGGAGTGCTGGCAGCTCTTGCGGCAGTCCCTGAAATCGGTGTCCTACGAATGCCTCGCGCACGTGCCGTCGTACTCGCGGTGGCTGGACGGGCAGAGCTGGACTGACGCCTATCGAAGGCATCGGCGCAATCTGCAGCTGATCGGTCTGCCGGACGCCGGGCGCCGCTGGGTGCTCAAGAACCCGAGCCACCTCTTCGCGCTCGACGCGCTGCTGGAGGTGTACCCGGACGCGCTGATCGTGCAGACCCATCGCGCGCCGAGCACGATCGTCGCGTCGGTGTGCAGTTTGAACGAGCAGGCTTCGGCGGGCTGGTCCGATGTCTTCCGCGGTGACGTGATCGGCCGCGGCCAGCTGGATCTGTGGGCGCGCGGTGCGGAAAAGTCGCTGGAGGCAAGGAAACGGCACGATCCGGCGCAGTTCTGCGATGTCCGGTACGAGGAATTCGTCGCCGACCCGATCGGCACGGTCGAAGGCGTCTACCGGCATTTCGGGCTCCCGCTGAGCGAGGCCGCCCGGGGCGCGATGACCGCGGTGCACGCCGAAAGCCGTTCCGGGGAAAGGAAACCCGTGCACCGGTACGACCTCGCGGACTTCGGGCTCACCGCCGGCGAGGTCGACGAACGCTTCTCGGCCTACCGTGCCGCCTACGCCCTCTGAAACCCCCGCAATTCGCCATCTACTTGCGATGATCCTCGCGCGAGAAGCATCGCAAGTAGATGACGAATTGCAGAGGGGTCAGAAGCCGGCGGCGCGCTGGGCGGGGAGGCCTCGGGTCGTGATCCCGCGCAGCACCTCGACGCGGTCCGAACCCGGCCGCCCGAGCACCCAGCTCGACCCGGGAACCTCCTTGGCCTGCTTCTTCAGCGGCGCCAGGAGCCGGGAAGCGTCCTTGTAGGACCCGATCGCGCCGTGCCCGCACACCAGGGTCGCCAGGGAAACCGTCACCGGCAGCCCGTCGGCCGACCACGGCGTGTCCAGCAGCGCCGCGGCGACCGTGCCGATCTCGTCGACGTCGCAGGCGATCAGGAAGTCGTCCCCGCCGACGTGGCTGACGCGCATCCGGCGCAGCCGGGCCTCGAGGTCGGTGAGTGTCCTGCCGAGCGTGCGGATCAGGTCGTCGCCCGCGGCGAACCCGGCCGTGTCGTTGACCGTCTTGAACGAGTCGACGTCAAGCCAGGCCGCGACGAACGGCTCGCGCGCATTGATCCGGCGGTCGACGTCCCTGGCGACGGCGTCGCTGCCGGGCAGTCGGGTCAGCGGGCTCAGTGAGACCGCCTCTTCGACCTTCGCCTCGGCGACCCCGCGGACGACCTCGTTGACCAGCACCACGCCGACACACCGGCCGCGGTCGTCGACCACCACGACGTCGTCGCCGGTCCGGCCCCAGTCCGCGTCGGTGACCAGTTCGAGGAATTCGAGCGCGCTCGCGTCGGCGTGGATCGTGTGCGGCCGGTCGGCGAGCCGCGACGCCGGCCGTTTGGCGTGCAGGGCATGGCCGTACAACCCGGTGACCGCGACCAGGAACCGCGTCCGGTCGATCGACCACTGTGGACGGTGCCGGTCGTCGATGCCGACGATCCCGCTCGGCCCGTCGGCGGCGGCCAGTACCTCGCGCACGTCGTCGCACGTCGCGTCCTCCGGCAGCGTGGTCGCGGGCCGGAGGAAGTCGCCGACGCGGCGGGCGCGGGCGGTGCCGGGGACGAACGGGCCGGGCGCGTCCGGCGCGGGCAGCGGCGCGTGGTCGCCGTCCGGCGGGGCGAGCAGGTTGCCCTGCGCGATGCGCACGCCGAGCCGCCGGGCGGACTCCAGCTGCTCGGTGGTCTCGAGCCCGGTCGCGACCAGGCGGTTGTCGGTGCGCGACGCGAAAAGCAGCACCGCTTCGACCACCGCGACGGCGGCCGGGTCGTGCGGCAGGCCGCGCAGCACACTGCGGTCCAGTTTCACCAGGTCGACGGGCGCCGAAGCGAGCAGGGTGAGCGGGAGGTCGCCGCGGCCGAGGCCGTCGAGCGCGAGCCGGAACCCGAGGTCGGTGAGCCGTCGCATACCGGTGAGCAGCAGGTCGGCGGGGATCTGCGTGAACGGCGGCCCGATCTCCAGCACGACGTCCCTGGTCCGGCGCCCCGCCAGGCCGAGCGCCTCGGTCAGCGGGTCGAAGTGGGCGGGCGGTGCCGCCACCGTGCGCGCGGACAGGTTCAGGTGCAGGGGGAGGGCGGCCTGCGGCTCGCGCAGTTGCCGGACGGCCTCGGCGGCCAGCCCGACGTCGACCTCGGCCAGCCTGCCGCTGCGCCGGGCGTCGGCGAGCAGTTCGTGGGCGGTGCCGCGGCCCGGCCGTGCCAAGGCCTCGAACGCGACGACGCCACCGGTGTGCAGGCTGTACAACGGCTGGTAAGCGAAGCGGACAGCGATCTGCAACGTCACAAACGCATATTCGCGGGTGGCGGTACGAAACGAAATACGTGTCAACTGATGTTCATCGTGAAGGCACCTGGGTTACCTAGAACGGCGTAACGCACGCCACCCGATCAGGTGTTTTCTTACTTGCCATGGTGACAATCGGAAAAGCGCCGACATCGCTTCGACGGTACCCGGAACGTCTTCGCGGCCGCTGGTGAAAGCACGCTGGAGCGGGGTGGGCAGCGTGAAGAACAGATCGAAGAACACCGGGACCGAGCCGGGCGGCATCCCGCACAGCGCGCGCAGCCCGTGTCGCCGAAGCCCGTGCACGGTGCGCGCCGAGGACGGCCACAGCGCCCGGTGAGCGGCCGACGCGGCCGCGGCCGGCCCTCGGTCCCAGGCCAGGGCGACGGCGTCGGCCACCGGTTCCGCGAGCCGGATCGACGTCGCGACGCTGTACCCGGTCGCCGGATGCACCAGCCCGGCGGCGGCGCCGAACGGCACCGTCCGGCCACGCCGGGGCACCGGCACGTCGAGCACGATCCGCACGCGTTCCTCGCGCCCGCGTGACGTCAGCCCGGCGGCCTTGAGCCGGGCCCGCAACCGCGCCGCCAGTACTTCCAGCGGCAGACCTGGTTTGCGGGCCAGCGAGGTCTCCTCGACCAGGACGGTGCCGTCGCCGAGCGGCAGGACATACAGGAATCCGGACTCGGTTTCCCGCCAGTCCATGAACACGGCGGTATCCGGGCCGTCGACCAGCCGCAGCGCGTCCTCGGCGGGGAGGACGGCGCCGAACGCCGTCTGTTCGTACCGGTTGCCCCGCGGCCGGGCACCGGAAGCGTCGACATAGAGACCCGTCGCGAGCGCGCGTCCGTCCTCAAGGCGCACCGACGAACCCTGCCCGCCGTGGTCCACACCGGACACCTTCCCGACGACGACGTCGTAACCACCGTCGAGCCACGTGCGCAGGCCGGCGTTGTCCAGCACCAGGTACTGCCGATCGAGCACATGCGGCCCGGTCCCGAAGGCCAGTGTGGTCGAAGGCGCGCACGCGACGGCGCTCTGCGGCAGCGCGGGCAGCTCGTCGGCCCACAGCCCGTAGGTCGCCCGCCAGCGCCTGCCCGGCGCCGGGTCGATCAGGGTCGTCTCCAGGCCGCGCCGGGCACAGGCACGCGCGAGCGCCCGCCCGGCCGGACCGCCGCCCGCGATCACCACGTCCGCCACCTGGGCAGTGTCTCAGAGCCGCGACGGATACGGTGTGACGCATGGAACAGACGGACCCGAGGGCATGGCGGCGCGATCCGGAGAGCGCGAACGCCGGGTTCAGCGATCTCGCCACGAGCCCGTTCCGGATCGACCGGGACCGGATCGCCGCTTCGCCGTTCTTCGCCAGGCTCGGTGGCGTGACCCAGGTCGTCAGCGCCGGGGGCGCCGGGTTGCTGCACAACCGGCTCACGCACAGTCTCAAGGTCGCGCAGGTCGCGCGCGCCATCGCCGAGCGGATCAACGCGAGCACCGATTCCGCCGAGCTCGCCGCGAAACTGGGCGGCTGCGATCCGGACGTCGCCGAGGCCGCCTCGCTCGCGCACGATCTGGGGCATCCGCCGTTCGGGCACCTCGGCGAACAGACCCTGGACCGGATCGCGCGGCACCGATTCGGCCTCGCCGACGGTTTCGAGGGCAACGCGCAGTCGTTCCGGATCATCACCACCACCGACGTGCGCGGCCCGTCGGCCTCCGGGCTCGACCTCACCACGGCGGTGCGTGCCGCGGTGCTGAAGTACCCGTGGGCGCGGTTGCACGTGCCCGATCCGCATCCGACCTCGATGGCCGTCCAGCCCCGTGGCGCGGCCGAACCGGCCGACGCCCCCGGCACCGGCGCGAGCAAGTTCTCCGCCTACAGCACCGAACTCGACGACTTCACCCAGGCGCGGGCCCCGTTCGACGGCCGGATCGAACCCTGGCAGCAGACCGTCGAAGCGTCCGTGATGGACACCGCCGACGACATCGCCTACGCCATCCACGACCTCCAGGACTTCCACCGGATCGGTGTCCTGCAGCACGCGCCGGTCGCGGCCGAGTTCACCGGCTGGGTCGACCACGCGCTGGAACTGGCCGGGCTGGACGACGCGACCTTGACCGCCGAACGGCGGCTGCCCGGCCGTTCGCTGGAACGGCTGCGCCGCCGGATGCACGCCAAGGACGGCTGGATCGTCGACGACGACGCCTTCACCAGCGCCGTCGCCCGTGTCCGCGCCGAACTCGTCGACGGCCTGCTCGCCACCGGGTTCGACGGTTCCATCGAGGCCGAGCAGGCCACCGCCGCCTTCTCCTCGAAGTGGACCGCGCGGCTCGTCGACGGTGTGCAGGTGGTGGCGTCGCCTTCGGCCCGGACAGGGCATCTCACCCTGCGGCCCGCGCAGTGGCACGAGGTGCAGGTGCTGAAGTTCGTGCACCGGCGATTTGTGCTGCTGCGCCCGGAACTGGCGCTGCACCAGCGCGGGCAGGCGAGCCTGGTGACCACATTGGTCGACGCCCTCGACGCGTGGCTGCTCGACCGTGACGAGTTCTACCGGCTTCCGCGACGGTTGCACGACTTGGTGGAGCTGGCGCGGTCCGAGTTCTCCGCGCTGGCGCGGACGTCGCCGGAACTGCTCGTCGGAGCGACCGGGGAACCGGTCACCGGTGCCGACGCCGTGCGTGGTCTGGCGCGAGGGCGGGCTGTGGTCGACTTCGTGGCGTCGCTGACGGACAAACAGGCGGTGACCCTTTTGGACGGCTTGTCGGGCCGTGCTTCCCAGCCTTGGTCGGACTCGTTCGTCCTGTGACGACGCGATTACCCTGAACGGCCCACGGCCTGCGGCCGAATCCGGAAAATCTCCATCCGACGTCACCCGAACGGCTCCTGCCGCCGGTGCACGCCCGGTACTTAGCTTGATCGAGCCGGTGATCGCCGGCATCGGTCAGCGTGAGTCGGGGCACGCGCCTAGGAATCGGAGGCGCACGTGCGTCCAACCCGTTCTAGTAGGAGAAGAAGAACGATCCTGACCGCGGGCACCGCAGCGCTGGTCACCGCGCTGGGCCTGGTGAGCCCGCCCGTCGCGGCGGGGATGAGCGGATCGTCCCCGGACGCGTTCTCGGAGAACACCGTCCGGCAGATCGAAGCCCTTCAGTCGATCAAGAAGAGCCAGCACGCCGGCGAGTCCAAAGTGGACAGCCGCCTGCTCGTCGAACAGAAACTCCGCGCGCAGCGGATGCCGGCTTCCGCGGTTCCCGCACTGGGGTCTGGGGCGAATGTCTCCGCGGCCGGCACCGTACTCGTGGACATCCGTGGCCAGGTCTCGGAAGAACTCCTCAAAGGACTGCGGGAATCCGGTGCGGGGATTCGCGCGGTGTCGCAGCGCTACGGCAGTGTGCGCGCCGAGGTTCCGCTGAACGCGGTCCCGGCGATCGCGGGCCGTGCCGACGTCAAGAAGGTCGAGACCGCCAACGAGGCGTTCACCGCCCGGCAGCTCGCCGAGCCCGCCACCGCGGGCAAGCGGGAGAGCAAGGAAGAGAAGGCCGCCCGGATCGCCGGCGAGCTCAAGAAAGCCGTCGATGCCAAGGGGCAGCCCGGAATCGCGGCCGGACCGGTCAACAGCGAAGGCGACCGCGCGCACAACGCCGACACCGCGCGTCAGCAGTTCGGCGTCACCGGCGTGGGCACCAAGATCTGCGCGTTGTCGGACGGCATCGATTCGCTCGCGACCTCGCAGGCACGCGGCGAACTCCCGGTGGGCGTCGACGTGATCCCCGGTCAGGAAGGCGACGGTGACGAGGGCACCGCGATGCTCGAGATCATCCACGATCTCGCGCCGAACGCGTCGCTCGGTTTCGCCAGCGCGTTCAACTCCGACGCCAGTTTCGCCGACAACATCCGCAAGCTGCGGTTCGACGCGGGCTGCGACGTCATCGTCGACGATGTCCTGTACTTCAAGGAATCGCCGTTCCAGGACTGGATCATCGCCCAGGCCGTGAACGACGTGACCGCCGACGGCGCGCTGTACTTCTCCTCGGCCGGCAACGAAGGCAACGTCACCGACGGCACCTCGGGCCACTGGGAAGGCGACTTCGTCGACTCCGGCAAGAGCGTCGGCAAATACGCCGGTACCGCGCACAACTTCGCCGGTGCCGCGGGCAACCAGATCTTCGAGCCGCTCTCGAACGCGTCGGGCCGGGTGCCGGTCACGTTGTTCTGGTCCGACCCGCTGGGTGCCTCGAACAACGACTACGACCTGTACCTGCTGAACGCGGCGGGCAACGTCGTCGACTTCAGCCAGGACGTCCAGAGCGGCACTCAGGACGCCTACGAACGGGTGGACACCACGGGCGTCGCCGGACTGCGCCTGGCCATCGTCAAGTTCTCCGGTGAAGGCCGCTACCTGTCGCTTTCCGCGCTGCGCGGCCGTTTCTCCGACTCGGCCGACGGTCTCAAGGCCTACACCAGCCCCGGCGTGACCGTGGGCCACTCGGCCGCGCGGGACGCGTTCAGCGTCGCGGCGGCCCCGGCGGCCAAGGCCTTCCCGCGTGCCCTCGAACCGGGCGACCCGGCCAACCCGGCCGGCCCGTTCCCCGGTGCCTTCGGCGCGACCACGAAGGTCGAACGGTTCACTTCGGACGGTCCGCGGCGGGTCTTCTTCCAGGCCGACGGCACGCCGATCACTCCGGGCAACGTGTCCGCGACCGGCGGTGAGGTCCGCGCCAAGCCGGACATCACCGCGGCCGACGGCGTCTCCACCAGCGTCACCGGCTTCACCACGTTCTACGGCACGTCGGCCGCCGCGCCGCACGCCGCCGCGATCGCGGGCCTGGTGCTCTCGGGTAACCCGGGGCTGCCCCCGGCCGACGTGCGCGAGGCGCTGATCAACACCGCCGTCGACATCCTGGCCCCGGGCCGCGACAACTCCAGCGGCGCGGGCGTCATCCTCGCCGACAAGGTGCTCGCCTACACCGGCGCCAGCCCGCAGCCGCTCGCGTCCGCGGGACAGCCGACGGTCACCCCGGCCGACGGTGGTTCCGCGCTCGACCCTGGCGACACCGCCAAGGTGACCGTGCCGGTGACCAACCGGGGCGACGGCACCGCGACGTCCACCAGCGTCGTGCTGTCCAGCCCGACCCCCGGTGTCACGGTGGCGCCGCGGTCGAAGTCGTACGGCACGATCAGCCCCGGGCAGACCGGCGTGAACGACTTCACCATCACCGTTCCCGCCACGCAGGAACTCGGTGTGCCGGTGGTGCTGAACGCGCGCGTGACCTTCGCGGGTTCGTTCTCGCCGACCACGTCCACGTTCTCGCTGCCGGTCGGCACCCCGTCGCCGGTGACGCGGGACTTCGCCTACGCCGGGGCCGCGGTGGCGATCCCGGACAGCGACCCCACCGGCGTGACCGTGCCGATCACGGTGAGCGGGGTCGGGCGCGCGTCGAAGCTGACGTTCTCGGTGGACGGCGCGACCTGCAACGCCGACCAGACCTCGACGACGGTGGGCATCAACCACTCGTACGTCGGTGACCTGGTCGGCACGCTGACCTCGCCCTCGGGTGCGAAGGCGACCGTGTTCCAGCGCGGCGGCAGCTCGGGCAACAACCTGTGCCAGGTCGTCTTCGCCGACAACGCGGCCGCCGCGTTCAGTTCGGTGAGCGCGGCGAACGCGCCGTTCACCGGCACCTACAAGCCGGTGCAGGCGCTCGGCGGCCTGGCCGCCGGTACCGCCGACGGCACCTGGACGTTCACCGCGGCGGACGTCGTCGGTGGCGACACCGGGTCGATCCGCTCGGTCTCCTTGCACGTCAACGGTTTCGTGCAGCCCGCCGTGGCTGAGCGGCCCGCGGGCGTCGGGAAGTCGGTCGGGCGCGGGCCGGTGAAGCCGGTCTAGTCCTTTCGGAAAGCGCGCGAAGACGTGACTCGCGTGATCAGAGACCGCACTCGCGAGTTACGTCTCTGATCACGCGAGTGCGGTGTTGGACATCGTCTCGGCCACGCGAATCGCCACTCGCCGGGAGAGCGTCGCGAAAGCCACTTTCGCGACGTCTGAGGTCCCGAAAGTGGCTTTCGCGACATCGAGCCGAGCCTGGCGTCGCCGCGGAACGGCAACGGCCGATCGCCTGCCGAACGGAGCCGGGCCCCGTACGTTGGACCCATGGCGAAGGAGCGGCAGGTGGCGGGCGGGGGACGGGCGGTCGAGGTTGCCCCGGATCGCCTCGAAGGCTGGTACGCCCGCTTCGCCGTCCGCAACGAAGGCGTCCGCTCGACGGAACTCGCGGCGGACACCGTCACGGTCACCGCGGGCAACGGCGTCGTCGCCGTCGCGACCGTCCCTTTCGGACCGCTGAACGCCGAAGGAACCGTGCCGGGTCTCGCCGTCGGCCCGCTCATCGAACACGCGTTGATCTCGCGAAGGATCGCGCTCCTGCTGGTGCGCCGCGGCGGGCACAGCGTCGGGATCGCGCGCGGGGGAGTGGTCGTCCAGTCCAGGACGGACCGGCATCTGGTCCAAGGCCGGTCCGCGGCGGGCGGCTGGTCGCAGCAGCGGTTCGCGCGGCGCAGGGAAGGGCAAGCACGCACAGCGCTCAAGTCCGCCGCGGATGACGCGTTCGAGGTACTCGTCCCGCAACTGTCCGAAGTGGACGCCGTCGTGCTCGGCGGCGACCGCCGGGCGTTGGAAACGCTCCGTGAGGACAGGCGGCTGGCGCTGTTGTTCAAGCGTGCCGAACGTCGTGTGCTCGACATCGCCGAACCGCGCCGTACGGTGCTCGACGACGCCGCCGAACGCGCGGTCGCGGTCGAGATCACCCTCTCCGGGCCGTGACGTCGGGCACGGTCGGATAAAATCGCTCGACAGCGGCCCGTACACTGATCGTGTGGACATCCTCTTGGAGTGAGCTCCTCGCCTGCCCGACGGCAGGCGAGTCGAAGCTGTCCGCTCATCCACCCCCTTTTACCGGGAGTTCCCGTGATCACGGCCTCTGGCCTGCAGCTGCGCGCCGGTTCGCGCATTCTGCTCGACGAAACCAACGTCCGCATCCAGCAGGGCGACCGCATCGGCCTGGTCGGCCGCAACGGCGCCGGCAAGACCACCTCGCTCAAGGTGCTGGCCGGAGAGGGCGAGCCGCATGCCGGCGAGGTCCGCCGCAGCAGCGAGCTCGGCTACCTGCCGCAGGATCCGCGTGAGGGCGACCTGTCCGTCACCGCGAAAGACCGCGTGCTCTCCGCCCGCGGCCTCGACTCGTTGATGCGCAACATGGAAAAGGCGCAGACCGCGATGTCGGAGCTGGTGGACGACAAGGAGCGCGACAAGGCGATCAGCCGCTACAGCCGTCTCGAAGAGCGCTTCGCCTCCCTCGGCGGGTATGCCGCCGAGAGCGAAGCGGCGCGGATCTGTTCCAACCTCGGCCTCGCCGACCGCGTGCTCGAACAGACGCTGCAAACGCTCTCGGGTGGTCAGCGCCGTCGCGTGGAGCTGGCCCGGATCCTGTTCGCCGCCGCCGAAGCGGGCGCGGGCGGCAAATCCGAGACGATCCTGCTGCTAGACGAGCCCACCAACCATCTCGACGCCGACTCCATCAACTGGCTTCGCGGCTTCCTGAAGCAGCACGACGGCGGTCTCGTGGTGATCAGCCACGACGTCGAACTGCTGGCGGACGTGGTCAACAAGGTGTGGTTCCTCGACGCGACCCGAAGCGAGCTGGACCTGTACAACATGGGCTGGCAGCGCTACCTCGACGCGCGCGCCACCGACGAGAAGCGCCGCCGCCGCGAGCGGGCGAATGCCGAGAAGAAGGCGGCCACGCTGCAGCAGCAGGCCGCGAAACTCGGTGCCAAGGCGACGAAGGCGGTGGCCGCCAAGAACATGGCCCGCCGCGCCGAGCAGATGCTGTCCGCGCTCGACGAGACCCGGCAGGCCGACAAGGTCGCCCGGATCAAGTTCCCCGAGCCCGCGCCGTGCGGCCGCACGCCGCTCACCGCGGAGGGGCTTTCGAAGTCCTACGGTTCGCTCGAGATCTTCACCGGAGTCGACCTCGCCATCGACCGCGGGTCGAAGGTCGTCGTACTCGGATTGAACGGTGCGGGAAAGACGACTTTGCTCCGGCTGCTCGGCGGAATGGAAACTCCGGATACCGGTGAGACCATTCCAGGTCACGGATTGCGTTTGGGCTATTACGCACAGGAACATGAAACGCTCGACCACGATGCGTCCGTGTGGGAAAATATCCGTCACCTCGCCCCGGACACGGGAGCGCAAGAGTTGCGGAACCTTCTCGGGTCGTTCCTCTTCACCGGCGAGCAACTCGATCAGCCCGCCGGCACGCTCTCCGGTGGCGAGAAGACGAGGCTCGCGCTCGCCGGTCTGGTGTCCAGCGCTGCCAACGTTTTGCTGCTCGACGAGCCGACTAACAACTTGGACCCGGCCAGCCGTGCCCAGGTCCTGGACGCTTTGCGCAGCTTCGCCGGAGCCGTCGTCCTGGTGACGCACGACCCGGGCGCCGTCGAGGCACTGGAGCCGGAACGCGTGATCCTGCTGCCGGACGGAACCGAGGACCATTGGTCGGCGGATTATCTGGAACTTGTCCAGCTTGCGTGACGCCTGCGTCCGTTCGGGTGCTTGATCGATGCCCTCCGGCCACTGAAATGGCCCAATGTGATCGCGGTTTCGGCAGTTTTGCGCTCGTCGTCTGGCATTCCGGCGCTCAGTGTTCGATCATTGCGGCGACAGGGGCCGTTATGTGGCCCAGAACACTCTCGGCGGGAAGGCGATCGACGTGGCTGATCTCAAGAAAGGCGCGCGGATCACCGGCAACACGCGTGACAAGCTGGCCGCTGACCTGAAGAAGAAATACGAGAAGGGCTCGAGCATCCGCGCCCTCGCGGAGTCCACGGGTCGCTCGTACGGGTTCGTGCACCGGGTCCTCTCGGAGTCCGGCGTCCAGCTGCGCGGCCGTGGCGGTGCCACCAGGGTCAAGAAGAAGTAGTCACGAGGAAGTAGCGGACTGCTGCGCGGGGGGCGCAGTTCCCTTTCCAGGGACCGCTGTTTCACGGGTTTCCGCGGCCAGGAAGGCCAGCCTGGCACCGAGCAGGACCAGCGGATACACCAGGTACCCGTACCTGGTCGCCGGAGTGAGCATGATCAGCGCGACGAGCCCCACGGCCATCCGCAGCAGCGCGTCCGAGCCGGTCGCGGGAGGACGGCGCAGTAGCCAGACCAGGATCGCGACGGCCGCGATCCCGAGCAGGGTGAAGGAAATCGCCGTGCCCACCGGGCCGAGCGAGGCGATGAGGTGGCCGGGCAACGGGCTCGCCGCAGGTGACTTGATCACGCCGATTCCCAGCGGGAACCGGAAGACGTGTTCGACGAAAGCCTTGGGGTCGACCAAGTAGACGGGTACGTGCAGGACGACGGTCGTCACCACGAGTGCCGCGGCGAACCCGCCCAGTGCGCGAGGACCACGCCGCGTGATCAACAGGACACCCAGCACCACGATCGCGGGTGCGACGATGAGTTTCGCGCTGACCACCAGCGCCAGCACCAGACCCGACAGCATCGCGCGGCCGGTCGTGGCCAGCGCGAAGGACAGCACCAGCAGGCCGGCGATGGCCAGATCCGGGCCGGCGACCGCCCAGGTCAGCGCGGTCAGCGGGCAGGCGAGCGCGAGTTGTGCCGCACTCACCGGGATCTTCGGCCACTTCAGCAGCCGCAGCGTCAGCAGCACACACGCGACGGCCGCCAGCGCGAACATCCAGCGCGCGTCGGTGAGGGCGTTCGCGACCGGTCCGCCACCCGCCAAGGCGCGCGGCAGACCGAACACGGTCATCACCGGACCGTATGGTGTGTAATCGTTTACTTCCACCGCGCGACCGAGCGCGGTGACGTCGACGTACGGGGTTCCGTTCTCCAGAAGGAGTTTCGCCGACCGCTCGATCACCCAGACCTCGGGCTGGGCGGCCCACGAGTTCGGCGTGACGAGCCAGTCCACTCCGGTCAGACGGCGAATGACGAGCATTCCCAACGGAAGGATCATCGCGAACAGGCCGATCGCCCCGATACCGATCCACCGCGAACCGAGCTTGCCGGACGGGCGTTCGCCGCGCCGGGCGGCGATCAGCAGCCAGCCGGAGTGGGCCACGGCGAGGCCGTAACCCGCTACAGCGAAGTTCGCCCACACACGATAACCGTAGAACTCCGCGACGGCCGTGTTCACGACGGCGAAGACGAGACAGCCCGTGTAGAAGACCAGGTCTGTGGTCAGTCGTCGCCGGTCGGGGTCCATGGTCACCGGCTCAGGCTACCGACGTGGCCGCGTCCGCCGGAAAGAGGACGCGGAAACCGGGAAGCATCCGGTGTGCTCCGGTGTTGGTCATGCTTATATCCGGGAAAACCCTCGACTAATATCGAGGTTCTGGGGGTAAGAGAGGGTTCTCATGGACAACACTTGGTCGCTGATGAACTCGGCGATGAAGTCGGCCGACGTTCCGAAGGGTCTGCACAAGGGCACGCTCCGCCGCGTCGCGCGGTTCGCCAGGCCGCATTGGCGGAGGCTGCTGATCTTCCTGGTGCTCACCGTCGTGTCGGCGGTGCTGGCGGTGAGCACGCCGGTGCTGGCCGGGAAGGTGGTCGACGCGATCATCGGCGGGCACGACGTCGCGCTGGTGGTGTGGCTGGCCGTGGTGATCGCGGTGCTGGCGCTGATCGACGCCGGACTCGGGCTGGCGGAACGGGCGCAGTCGTCGAGGATCGGCGAGGGGATCATCCTCGACCTGCGGCTCGCGGTGTACCGGCACGTGCAGCGGATGCCGGTCGCCTTCTTCACGCGCACCCGCACCGGCGCGCTGGTGAGCAGGCTCAACAACGACGTCATCGGCGCGCAGCGCACGTTCACCGCGACACTGTCCGGATTGGTCACCAACGTGATCCAGCTCGTGCTGTCGCTGGTGGTCATGATGACGCTGTCCTGGCAGGTCACGCTGCTGGCGCTGGTGCTGCTGCCGGTGTTCATCCTGCCGACGCGGCGGCTCGGGCGGCGGATGGCCGCGCTGCAGCGGGAGGCGGGGCAGCTCAACGCGTCGATGACCACGCAGATGACCGAACGGTTCTCCGCGCCGGGCGCGACACTGGTGAAGCTGTTCGGCGACCCGGCGCGCGAGGTGGGCGACTTCGGCTCGCGGGCCGGGCGGGTGCGCGACATCGGGGTGCGGACGGCGATGCTGACGCGCTGGTTCCTGACCAGCCTGACCACGGTCTCCGCGCTCGCGCAGGCCCTGGTCTACGGGCTGGGCGGTTACCTCGCGCTGACCGGGGCACTCGCGCCGGGCACCGTCGTGGCGCTGGCGCTGCTGCTGACCAGGCTGTACTCGCCGCTCACCGCGCTGGCGAACGTCCGGGTGGACGTGATGACCGCGCTGGTGTCGTTCGAGCGGGTCTTCGAAGTACTCGACCTCAAGCCGATGATCGAAGAGAAGCCGGAACCGCGCCGCGTTCCCGAAGGCCCGGTTTCGGTGGAGTTCTCGGACGTCCGGTTCGGCTACCCCGCCGCGAACCGGTACTCGCTGGCGTCGCTGGAGGACGTGTCCACTTTGGATCACCGAGGCGGCGAAGAGGTGTTGCACGGCATCAGCTTCCGCGCCGAACCCGGGCAGATGGTGGCGTTGGTCGGTTCGTCCGGGGCGGGCAAGTCGACGATCGCCTCGCTGCTGCCGCGCCTCTACGACGTCGACGCCGGATCGGTCCGCTTGTCCGATGTGGACGTTCGCGACCTGGGTTTCGCCGCGCTGCGGGAAACCGTCGGCGTGGTGACCCAGGACGGGCATCTCTTCCACGACACGATCCGGGCGAACCTCGAATACGCGCGGCCCGGCGTCACCGATGCCGAGATCTGGTCGGCGCTGGAGAAGGCGCGGCTGGCCGAGCTGATCCGGGACCTGCCGGACGGGCTGGAGACACTGGTGGGGGAGCGGGGCTACCGGCTCTCCGGCGGGGAACGGCAGCGGCTGACCATCGCCCGGCTCCTGCTGGCTCAGCCGAGGGTCGTCGTCCTCGACGAGGCGACCGCGCATCTGGACTCGCAGTCCGAGGCCGCCGTCGGCGAGGCGCTGACCGACGCGCTCGACGGGCGGACCGCGCTGGTCATCGCGCACCGGTTGTCGACGGTGCGGGCGGCGGACCAGATCCTGGTGATCGAGCACGGGGAGATCGTCGAGCGGGGAACGCACGAAGAGCTCCTCGCGCGGGAAGGGCGCTACGCGGCGCTGTACCTGACGCAGTTCTCGGAGGAGCCTGCGGCCGCGTGACCTTCAAGGGTCGCTTCCCCCGTGATGTGTCATGAAAGGGTCGTTCAGGACGTTTTTCGTCCTGAACGACCCTTTCATGACATCCGGGGACGGTCAGGCGAGGGCGGGGGACGCGAAGGTCGCGTTCACCAGCGCCATCTTCCGCGGATCGTCCCGCATCAGCGGCCCCATCCGGTTCATCGTGTAGCCGAAGGCGATCCCGCTCTCGGGATCCGCGCCGCCTGACGAGCCGCCGAGCCCGTCGTGCCCGAACGCGCGAGGGTTCGGGCCGAAGCCGCGTTCCTCGCTGCCGAGGTAGAACCCCAGCGCCCATTCGTTGCCCAGTCCGCCGACGACGTCGGCCTCGCGGCCCTGTCCTTCGCGGGCGGTCGCGAGCGCTCCGGCCGAGAGCAGGCGGCCGGAGGCGAGCGCGCCGTAGATGGTCGCGATGGCCTTTGCGGTGCCGTGTCCGTTCAGGGCGGGCAGGATCGCGCGCCGCCAGGCCGGATCGTTGGCGTCGCGGCCTTGGACGCGCGGGTTCGCCAGCGCCGCGAGCGCGGGCGGGCCGGCGTTGGCGAACGCCTGCGCCAGCGCGCTCTTCATCTCGTCGCCCAGCACGGGCTCGACGAGGGTGGAGCAGCGCGCCAGATCGTCGTCGGAGTCCAGGCCGATCCGGAAGTCCGCCTCCAGCGGGCCGGCGATGTGCGCGGCGAAGTACGCGCGGACGTCCTGCTCGCTCACCCGGCGGATCACCTCGCCGACGAGGAAACCGAACGACAGCGCGTGGTAACCGCTGACGGTGCCCGGTTCGAAGAGCGGCGCCTGCGCGGCGAGCAGTCCGGTGATGTGCTCCCAGTCGTACAGTTCCCCGACCGTCACCGGCCGGTCGAGGCCGATGCCGGTCACGCCGGAGCGGTGCGAGAGCAGCCAGCGCACCGGGATGTCCTGTTTGCCCGCCGCCGCGAACTCCGGCCAGTATTTCGCGACCGGCGCGTCGAGGTCGAGCAGACCGGCGTCGGCGAGGTGGTGCGCGCAGAGCGCGGTCATGCCCTTGGTGGTCGACCAGACGTTGGTGAGCGTGTCCGCCCGCCACGGGATCGTCCGGTCCGGATCGGCCCAGCCCGCCCAGAGGTCGACCACGGTCTCGCCGTGCCGGGTCACCGAGAAGGCGGCGCCGATCTCACCGCGTCCGGCGAAGTTCTCCTCGAAGGCGGAAAGGACGGGTTCGAACCCCGCCGCGCAATCACCGTGGATCTCGGGCATGGGTACGAACCTCCTGCGGACACCGACCGGTCGGTATGTGACCGTAGAAGTGTCGCGCGGACGAGTCAAGGAACTCGTCCGCGCGGGCGAGGAGCTAGCGGAGCGCGGGGACCCGCTCGCCGTACTTGGCCAGCAGCGCGGCGTTGGCCTCGTCGCCACCGTCCACGTTGGAACTGCGCCACAGCGGGATGTCGACGCCCTGCGCCGCACCGAGGTCCACGACCTCGGCGAGGACGAGGTTCCACAGGAACGCGTTGATCACAGTGGACAGTGGCGCGGTCCGCGGCGCGTCCGGCGGATAGCTCGAGTCGCCGGGGCGGACGTGGGAGTCGAGCACGATGCTCGCTTCTTCGATCAGTGTCGTCGCCGCGCGTTTGGGCGCCGCGGCCACGGACGCGGCCGAACTCACCGCGATGACCGACGCCCCGCGCTTCCGCGCCCCGGCGGCCAGTTCGACCGGGTACGGGTTGACGCCCGAGGTCGAGAACACCACCAGCAGGTCGTCCGGCCCCGGCGCGCGCTCGGCCAGCACCTCTTCGGCGAGCCCGGAGCGGCGCTCGGTCTTGGTGCTGTGCTGCGCGCCGTGCAGTGGCAGCAGTTCGGGGTGGTAGACCGGGTACACACAGGCGAGCCCGCCCGCGCGGTAGAAGGTCTCGGCGACCGCGGCCAGCGAATGCCCGGCCCCGGCGGTGAACACCAGGGCGTCCGCCCGGATGACGTCCAGGATCAGCTCGGCCGATTTCCGGATCTGCGCCGCGTTACCCCGTTCGGCTTCCGCGAGCCGTTCGGCGACGTCTGCATAACGTTCGGTGGTGCTCACCACATCCGCCCTTCCGTCTGGAGGTCAGCGACGAATGTATCGCGTGGACCAATGGCCGAAGTGGAATACATCGGGTCATGATCGAGGTTGACCCGATCACTGCGGCCGGGGTTTCGGAGACTGGAGGGCCCAGGGTGAACGAGGCTGATCCCGCGGTGCGGACTTGGCGAGCACGCGGCCAGGTGAAGGCCGTGGTGCTGGTACTGCACGGCGGCGCGGAGCACAGTCATGCCCGCGTGGCGCCGTGGCGGCTGGCGTACCAGCGGATGGTGCCGCTGGCGAAGGACGTCCACCGGGCGTGCCGGGAGCACGGGGTCGAGGTGCGGCTGCTGCGCAACCGGATCTACGGCTGGAACGATCACGGTACCGATGCGCTCGCCGACGCGCGCTGGGCGTTGAAACAGATCCACGACGATCACCCGGATGTGCCGGTGATCCTCGTCGGCCATTCGATGGGCGGGCGGGTCGCCCTGCGCGTCGCCGACGATCCGGCCGTGACCGGGGTCTGCGCGCTGGCCCCGTGGACACCACCGGGTGAATCCATCGACGCCGTCGGCGGTCGCGCCGTGCTCATCGCGCACGGGACCAAGGACCGGATGACCGATCCGGTGGCCTCACACGCTTTCGCCGAACGCGCCGAAAAGGTGACGTCGCGGTCCGCGCGGTTCGAGATCGGTGGCGAAGGGCATGCGATGTTACGCAGATCTCGCGTCTGGAACCGCCTCATACGGGCCTTCACCCTTGAGCTGATCGAAGCCGGGGGAACCGACGAAACCCTGAGCGGGGCCTGGGGACGGCCGAGCTCGGAACGGCTGCGGATCCCGGTCTGAACCGGGTGGGAGGGAGTACTGATGTCCACGTTCAGCGTCGATCGGGCGGCCGGTTCGTCCGGCCTGCCCGTCCCTGACGAAACCCGGTGGCCGGGGCTGGCCACCCCGCCGCATTCCCCGTTCCGGGCGCGGATCGCCGAGCAGTTGTTCCGGCACGCGGTGCGCCCGTTGAACGTCCGCGTGCGCATGCCCGACGGCTCGCTGCTGGGCGCGGGCGGCCCGGACGCGCCCGAGATGCGGCTCAATCGCCCTGCCGCCTTCTTCCACCGCCTCGGCGTGGACGCGAAGATCGGCTTCGGCGAGGCGTACATGGTCGGCGACTGGACGAGCGACGCGCTCGCCGAGGTGCTGACCCCGTTCGCGGAGCGGATGGCGACGCTCATCCCGCCGCTGCTGCAACGGTTCCGCCGGTTCGTCGACCGCGGCCACCCCGCCGCCGAGGAGAACACCATCGAGGGTTCGCGGGCGAACATCCATCGCCACTACGACCTGTCCAACGAGCTGTTCGGCACGTTCCTGGACCCGTCGATGATGTACTCGTCGGCGTTGTTCGGCCCGGACGACGACCTCACCACCGCGCAGCACCGCAAGATCGACAGCGTCCTGGACTACGCGGGCGTCCGGGACGGCAGCACGGTGCTCGAGATCGGCACCGGCTGGGGCGAACTCTCGATCCGGGCCGCCGCACGCGGGGCCAAGGTCACGTCACTGACCATTTCCGAGGAACAGGCGAAGCTGGCGACCGAGCGTATCGCGGCGGCGGGCTTCGCCGACCGCGTCGACGTCCGGCTGTGCGACTACCGCGACTCGACCGGCGAGTACGACGCCGTGGTCAGTGTCGAGATGATCGAGGCCGTCGGCGAGCCGTACTGGCCCACGTTCTTCGAGACCATCGGGAAGCGGCTGAAGCCGGGCGGCAGGTTCGGCCTCCAGGCCATCACCATGGACCACGAACGCATGCTCGCCGCGGCCCGCTCGTACACCTGGATGCACAAGTACATCTTCCCCGGCGGGCTGATCCCGTCGACCACCTCGATCGAACAGGGCATGCTGGCCGACACCCGGCTGACTCTGCAAGGGGTGCGCGAGTTCGGCCAGGACTACGCGCACACGTTGCGACTGTGGCGGGAGAGATTCACCCAGCGGTGGGACGACATCACCGAACTGGGCTTCGACGACGTCTTCAAGCGGATGTGGGAGTTCTACCTGGCGTACTCCGAAGCGGGATTCCGCTCGGGGTATCTCAAGGTCCACCAGTTCGGATTCGCCGAAAACGGACGGTGAACGCCACCCAACCGATGCGGGGTGCCGGACGTCCTTCACCTAGGGTCTGCGGTTGACTGGGCCTTACACGCGAAATCGGGACGGGTGATTCGGCATGACGTATGGAGGCGACGACCGAGGGCGACGGATGCCGCCACAGCGGCCGCCGTCCGGCCGCCCCCGGCGGCACCAGCCGGCGCAGATGATGCCGCTGCCTGGCCGGGGAAGCAGCCCGTACGACGAGCGGACCGCGCCCATGGGGCACGGCGGTCAGGAACGTCCCGCCGGTCCGCCGCCGCGTCGTCCCGGCCCGCCGCAGCCCCCTTCCGGCCGCCCTTCCGACGGCGCGCGGCCGCCGGCGCGACGCAAGCGCTGGGGCTTCGGCAAGGTGCTGGTCACCCTGCTGACCGTGTTCGTGGTGTTCCTCGCCGGAGTGTGGGTGTACCTGGAGTTCTCCATCAACCGCGTCGACGCGCTGGCCGAATACACCGGCCGCCCCGTCGCGGCCGAGGGCACCAACTGGCTGATCGTGGGCTCCGACAGCCGGGACGGGCTGACGGCCGAGGAACAGGAGAAGCTGGTCACCGGCGACTCCAAGGCCGCCGGCGGCGGCAAGCGGACCGACACCATCATGATCGCGCACGTCCCGTCCAACAGCACCAAGCCGACGCTGCTGAGCCTCCCGCGCGACTCGCAGGTGACCATCCCGGGACACGGCAAGAACAAGATCAACGCCGCGTTCTCGATCGGCGGCCCGGCACTGCTCGCGCAGACCGTCGAAGGCGCCACCGGCCTGCGCATGGACCACTACGCCGAGATCGGCTTCGGCGGGTTCGCCAAGATCGTCGACGCGATCGGCGGGGTCCACATGTGCGTCGAGAAGCCGATGGAGGACACCCTCACCGGGATCAAGATCCCCGCGGGCTGCCAGGACCTCCAGGGTCCGCAGGCGCTCGGGTTCGTCCGCATGCGGCACAGCGACGCGACGCCGCGCTCGGACCTCGACCGCGTCGCCAACCAGCGCAAGTTCATCGGCGCGCTGGTCAGCGAGATCGGCAGCCCCGGCACCCTGCTGAACCCGTTCTCGCTGTTCCCGCTGCTGTCGACCGGACCCGACGCGCTGACGATGGACACCGGCGACCACGTGCACAACCTGGTGGGGCTGGCGCTGGCGATGCGCGGGATCTCCTCGGGCGGCGTCGTCACCACGACGGTGCCGGTGACCAACGGCTCGGCGGAGAACTGGGACAAGACGAAGTCGAAGCTGCTTTTCGACGCGTTGAAGAACGACACGGAGATCCCGGACAGCGCGATCCTGACCTGATCATCGGTCCTTTCGGTGCCATGAACGGTCCTTTCCTTGCAAAATTCGCAAGGAAAGGACCGTTCCTAGCGTTTTTGGTGCCTCGCGTGCTTCGGACGCTGCTCGCTGCCGGGCCGATGTCATGAAAGGGTCGTTCAGGACGTTTTTCGTCCTGAACGACCCTTTCATGACATCCGCGAGGCGGTCCGGGCCCGAAAACCGGAGGCGCCCGGAGCGAAGGCGAGTCACCATGGGCGGATGGAAGCGCCCGCCGAGACCCTCGCCGACGAAGTCGTCACGTTGCGCCGCTGGCAGCCGCGGCAACTCGAAACCCTCGCCGCCGTCGCGGGGGATTCGGCCGCGCATCTCGGCGCGTGGATGATCTGGGCCACCAACGGTTACGGCCTTCGCGAAGCCGCAGACTTCCTGGAGCACAGCACAAGGAACTGGGCCGAAGGCAAGACCTACGATTTCGCGATCCTCGCCGAGGACCACATCGTCGGCGGCACCGGCATGATCATCCATCCGGACCGGATCGAGATCGGCTACTGGCTCAGCCGGCACCACACCGGTCGCGGCTTCGTGACCAGGGCCGCGAAGCTCCTGACAGACGAGGCCTTCCGGCTCGGCGCGCCGGAGGTCGAGATCCGGCACGACGAGAACAACGTCGCGAGCGGCGCCGTGCCCGCGCGGCTGGGGTTCACGATGATCGGCGACGAGGCCACCGAACCGCCGCTCGCCCCCGCCTGCGCGGGTGTCACCAGGATCTGGCGGCTCAAGCGCCCTTAGTCTTGCGCTCGCGCAAGGCGGCTAGTGCCTTGTCGGCGTGCACGGTGAACTTCAGTTCGCTCTTGATCACTTCGAGCACCTCGCGGTCGGTGTCGATGACGAAGGTGTGCCGTTTGGCGTGCAGCGGGCTGAACTTGCGCCACACGCCGAACTGTTTCGCCACCGAACCGTCCACATCGGACAGTAGCGGATAGTCGAAGCCGTGTTTGGCCGAGAACTCCTGCTGTTTGGCGACGGCGTCCGGGCTGATCCCGACCCGATGCGCGCCCACCTCGGCGAATTCGGCGGCCAGATCGCGGAAGTGGCAGCTTTCCGCGGTGCAGCCGCTGGTCATCGCGGCGGGGTAGAAGAACAGCACGACCGGGCCGGACGAGAGGAAGTCCGACAGCGTGCGCTGCTCGCCCTTGTCGTCGGGAAGGGTGAAGTCCGGGGCGATGTCACCTTGGTCCATGGACGCGATCCTGTCACGTCAATGGGCGGAGCTGCGGTGTGCCCGGGAAAGTGACCGAACGCGTGAACCCGCCCGGCCGAAGGCCAGGCGGCGTCCTGCCGACGTCGATCGCGGTCGCGGGTTCACCTGAGAACACACGTCAATGGGCGTGGCGTTCGATGAGCTCGTCGACCTCGTCCCCGGTCGCGGAGTCCGCGACGAACGAACCACGCGCCGCGAGCACGCCGTATCGCCGGAGCCGTTCGGCCTGTTCGTGGTTGTGGACGCCTTCCGCGCCGATGCGGAGTTTCAGCTCCTTGGCCCTGGTGACCAGCTGGCACAGGTGGCGGACGTCGGCCTCGTCCTCGCCGTCGGCCAGCGCGTCGACCACGGCGCCGGACAGGATCACGTGGCGGACCGGCAGCCGGTGCCGCGGGATCAGTTCGAGATCGTCGGAGCCGGAGATCGTCAGCACGAGCTGGGCGCCCAGATCGGCCAGTACGGCGAAGGAGTCGAGCACCTCGCCGTTCGGGTCGAGTACGGATTCGCGGTCCGTGCACAGCCGCAGCGCCTGGGCGGGCAGGCTGTGCCGGTCGAGTTGTTCTTTGACCAGTAGCACCAGATCGGGCTCGATGGCCAGCCGGTTCGGCAGCCGCACGCAGACATCGGGCGCGGCTTCGCCGAACCTGTTGCGCCACCTCGCGGTGGCGGCGAGCGATTCGGCCAGCAGCCACCGGCCGAGCGGGATGGTCATCCCGGTGATCTGCGCGAGCGGGTAGAACTCGTCCGAGTCCAGTTCGCCCTTCTCCGGGTGGCTCCAGCGCAATCCGGCGTTGACCGCGGCCAGCTGGTCGGGGTTCGCGAGCTTCACCGTCGGCTGGTAGATCAGCGAGAACTCGCCGTTCTCCAGTGCTCCGGCGATGACCGCGCCCAGCTGGTAGCGGCCCCGGTCACGCGCGTCGAGTTCCGGGTCGAACAGCATCCATTGCGCCTTGCCCG
Source organism: Amycolatopsis sp. NPDC052450 (assembly GCF_044547565.1). Taxonomy (NCBI): domain Bacteria; kingdom Bacillati; phylum Actinomycetota; class Actinomycetes; order Pseudonocardiales; family Pseudonocardiaceae; genus Amycolatopsis; species Amycolatopsis sp. NPDC052450. The sequence continues at coordinate 137,973 of NZ_JBIUAQ010000014.1, read as the reverse complement.
CCTCCTTGGCGCGGTGCAGGGCGATTTCCGCGGCGCGAAGCAGGTCTTCGGGTCCGCCGTCGGCAACCGGGCGGACGACGATGCCCGCGCTCGCGCTGACCCCGATACCGTGCCCGCCGAGGTAGATCGGCTCGACCAGTTCCTCCAGAGCCTGCTCGACCAGTGCGATCACCTCGGGCGGGGTGAAGTCGCCGCGCAGCAGGACGGCGAAGCCGTCGCCGGACAGCCGGGCGACCGAACCGTTGTGCCTGCCGGTGAAGACGGACGTGAGCTTCTTCGCGACCCCACGCAGCACCTGATCGCCGACGCCGGCGCCCAGACCGTCGTTGATCACCTTGAAGCCGTCGACGTCGAGGTAGACGAGCGCGATCTGCTCGCTGCCGGACCCGGCCAGCGCGGCTTCGAGCGCGTTGCCGAAGGCGGTGGCGTTCGGCAGGCCGGTCAGCGGGTCGTGCACGTTCTGGTGCAGCAGTTGTTCCTGCAGCAGGTGGATCTCGTTGGCGTCGGCGACCATCAGCACCGGATAGGTCGAACCGGGCCGGTCGCCGGGCAGATCGGTCAGGGTCACGTCGACCCAGAGCGGGCCTTCCTCGCTGTGGTCCAGCAACAGGCGTTCCTGCTGGGTCGGCCTGCCCGCCGTCATGAGCTGCGAGAGCGCGTTCCGCAGCCGGGCGACGTCATGGTCGGCGGAGCCGAGATCGGGGATCTCCCGGCCGCGCAGTGCGCCGGGACGGCAGCCGAGGAGTTTGCCGAGGGCGATGTTCGCCTCGACGATCGTGCCGTGGGGATCGGCGAGCGCGATCCCGATGGGCGAGGCGGAATAGAGCTTGGAGAAGCGCTGCAGAGCGGGCTGGTGATCGGGCTCGGTCCGGACGGCGTCCTTGACGACGCCGAGCAGCAGCTGTTCGAGTTGCTCCTTGGGAAGCGATACTCCTTTAGTGTCAGCGAGCGTCTCGGCCCATCTCCGAGCTACGTCCACCAACCCTGGCGCGGAACCAGGCTCGGGCACACTTCACCTCTTCATGCGCGGTTTATGGCCAGCTCAGACCGGGTGTCCGGGCTCATGGGCCCACACTAGGTATGAGCCGACCGGGTGTAGTGCCACGGCATCATGCGCGATCCGGGGTGTCTACCGGCTGAAAGGGTGATCGCTACTACACGAGTGGTGACCGGATGTCACCAAGAGTACTCGATCGTGGATGTCCGTTTGGTCGGAGTTCAGCGCGCTGTCAGCCGGATCGGCAGGCCGTCCGCGGGAACGGGCAGCGAGACGTAGTCCCAGCGTGCGGTGTAGTCCTCCGGGACCGACCACCGATACGCCCGCAGCATCTCGTGCAGCAGGGCTTTCACTTCGAACGTCCCGAAATGCAGGCCGATGCACTTGTGTGCGCCGCCGCCGAACGGCATCCACGCGTAGCGGTGCGACTTGTCCTCGCGGCGTTGCTCGCCGAAGCGATCCGGGTCGAACCGCATCGGGTCGGTCCAGTACTCCGGCGCGAAATGATTGACGGTGGGGGAAACCCCGACGAGTGTCCCTTCGGGAATGAAGTGGCCGAGAACCTCGGTGTCCTTCACGGTCTTCCTTGCCAGCGAAGGAACCGGCGCCACCAGCCGCAGGGCTTCCTTGATCACCAGGTCCAGCGTCGTCAAGGTCTCCAGTGCCTCGATGTCCGGCACGTCGTCGCCGAGCGCGAGGGACTCCTGACGCGCGCGTTCCTGCCATTCGGGGTTCTTCGCGAGGTGGTAGACGGCCGCGGCGCTGGTGATGGTCGACGTGTCGTGCGCGGCCATCATGAGGAAGATCATGTGGTTGACCACGTCGGAGTCGGTGAAGCGATCACCGTCTTCGGTGGTGGCGTGGCACAAGGCGGTGAAGAGGTCGTCGCCGTCACTCGCCCGTTTCGCGGGCAGATTCGCCGAGAAGTAGCGTTCGAGGACCTTGCGGCCGTGCAGGCCCGCCGCCCAGCGGCCGCCGGGGACGGGAAAGCGCACGATGGCCGTGCCCGCGCGCACGGAATTCACGAACGCGCGGTTGATCGCGGCCGCGTCGTCGCCGGATCGCATACCCATGAACACCCGCGTCGCGACGTCGAGCGTGAGTTGCTTGAGGGACCAGTAGATCCGCGGGTTCGGCCGATCCGCCCACGCGGCGATGCCCTCGCGCAGGGCCGGGCCCATCTGGTCGACGTAGCCGGTGAGCCGTTGCCGGGTGAACGCCGCCTGCATGATCCGGCGGTGCAGGTGGTGCTCGCCGAAGTCGAGCAGCATCAGGCCGCGGTCGAAGAACTGCTCGATGAAGAACTTCCAGCCCTCCTGGGAGAAGGCCTTGTCCTTGTTCACCAACGCGATCTGCGTGGCCTCCGGGCCGGAGAGCGCGACGATGCGGCGGCCGAACGCGCCCATCCACGACACCGGGCCGTAGGTCTCGTAGCGTTTGAGGCCGAACTCGATGCCGAAGCGCATGAAGTCCAGCGCGTGCCCGATGACCGGCGGGCCCTCGTCGCCGAGGACGGGTTTGAGGCCCGGCGGGGCGGGTGCGAGTTCGCGGACCGGCCAGGTCGCGCCGAGCCAGCGCTGGTCGACCGAACGCGGCAAGGGGATCGACGTGAGCGGCGGGACCCGCTCGCGCAGTGCCCCGGTGACCTTTTCGACGGCGTTCGCCATGGTGACCATCTCCCCGCTGAGATCGGCTACCGCTCCACCATCGCACCCTTATTGACGTTCTGACAATACCCCGGTGGAAGTTCCGTGAAGGCCTCCTTGAGGGACCCAGGGTCCCTCAAGGAGGCCTTCACGGAACGTCAGGAGAGCTCGGCGCGGACCGCTCGGGCGGCCGCGACCAGATTCCGCAGGGCGGGCTCGACCTCGGCGTACCCGCGTGTCTTCAAGCCGCAGTCCGGATTGACCCAGATCCGCTCGGCGGGCACGGCGCCGACGGCGGTCCGCAGCAGTCCGCTCACCTCGTCGACATCGGGGACGCGCGGCGAGTGGATGTCGTACACGCCCGGCCCGACGCCGCGGCCGAAGCCCGCCGCGCCGAGGTCGGTGACGACCTCCATCTTCGACCGCGCGGCCTCGATGCTGGTGACGTCGGCGTCGAGCGCGTCGATCGCCTTGACCACCTCGCCGAACTCCGAGTAGCACATATGCGTGTGGATCTGCGTCGCGTCGTCGATCCCGGATGTCGCGAGCCGGAACGACGAAACCGCCCACGCGAAGTACGCCTCATGCGCCACCGCGCGCAGTGGGAGCAGTTCGCGCAGCGCCGGCTCATCCACCTGGATGACGCGGATGCCCGCCTCCTGCAGATCGTGCACCTCGTCGCGGATGGCCAGCGCCACCTGACGGGCGGTCTCGCCCAGCGGTTGATCGTCGCGGACGAACGACCACGCCAGGATCGTCACCGGGCCGGTCAGCATCCCCTTGACGGGCTTGCCGGTCAGGCTTTGCGCGTAGCGCGCCCACTCGACGGTCATCGGCGCCGGACGTGAGACGTCGCCGTACAGGATCGGCGGCCGGACACATCGCGAACCGTAGGACTGCACCCAGCCGAAGTCGGTGGCCGCGAACCCGGCCAGCCGCTCGGCGAAGTACTGCACCATGTCGTTGCGCTCGGGTTCGCCGTGCACCAGCACGTCCAGTCCGAGCTCCTCCTGCAGCCGGATGACGCGCTCGATCTCGGCCTTCATCGCGGCCTCGTAGCCCGCGTCGTCCAGTGAGCCCGCCTTGTGCGCGGCCCGCGCCTTGCGGACGCCGGTGGTCTGCGGGAACGAGCCGATCGTGGTGCTCGGCAACGGCGGCAGTCCCAGCGCGGCCTGCTGCGCCGCCGCCCGCTCGGCGTAGGGGGAGCGGACGGTGTCCTCCGGTCGCAGCGCCTCCAACCGGGCCCGCACCCCGGCGTCGGCCAGGTCGGCCGCCGTCGCGCGATCCGCGGCCGCGGCACGAGCGGCCGAGAGGTCGACGCCGTCTTCCTTCAACGCGCGTCCGAGCAGGACGACCTCGTCGACCTTCTGCTTCGCGAACGCCAGCCAGCCCTTCAGTCGCGGATGGAGCCCGTCCTCACGCTCGACGTCGTAGGGCACGTGCAGCAACGAGCAGGACGTCGACACACTGACCGACTTCGCGATGCCGAGCAGGGTCGCCGCCCGGCCGAGCGCGCGGGCGGGGTCGGTGCGCCAGACGTTGCGCCCGTCGACGACACCGGCCAGAACCTCCTTGTCCCGCAAGGCGGGTTCGGCGGCGACCGCGTCCACAAAGGACTCATCGGTGACGAGGTCGACAGCGATCGCGTCGATCGGGGAGCGCGCGAGCACGCCGAGGCCGCGCCCGAGACCACCGAAGTAGCCGGCGACCAGGATCTTCGGCCGCGCGGTCTCCTTCGCGAGGCGGTGGTAGGCGCGGATGAGCGCGTTGAGCTCCCGCTCGTCGCGGTCCGCGGCGAAGGCGGGCTCGTCGAACTGGACCCACTCGACGCCTTCGTCATGCAGGCGCCTTAGCAGCTCGACGTAGCCGTCGAGGAGGTTGTCGAGCAGATCCAGTGGACGGAAGCCCTCCAGAGCGGTCTCGCTCGCCTTCGCGAGCAGCAGGAATGTCACCGGTCCCACCAGCACCGGCCGCGTCTCGACGCCGATCGCGCGGGCCTCGCGGTACTCGTCGAGCGGTTTGGTGCCGGAGAGCGAGAACGACGTCTCCGGGCCGAGTTCGGGGACGATGTAGTGATAGTTCGTGTCGAACCACTTCGTCATTTCCATCGCCGGCGCGTCCTGCACGCCGCGCGCGGCGGCGAAGTAGGTGTCGAGCGGCGAAAGACCGAGCGTCGTGAAGCGCTCCGGCAGCACTCCGAACAGCTCGGCGGTGTCGAGCACCTGGTCGTAGTGGGAGAACGTGTTGGAGGGGACGGAATCCAGCCCCGCGTCCTTGAGGTCCCGCCAGGCCCGGGTGCGCAGCGCGCGGCCGGTGCCCAGCAGTTCGGCCTCGTCGATCTTGCCTGCCCAGTAGCGTTCGAGTGAACGCTTGAGCTCCCGGTCCGGTCCGATCCGGGGGTAGCCCAGCACAGTCGTGCCGATTTCGGTCACAGCTCTCTCCTCGCGAGCTTGTCGTGAGAGCCCGGAGCACGCAGGAGTGACCGCCGTTCGGTCGTGCCCATCCCACGAGGCCCGGACTCACGCACGCCGTCGGCGCGCGTACCACGGGCAGGTCTTCGGACTCGTGGGCGACTCGCTCGCTCCTACCGGCCGTCGCTTCCCGGGGCGCCATGTCCCAGTGCTTTACCGTGTCTCGCACGGTGACGGCTTTCGTTCCCACATACCGCTGCGGGGCAGTCCCGGATTCACACCGGGTTCCCTGTTACCTCGACCGGCCTGGGAGGCCGGGCGAACCAGTAGCACCTTGGAGAGTACCCAGGCGCGCTAGGGCCGTGGGCGGCGCAGCCCGTCCAGTACGAGGGTGATGACATCGTCGGCCTCGGCCCGCCACTCGGGGCGGTCATGGGCCGCGCCGATGCCGTGCAGTGCCATCATCACGGCGCCGGCGCCCACGTCGTCGCGAACGGCGCCGTCCCGCACGGCGGCGGCCACCAGCGCGGTGACGGCCTGCTCCAGCGCTTGGCCGCCTTCGGCGAGGGCACCCGAACGATCGGCCATGAGAGTGGCCAGCGTCCGTGCCAGGCCCGCATGGGCACCGATGTGGCCGACCATGTCGCGGAGGAAGGTCGCCAACGCCTCGGCCGCGGGCAGCGTGTCCTGTAGCCGTCGGGCGCGGTCGCACAGCGCGGCGACTTCCCCGCGGTAGACCGCCTCGGCCAGTGCCTCCCTGGTGGGGAAGTGGCGGTAAAGCGTGCCGGTGCCGACGCCGGCCAGGCTGGCGAAGTCATCGAAGCGCAGGTCGAAGAACTCTCCGGCGTCGAAGACCTCCCGGGCCTTGGCGAGCAGGGCCTCGCGCTTGCGCCGGGCGTCGGCCCGCAGCGGTTTGTCGGCGGTCATGCGCTCCCTCGCGTTGACAAGTGGAGATCATCTCCATATTTTCGAAAGTGGAGATAATCTCCACATCGATCTTACCTCGCGAGGTGCAGCTTGAAGATCCTGATGTTCGGCCGAGGCGTGATCGCCACCGTCTACGGCCGGGTCCTGCAGAAGGCGGGACATGAAGTCGAGTTCTACGTCCGGCCGGGCCGCGCGGCGACGTACGGGGACACGGTGGACCTCGACCTGCTCGACACGCGGCGTCGGGTGTGGGGCCAGCGCGTCGTCGAGAAGTGGCCGGTGCGCCTCCGCGAGACGCTGGAGCCGGACCACGACTTCGACCTGATCGTGCTCAGCGTGGCGCACCACCGCCTCCCGGAGGCGACGGCCTTCCTGGCCCCGCGCGTCGGCCAGGCCACGGTGCTGGTCTTCGGCAACATCTGGACCGAGCCGGCGGCCGCGATCGGCCCACTTCCCCTCGACCGGATCGCCTGGGGCTTTCCCCAGGCCGGTGGCGGCTTCGACGCGAACGGCGTGCTCCGCGGGATGCTGCTGCCGTCGGTCGTCTTCGGCACTCTCGGCAGGCCGCCGACCGATCGGGAACGGGCCGTGCGCCAGGCGTTTCGCGAGGCCGGGCTACGGATCAAGGAGCGGCCCGACTTCCGCGGCTGGCTGTGGGTCCATTTCGTGTCCGACGCCGGGCTGCTCTCGCAGGGCCTGCGGCTGGGGTCGCTGTCCGAGTTGGCCGGGTCGACGGGCGCTCTGCGCGAGGGGCTGCTGACCGGCCGCGAACTGCTGCCGCTTCTCGAGGCGCGCGGCCTCGACCTGCGTCGTCACCGGGTCGGTGTGCTGCTGTTCCGGGCGCCCACCTGGCTGACGGCTCCCGTTCTCGCCTGGCTGACCGCTCATTTCGCACCGGCGCGCGTGAGCGTCACGGCGCACTCCGACCTCGACGCCGAGGAGCCGCGTGAGGTCTGCCGGGACACCCTGGCCGAAGCGCGGCGGCTGGGCGTCCCGGTACCGCGCTTGGAAGCGGCGGAATCGTACTTCGCCCACGCCTGAACAGGACGACCCTGAAGTATTGAGAGGTATGGCAAAGTGTCCTGTCGGTGCCAAGTCCGTGAAGGCCTCCTTGAGGGACTCTGGGTCCCTCAAGGAGGCCTTCACGGACTTGGCGCTAGGTGGCGATCAGCGGGGTGCTTGCGGTTCTTGCGGCGGCAGAGGCTCGGAAACGGCGGTAGGTAGGCGAGCTGGTTGCCTTACCTCTCGATACATGAAGGCCCCCTTCCTGTACCTAAGCGCAAGGAAGGGGGCCTTCATGTACTACGGACTCAGGTGATCAGTCCCAGTCGAGGGCGCCACCGGACTGGTACTCGATGACGCGGGTCTCGAAGAAGTTCTTCTCCTTCTTGAGATCCATCGCCTCCGACATCCACGGGAACGGGTTCTCCGTCTCGCCGAAGATGGGCGCGAGGCCGATCTGCTGCGCGCGACGGTCGGTGATGAAGTGCATGTACTGCTCGATCAGCTCGGCCGAGAGCCCGAGCATGCCGCGCGGCATGGTGTCGCGGGCGTAGGCGACCTCGAGCTCGCACGCCTCGGTCAGCATGCCGCGGATCTCGGCCTGGAACTCCTCGGTCCACAGGTGCGGGTTCTCGATCTTGATCTGGTTGATGCAGTCGATGCCGAAGTTCAGGTGGATCGACTCGTCGCGCAGGATGTACTGGTACTGCTCGGCGATGCCGATCATCTTGTTCCGGCGGCCGAGCGAAAGGATCTGCGCGAAGCCGGTGTAGAACCACATGCCCTCGAAGATCACGTAGAACGCGACCAGGTCACGAAGGAAGTTCTGGTCGGCCTCGGGGGTGCCGGTCTCGAAGTCCGGGTTCTCGAGGTTCTGCGTGTACTTCAGCGCCCACGCGTCCTTCTCCGAGATGGACGGGACCTCGCGGTACATGTTGAACAGCTCGCCCTCGACCAGGCCGAGGCTCTCGCAGATGTACTGGAAGGTGTGCGTGTGCACGGCCTCCTCGAACGCCTGGCGCAGCAGGTACTGGCGGCATTCGGGGTTGGTGATCTGCCGGTACACCGCGAGCACGATGTTGTTGGCCACCAGCGATTCCGCGGTGGCGAAGAAGCCGAGGTTGCGCTTGAGCATGGTGCGCTCGTCCTCGGTGAGGCCGTCGGCCGACTTCCACAGCGCGATGTCGGCCTGCATGGCGACCTCGGTCGGCATCCAGTGGTTGTTGCAGCCGGCGAGGTACTTCTCCCACGCCCAGGTGTACTTCATCGGCAGCAGCTGGTTGACGTCGGCGCGGGCGTTGATCATCCGCTTGTCGTCGACGTTGATCCGGGCGGCGCCGACTTCGATCTCACCGAGGCCGGTGGCGTCGGTGGCGGGGTCAAAGGTGGTCATGAAAGCTCACTTCACGTGTGGGTCGTGAGTGGCGATTCGGGTCAGCACACCAAAAGCCACACACCACCCGGCGGGGACCGGCCCGCGTCGCAGGAGGGGGGGTGGAAACCGCAGGCGGCCCCC
>NZ_JBIUAQ010000014.1:107599-129464 GCF_044547565.1 Amycolatopsis sp. NPDC052450 | reverse complement strand
GGGGGGGGTGGTGGTGGTGTTCATTTCTGAATAAAAACACCTTCTTGCGGGTGTGGTGTTGTTGGCCGTGTCGTTCAACAACCACAAACCCCCCCCCACGACCGGGCGGTCACTGGCAGGCTTCGCAGTCGGGGTCGTCGATCCGGCAGGCGGCACCGTCGGTGGCGACGAAGTCGACGTCCGAGACCTGCGGCATCTCCTTCGGCTCCGGCTTGGCGGCCGGGGCCGGGGCGGTCACCGGGACGGCCGGGACCGCGGCGGCGGGCGACGGCGAGACCGCGGCGGAAGCCGACGGGGCGGGCGAAGCGGCGGGAGCCGGGGCGGCGGGCTTGGGTGCCGATGGTGTGGCCGGGGCCGGGGTGGCCGAGACCGCGTTCAGCTTGCCGTCGGTGCCGCGCAGGGTGCTCTTCTCCACGTGCGTCGCGGACCGCGCCCGCAGGTAGTACGTGGTCTTGAGGCCCTTGTGCCAGGCGTAGCGGTACAGCTCGTCGAGCTTGCGGCCGCTGGGCGCCGCGATGTACAGGTTCAGCGACTGCGCCTGGTCGATCCACTTCTGACGACGCGAACCCGCGTCCACCAGCCACTTGGACTCGATCTCGAACGCGGTGGCGTACAGCGCCTTCAGGTCGTCCGGCACGCGGTCGATCTGGCCGAGGCTGCCGTCGAAGTACTTCAGGTCCGAGACCATGACCTCGTCCCACAGCCCGCGCTCCTTGAGCGAGCGGACCAGGTGCGGGTTGACCACGGTGAAGTCGCCGGACATGTTCGACTTGACGAACAGGTTCTGGAACAGCGGCTCGATCGACTGCCCGACGCCGCAGATGTTGGAGATCGTCGCGGTCGGCGCGATCGCCATCACGTTGGAGTTGCGCATACCGACGGTCTTGACCCGCTCACGCAGCGGCGCCCAGTCCAAAGTGGACGAGGTGTCGACGTCGAGGGCGTCGCCCTGGCGGGCGTCGATCAGCAGCTGCAGCGAGTCGATCGGCAGGATTCCCTTGCTCCACAAGGAACCCTCGAACGTCTGGTACTGGCCGCGCTCCTCGGCGAGGTCGGTCGAAGCCGAGATCGCGTAGTAGCTGATGTGCTCCATGCTGGTGTCCGCGAACTGCACGGCCTCGTCCGAGGACAGCGGGACACCGATCTCGAACAGCGCGTCCTGGAAGCCCATCAGGCCGAGGCCGATCGGGCGGTGACGCAGGTTGGAGCGGCGCGCCTCCGGGATCGTGTAGAAGTTGATGTCGATCACGTTGTCGAGCATGCGGACCGCGGTGCGCACGGTCTTCTCGAGCCGCGCGGTGTCCAAGCCCTCGGGGGTGACGTGCTTGAGCAGGTTCACCGAGCCCAGGTTGCAGACCGCGACCTCGTCGGTGGTGGTGTTCAGGGTGATCTCGGTGCACAGGTTGGACGAGTGCACGACACCCACGTGCTGCTGCGGCGAGCGCAGGTTGCACGGGTCCTTGAAGGTGATCCACGGGTGGCCGGTCTCGAACAGCATGGTCAGCATGCGGCGCCACAGGTCGACCGCGCGGATCTTGCGGAACACCTTCAGCTCACCGCGTTCGGCGGCGGCCTCGTACTCGCGGTAGCGCTCGGCGAACGCGGTGCCGTAGAGGTCGTGCAGGTCCGGGGTCTCGTTCGGCGAGAACAGGGTCCACTGCGCGTCGGCCTCGACGCGGCGCAGGAACTCGTCGGGCACCCAGTTCGCGGTGTTCATGTCGTGCGTACGACGACGGTCGTCACCGGTGTTCTTGCGCAGGTCGAGGAATTCCTCGATGTCCACGTGCCAGGTCTCGAGGTACGCGCAGGCCGCGCCCTTGCGCTTGCCGCCCTGGTTCACCGCGACCGCGGTGTCGTTGGCGATCTTGAGGAACGGCACGACACCCTGCGACTGGCCGTTGGTGCCCTTGATGTGCGCGCCGAGGCCGCGGACCGGGGTCCAGTCGTTGCCGAGGCCGCCCGAGTACTTCGCCAGCAGCGCGTTGTTCTTGTACGCCTGGAAGATCGAGTCCAGGTCATCGTCCACAGTGGTCAGGAAGCAGGACGACAGCTGCGGGCGAGTGGTGCCCGAGTTGAACAGCGTCGGGGTGGACGCCATGAAGTGGAACGTCGAGAGCAGCTCATAAAACTCAATGGCACGAGATTCCCGATTGTCCTCGCGGATCGCCAGGCCCATCGCGACGCGCATGAAGAACGCCTGCGGCAGCTCGAAGCGGATGCCGTTGTGGTGCTGGAAGTACCGGTCGTACAGGGTCTGCAGGCCGAGGAAGCCGAAGTCGAGGTCGCGCTCGGCGTGGATGGCCGCGGTGATCTTGTCCAGGTCGAAGGTCTGGAGCTCGGGGTTGACCAGCTCCAGCTCGATGGCGCGCTTGAGGTAGTCGCGGAAGTACTGCGGGTACCGCGCGGTCATCTCGTCCTGGCTGGCCTGCTGCGGCACGCCCGCGAGGTAGCTGAGCGCCTCGCCGCGGAGCTTGTCCGTAAGCAGCCGGGCGCTGACGTAGGAGTAGTTCGGCTCCTGCTCGACGAGCACGCGCGCGGCCATGATCTGGGCGAGGGCGAGCTCGTCGGCGCTGATGCCGTCGTAGAGGTTGCGCTTGGCCTCGGCCAGCACCGGCTCGGCCGAGACGTCATCCAGTCCGGCGACGGCCTCGCCGACGACGTGCGAGACGCGGGCCCAGTCGAGCGGACGGAGCGAGCCGTCGGCCGCCTTGACGCTGATGGCGACATCGGACGAAGCGGGCTTCTCGGCGTCACGGGCCTTCGCGCGCTCATCGCGGTACAGGACGTACGCGCGGGCGACCTTGTGGTGCTCGCCGCGCATCAGCGCCAGTTCGACGATGTCCTGGATCTGCTCGATGTGCAGCGCGGTCTCGGGACCGGCGTGGCGGAGCAGAGTGGCTTCGATCTGCTCGGTCAGTTCGTTGACCAGGTGGTGGATCCGCGACGAGGCGGCCGCGTCACCGCCCTCGACGGCGAGGAAGGCCTTGGTCACGGCGACCGAGATCTTGCTCGCGTCGAAGGGGGACACGCTGCCGTCCCGCCGGATGACTCGCACGGTCGCGGGCGTCGTGTCCGAGGACGAGGGCGGCCGCTGACCGGTATCGACTGACATGCCTGACTCCAAAAGGGCGCGTTGAAGCACCACAGGGCCTCACAAGGCCGTGCGCTGCACGTTCACAAAGCTGTCCGACCACCGCTCCCGAGCGGTCTCCCCGTCGCTGGGCGGTGCCGGTTCCCAGAGACTACATGTAGGGGTCGGAGGCTGCACGTGCCCCAATGGGTGGCGTGTCGTGGTCTCACCCTGGCGGGTTAGACGATCACGCTGAGCGGCTGGTCAGCCCCCGAAAACGAGCTTGAAATCGCGCAGGCAGGCGCTCAGGACGGGCCGCTGACCGGCGAGGAAGCCGAACGGGCCGGACTCGTTGATCCGCCAGTCCGCGGTCGCGGGGCGCGGGTTCGCTGTCGCTCGGACGGGGCTTCTTTTGAGACGGCCGTCCAGCATTTGGACGACGTCGAAGGCCGCGGGCATCCGCACCGGAAGGCTCGGGCGGGCGGTGAAGGCCGCCGTCGCGATCCAGTCCTCGTGGGTGGCCGCCGAGGCGGTGAAGGTCCGCCCGTGGGCGAAGTCGAGCGCGGCGAGGTCCTTGGGAATGCCCCACAACGCGCGTCCGCCGGCGAGGGAGACCTCGCTGTCGACCCAGATGTCGGTGATCGAGCTGGAGAGACGCTCGCCGCGGACCGCGACGGTCGCCAGCAGCTCGTGATACTGAAGCCGGCCGGGCTCCTGGTAGTCGATCCAGGCGGTGAACACCTGCGCGCGGCCGCCCAGTACGACGGGTTCGGCGCCGTCGGGCAGTGCGGGCAGTTCGCTCACCGGGACCCGCCAGACCGACAGGTACGCCTGACCCGCCAGGTCCCAGGGCTCCGGGGGATAGGCGGTCATGCGTTCCGCCACGGCAGGTAGGCGGGCTGGTCGGTGTCGACGCGCATGGAGAACTCCGGTGGTCGTTTCTGCAGGAAGGACACGACGCCTTCGACGGCGTCCGGGCTGGAGCCAAGGCCGCCGATCAGCCGGGAGTCGAGTTCGTGCACGGGGAACGGCGATTCCGCGCTGGCCATCCGATACAACAGCTGCCGGGTCACCGCGACCGAGACGGGTGAGGTGGTCCTGGCTATCTCGAGGGCCAGTTCGCGTGCCTTGCCGAGCACTTCTTCGGGCTCGTGAACACTGTGGACCAGCCCGGCGGTTTTCGCTTCCTCGGCGCCGAACACGCGGCCGCTGATCATCCAATCGAGTGCTGTGCCCATCCCGACGAGCCGCGGGAGGAACCACGCGGACGCGCCTTCGGGGTAGATCCCGCGGCGGACGAACACGAAACCGAACCGGGAGTCCGTGGACGCCAGCCGGTAATCGCACGACAGCGTGATCGTGACGCCGCCGCCGACGGCCGCGCCCCGCAGGGCCGCGATCACCGGCTTGTTCATCGTGAAGATCCGCTTCGAGCACCGTCCCGCCGGCTCCTGCCATGCCGCGTCCGGACCGGTCTCCGGGTCGAAGTCGAAGCCGCCTTGGGTGAGATCGGCGCCCACCGAGAAGTCCTTGCCGTTGCCGGTCAGGATCACCACCCGGACGTCTTCGTCGCGGTCGGCCCGGTCCATCGCGTCGCCGAGTTCGTCGGCCATGCGGATGGTGTAGCCGTTGCGGGCCTCGGGCCGGTTGAGCGTGACCGTCGCGATGCGGTCGGCGACCTCGTAGGTGATTTCGGCGTACGCGCTCATGACGTGAAAGTAAGGCTATGTTGACAAGGTGTCAATAAGGCTCATTCGACGTCGTCCAGATGGTCCGCGTAGTACTCGACCGCTCGCCGGTACCGCTGCACGCCGTCGTCCGCGCTCGTCGCCGCGAGCACCTTCAGCAGCGTTCCCGCCGCTTCGCGCGCTTCGCCGACGTTGTAGAGCGCCATCGCGAGGAAGGTCCTCAGCGCAGCGTCGTCCGGGAATTCGGAGAGACCGCGGCGCAATGTCTTGAGCGACTCGTCGTACCGGCCGAGGACGCGATACGTGCTGCCGAGCCCGACGAACACGCCGTGCCTGTCCTCTGTGGACAGACCTTCGCCCGCGAGCGCCTGCTCGTAGAACGGGGCCGCTGCCGCCTCCAGCCCGGCCGAATCATGCGCCCACGCGGTTTGGTAGGCGATCACGGCGTCCCGAGGCTTCCGCGCGGCCAGCTCGATCAGCCGCAGGCGGGCCTCGTCGGTGCCCTGCTCCCGCAGCCGGACCGCTTCCTGCGTCTCGTTCACGCGGCGGCGCCGTCGAAGGGCGGATAGGTCTCGCCGCCGACGCGCTCGGCCACGACGATGTACTCGGCCAGCGCGTCACGCGAACGCGCCAGCTTGGCCAGCTGCTCGTCCAGGCGTCCGAGCCGCTCGCGCATCGCGGCCAGCAGTTCGGGGCAGCCGATCAGCTCGGGCTCCTCGCCGATCGCGCACGGCAGCAGATACGCGATGTCCTCGGACGACAGGCCGGCGGCGAGCAGATGCCGGATCTGCTTCACCCGCAGCAAGGCCGTCTCGTCGTACTCGCGGTAGCCGTTCGTGCCGCGGCTCGCCTCCAGGAGCCCTTGGGCTTCGTAGTAGCGCAACTGATGGGCGTTGACGCCCGTCCGGTGACTCAGTTCACCGATCTTCATCGCATTCCCCACTTGACCTTCATACCGGTATCAACGTTGACGATCGTGCCATGACAGACAACGAGAACACCCCGATATCGGTCGTCGGCCTCGGTCTCATGGGCACCGCGCTCGCCCGTGCGTTCCTGAAGGCGGGGCATCCCACGACCGTGTGGAACCGGACGGCCGCCAAGGCGGACGCGCTCGTGGCCGAAGGCGCGCGGCTCGCGCCCACGATCGGCGAAGCGCTCGCCTCGGGCGGCGTGACGATCCTGTGCCTCACCGACTACTCCGCTGTGCGTGACCTGCTCGGCGACGCAGGGCTGGAGGGCACGACCCTGGTCAACCTGTCCTCGGGCAGCTCCGCCCAAGCACGGGAAACCGCCGCCTGGGCCGGAAAACAGGGCGCCGGCTACCTGGACGGCGCGATCATGGCCATCCCGCCGACGATCGGGACCGCCGAGGCGGTGATCCTGCTCAGCGGGCCGCGGCCGGACTTCGACCTCGGCGCGCTCGGCACGATCAGCCATCTCGGCGAGGATCCCGGGCTGGCGTCCCTGTACGACGTCGCCGGGCTGACCATGATGTGGAGCGTCCTGAACGCGTGGCTTCAGGGCACGGCGATGCTCAAGACCGCCGGTGTCGACGCCGCGACGTTCGCGCCGTTCGCGCGGCAGATCGCCGCCGGGGTGGCCGATTGGCTGCCCGGATACGCCGAACAGGTCGACAAGGGTTCCTTCCCCGCCGAGGTGTCGGCGTTGGAGACCGACGTGCGGGCGATGGCGCACCTGGTCGAGGAGAGCGAGGCGCTGGGCGTGAACGCCGAACTGCCGAAGCTGCTCAAGGCGATGGCCGACCGCGCGATCGCCGCCGGGCACGGGGGAGAGCAGTACCCGGTGCTGATCCGGGAATTCGAGCGGGCGGGTAAGTAGGGCGGCACGGCTGGGGGTCGCACGCCGGTCCGTGAAGGCCTCCTTGAGGGACCCAGAGTCCCTCAAGGAGGCCTTCACGGACCTGGCCGCCACTTGCGTCCCAGCAGCACCACTAGTCACAACGGCGGCGCGTGAAGGCCCCCTTCCTTGCGCTTAAGGACAGGAAGGGGGCCTTCATGTACTTCGCACGCTGTAGCTCGTATCCACAAAACAATCAGGCGTGCTTGATTTTTCCGGCGGGGGGTGCCAGCCTGGGGAAGACGCGAGGAGGCGGGCATGGCTGACCTGGGCGTGATCCTTGGGGATCTCGCGGCGGAATCGCAGGCCATCGACGACGTGGTGGCGGATCTGCCCGCGTCGGACTGGGCGAGGCGGACCCCGGCCGAAGGCTGGACGATCGCCCATCAGATCGCTCATCTGGCCTGGACGGACAAGAAGGCGCTGATCGCGGCGCGCGGCTCCGAGGCCGAGTGGCAGGCCGAGATCGAAGGGCTGCTCGCGACGGGCGAGTCCTACGTCGACGACGGCGCCGCCGAGGGCGCGAAGACGCCACCCCGTGAGCTGCTGGCCGAGTGGCGCGCCGGCCGCGCGGAACTCGCCGAAGCGCTCGCCGCGGTGCCCGACGGACAGAAGATCCCCTGGTACGGCCCGCCGATGAGCGCCGCGTCGATGGTGACCGCGCGGCTCATGGAGACCTGGGCGCACGGCCAGGACATCTTCGACGCGCTCGGCCTGGAGCGGGAGAACACGGCCAGGATCTGGCATATCGCCCGGTTCGGGACCCGCACCCGCGACTTCGCCTACAAGCTCAACTCGCTCTCTCCGCCCGCCGTGGAATTCCGCGTCGAGCTGGCCGCGCCCGACGGCACCACCTGGGCGTTCGGCCCCGAGGACGCCGAGCAGCGGCTCACCGGAAGCGCGGTCGACTTCTGCCTCGTCATCACCCAGCGGCGTCATCCCGCCGACACCGACCTGGTCGCCACCGGCGCCGACGTCGAAGAGTGGCTCGGGATCGCGCAGGCCTTCGCCGGGCCTCCCGGCGCCGGGCGGAAGCCGGGGCAGTTCGCATGACCCCGATCAGGATCGGCAACGCGTCCGGGTTCTACGGCGACCGGTTCTCCGCCGTCCACGAGATGCTCACCGGCGGCCCGCTCGACGTGCTGACCGGCGACTACCTGGCCGAGTTGACCATGCTCATCCTCGGCCGCGACCGGATGAAGGACCCGAATCGCGGGTACGCCAAGACCTTCCTGCGCCAGATGGAGCAGAATCTCGCGCTGGCGAAGGAAAAGGGCGTCAAGATCGTGGCGAACGCCGGTGGGCTCAATCCCGCCGGCCTCGCGGACGCGCTTCGCGAACTGGCCGCGAAACTCGGCGTCGACGTCGCCATCGCGCACGTCGAGGGCGACGACCTCGTCCAGCGGGCGGAAGAACTCGGCTTCGGCAAGACCCTGACCGCCAACGCGTACCTCGGCGCCTGGGGGATCGCGGAATGCCTGAACGCCGGCGCCGACATCGTGGTGACCGGCCGTGTCACCGACGCGTCGGTGATCGTCGGCCCGGCGGCCGCGCACTTCGGCTGGGCGCGCGACGACTACGACGCGCTGGCGGGCGCGGTCGCGGCCGGGCACGTGATCGAATGCGGTACGCAGGCCACCGGTGGCAACTACGCCTTCTTCACCGAGCACCAGTTCGGCGTCCCGGGGTTCCCGATCGCCGAGATCTCCGCCGACGGCTCCAGCGTGATCACCAAACATCCCGGCACGGGCGGCGTGGTGAACGCCGGAACCGTTACCGCGCAACTGCTCTACGAGATCACCGGCGCCCGCTACGCCGGGCCGGACGTCACGGCGCGGTTCGACACGCTGACGCTCACCGAGGACGGTCCGGACCGCGTCCGGATCAGCGGCGTCACCGGGGAGGCGCCGCCTCCGACGCTCAAGGTCTGCCTGAACGGGCTCGGCGGCTTCCGCAACGAGACGACGTTCGTCCTCACCGGACTCGACATCGAGGCGAAAGCCGCGCTGGTCAAGGAACAACTCGAAGGCGCACTCAAGGCCAAGCCGCCGGCGGACGTCCAGTGGACCCTTGCCCGCACCGACCGTCCCGACGCCGAAACCGAGCAGCAGGCGAGCGCTCTGCTGCACGTCGCGGTGAAGGACGCCGATCCGGAGGTCGCCGGGCGCGCGTTCAGCGGCGCGGCGATCGAACTCGCGCTGGCGAGCTACCCCGGCTTCCACGTCACCGCACCGCCCGCGGCCGCCTCGCCCTACGGCGTGTACCGGCCCGCGTTCGTCGACGCGCACGAGGTGCCGCACGTCGCCGTCCTGCCGGACGGAACGCGCCGTGACATCGCGCCCGCCACCGAAACACTGCCTCTGTCCGAAGTGGACGATGATCGGCTGCCCGCGCCGTTCACTCAGGCGCAGGTCCGCCGGGCACCGCTGGGCAGGGTGATCGGCGCCCGCAGTGGCGACAAGGGCGGCAACGCGAACGTCGGTGTCTGGGCGCGCTCCGACGAGGCGTGGCGCTGGCTCGCGCACCGGCTCACCGTCACCGAGTTCAAACTGCTGCTCCCGGAGACCGCGGACCTCGAGGTCCGGCGGCATCTGCTCCCGAACCTGCGGGCGATCAACTTCGTCGTCGAAGGCATCCTCGGCGAGGGCGTCGCGTCGCAGGCGCGGTTCGACCCGCAGGCGAAGGCGCTCGGGGAATGGCTGCGCTCCCGCGAGATCGACATCCCGGAGGCCCTCCTGTGACCGACCCCTTCTCCACGCCGGAACGCGCCGAACTGCGCAGGACCGTGCGGCGGTTCGCCGAAACCGAGATCCTGCCCCACCTCGAAGGCTGGGAGCGCGAGGGCGAACTGCCCCGCGACCTGCACCGCAAGGCCGGGGAACTCGGACTGCTCGGCGTCGGCTTCCCCGAAGAGGTCGGTGGTGGGGGCGGCGACTACCTCGACGCGGTGGTCATCGCCGAGGAACTGCACTACGCGGGTGGTTCCGGCGGCCTGTTCGCCTCGCTGTTCACCTGTGGCATCGCCGTCCCGCATATCGCGGCGGCCGGGGATCCGGTGCAGATCGAACGCTGGGTCCGGCCGGCACTGGAAGGCAACAAGATCGGCTCGCTCGCGGTCACCGAACCCGACGGCGGCTCCGACGTCGCCGGGATCCGCACCACCGCGGTGCGCGAGGGCGACGAGTACGTCATCAACGGGGCCAAGACCTTCATCACCTCGGGTTGCCGCGCCGACTTCGTGACCACCGTGGTCCGCACCGGTGAAGCGGGCGCTCACGGGATCTCGCTCATCGTGGTCGAGCGCGGCACGCCGGGTTTCGCCGTCTCCCGCAAGCTGGAGAAGATGGGCTGGCTCTGCTCGGACACCGCCGAGTTGTCCTATGTGGACGTCCGCGTGCCCGCGGAGAACCTGGTCGGCGCCGAGAACAGCGGGTTCGCGCAGGTCGCCACCCAGTTCGTCACCGAACGGGTCTCGCTGGCGGTGCAGGGTTACGCCCACGCGCAGCGAGCGCTCGACCTGACGCTGGACTGGTGCCGCCTGCGTGAGACCTTCGGCCGGCCGCTGATCTCCCGTCAGCTGGTGCAGCACAAGCTCACCGAGATGGCGCGCAAGATCGACGTCGCCCGGACCTACACCCGGCAGGTCGCCCAACGGCACGTCGCGGGCGAAGAGGTCATCGCCGAAGCCTGTTTCGCGAAGAACACCGCCGTCGAGACCGCCGAATGGGTGGTCAACGAGGCCGTGCAGCTGCACGGCGGACTCGGCTACATGCGGGAGTCCGAAGTGGAGCGTCACTACCGTGACGTGCGCATCCTCGGGATCGGCGGCGGGACCAACGAGATCCTCACCGGCTTGGCCGCGAAGCGATTGGGATACACCGCATGAGCACGATCAAGTCCACTGTGGACACGCGAGGCGAGGAGTTCGCCACCAATCGCGAGTCCATGCTCGGCAAACTGGCCGAGATCGACGGCGAGCACGCCAAGGCGATCGCGGGTGGCGGCGAGAAGTACGTCGCCCGGCATCGCAAACGTGGCAAGTTGCTGGCCCGCGAGCGGGTCGAGCTCCTCCTCGACGAGGACTCGCCGTTCCTCGAACTGTCGCCGCTGGCGGCCTGGGGTTCGGACTACCAGGTCGGCGCCAGCGTGATCACCGGGATCGGCGTCGTCGAAGGCGTCGAGTGCATGATCTCGGCGAGCGACCCGACGGTCAAAGGCGGGGCGAGCAACCCGTGGACGGCCAAGAAGAGCTATCGTGCCGCGGACATCGCCGCGCAGAACCGCCTGCCGGTGATCAACCTCGTCGAGTCCGGCGGCGCGGATCTGCCGACGCAGAAAGAGATCTTCATCCCCGGCGGCCGGATCTTCCGCGACATCACGCGTTCGTCGGCGGCGAAGGTGCCCACGATCGCCCTGGTGTTCGGCAACTCGACCGCCGGTGGCGCGTACCTGCCCGGCATGTCGGACTACGTCGTGATGGTCAAGGAACGGGCGAAGGTGTTCCTCGGCGGACCGCCGCTGGTCAAGATGGCCACCGGTGAGGAGTCCGACGACGAATCGCTCGGCGGCGCCGAGATGCACGCCCGCACCTCCGGGCTCGCCGACTATCTCGCGGTGGACGAAGAGGACGCGATCCGGCTCGGCCGCAGCATCGTCAAGCGGCTGAACTGGACCAAACAGGGCCCGACGCCGAAACCGGACTACGCGGAGCCGCTGTACTCCGCCGAGGATCTGCTCGGCATCGTGCCCACCGACCTCAAGGTGCCGTTCGACCCGCGTGAGGTGATCGCCAGGGTCGCCGACGGTTCGGACTTCGACGAGTTCAAACCCTTGTACGGCAGCAGCCTCGCCACCGGCTGGGCAAGCATCCACGGTTACCCGGTCGGTATCCTCGCCAACGCCCAAGGCGTGCTCTTCGGCGAAGAGTCGCAGAAGGCCGCGCAGTTCATCCAGCTGGCCAACCAGATCGACACGCCGCTGGTCTTCCTGCACAACACCACCGGCTACATGGTCGGCAAGGAATACGAGCAGAGCGGCATCATCAAACACGGCGCGATGATGATCAACGCCGTGTCGAACTCCAAGGTGCCGCATCTGTCGGTGCTCATGGGTGCCTCGTACGGCGCCGGGCATTACGGCATGTGCGGCCGTGCCTACGATCCCCGGTTCCTTTTCGCCTGGCCCAGCGCGAAATCCGCGGTCATGGGGCCGCAGCAGCTGGCGGGCGTGCTCTCCATCGTGGCCCGTGCCGCCGCCGCGTCGCGAGGCCAGGACTACAACGAGGAACACGACGCCGCCATGCGCGCCATGGTGGAGGGGCAGATCGAAGCGGAGTCGATGCCGATGTTCCTCTCCGGGATGCTCTACGACGACGGGATCATCGATCCCCGCGACACCCGCACGGTGCTCGGGCTCAGCCTGTCCGTGATCCACAATGGACCAGTGAAGGGCGCCGAAGGCTTCGGCGTCTTCAGGATGTAGGGGCCGAAAGTGATCCAGAAACTCTTGGTCGCCAACCGCGGCGAGATCGCCCGCCGCGTGTTCCGCACCTGTCGCGACGCCGGAATCGGCACGGTCGCGGTGTTCTCCGACGCGGACGCCGACGCGCCGCACACCGCCGAGGCGGACGTCGCCGTCCGCTTGCCGGGCAACGCGCCCTCCGACACCTACCTGCGAGCCGAACTGCTCATCAAGGCGGCCGTCGAGACCGGCGCCGACGCGATCCACCCCGGCTACGGCTTCCTGTCCGAGAACGCCGCGTTCGCCCGCGCCGTCATCGAGGCCGGGCTCACCTGGGTCGGGCCGCCGCCGGAAGCCATCGAGAGCATGGGCTCCAAGGTCGAGTCCAAGCGGATGATGGCCGAAGCCGGGGTCCCGATTCTGTCCGAATTGGACCCGGCCGAGGTCACCGAGGCCGATCTTCCCTTGCTGGTCAAGGCTTCCGCCGGGGGTGGCGGACGCGGGATGCGCGTCGTGCGCTCGCTGGGCGAACTCGCCGAGGCCGTCGAAGGCGCGAGTGCGGAGGCCGCCTCGGCGTTCGGCGACCCCACCGTGTTCTGCGAGCGGTACCTGGAGACCGGCCGTCACATCGAGGTCCAGGTGCTCGCCGACACCCACGGCACGGTGTGGGCGGTGGGGGAGCGCGAATGCTCGATCCAGCGCCGTCACCAGAAGGTCGTCGAAGAGGCGCCGTCGCCGTTCGTCGACGAAACCATGCGAGAGGCGCTGTTCGACGCCGCGCGCAAGGCCGCGCAGGCGATCGACTACGTCGGCGCCGGGACGGTCGAGTTCCTCGCCGGACCGGACGGGCGGTTCTACTTCCTGGAGATGAACACCCGGCTCCAGGTGGAGCATCCGGTCACCGAGGCCACGACCGGGCTCGACCTCGTGTCGCTGCAACTGCGGATCGCCGAGGGCGAGCACCTCCCGATCGAGGAGCCGGAGACGCGAGGCCACGCGATCGAGGTCCGGCTTTACGCCGAAGATCCGGCCGCGGGCTGGCAGCCGCAGAGCGGTACCTTGCACCGCTTCGCACTGCCCGCCGCACAACGGGAATTCGAAGTCGGCCCTGGTGTCCGGCTGGATTCCGGTTTCGTCAGCGGCCAGACCGTCGGCGTGCACTACGATCCGATGCTCGCCAAGGTCATCGCCTACGCCCCGGACCGCCGGAGCGCGGCGCGCGCCCTGGCGGCAGCCTTGGCCGGTGCGGAGATCCACGGCGTCGTGACCAACCGCGACCTGCTGGTGAACGTTCTGCGCCACGAGGCCTTCCTCGCCGGCGAGACCGACACGGCGTTCTTCGACCGGCACGGACTCGAAACCCTGGCCCGTCCACTGGCCACTGTGGACACCGTACGGATTTCGGCGCTGGCCGCAGCCTTGGCGGGTGCGGCCGCGAACCGCACACACGCGCGGGTACAGGAGCGGCTGCCGAGCGGCTGGCGCAACGTCCGCTCCCAGGGACAGCGCAAACGTTTCCGTCAAGGTGACGACGAGATCGAGGTCGTCTACACCCTCGGCCGTGACGGTCTGCGCGCCGACGGTTTCGAAGGCGTCGAGCTGGTTTCCGCCGAGAGCGACGCCGTGGTCCTGGAGGTCTCCGGGGTGCGGCGGAAGTTCGCCGTCGCCCGGTACGGCGGCACGGTGTACGTCGATTCGCCGGAAGGCGCGGTCGAGCTGGGTGTGGTGCCGAGGTACACCGATCCCGACGCGGCGCTCGCCGCCGGATCGCTGGTGGCGCCGATGCCGGGCACGGTCGTCCGGCTCGCGGTCGAAGCGGGCGACACCGTCAAGACCGGCGATCCGTTGCTGTGGCTCGAAGCGATGAAGATGGAACACCGGATCGCGGCGCCCGCCGACGGCGTCGTGACGGAACTCCCGGTGGTGGTCGGACAACAGGTCGAAGTGGGCACGATCCTCGCGGTGGTAGGAGACGACGAATGAACGCGATGAACTTCACCGAGCCCGAGGAGCGCGTCGCGCTGCGGGCCGCCGTCGCCGAACTCGGCAAGAAGTACGGGCACGAGTACTACGCGAAGCAGGCTCGTGCCGGGCTCAAGACCGACGAGCTGTGGGCCGAGGCCGGACGGCTCGGCTACCTCGGCGTGAACCTGCCCGAGGAGTACGGCGGCGGGGGAGCGGGGATCGCGGATCTCGCCGCGGTGCTCGAAGAACTCGCCGCGGCGGGCTGCCCGCTGCTGCTCATGGTCGTCTCGCCGGCGATCTGCGGCACGGTCATCTCGCGGTTCGGCACCGAGGAGCAGAAGAAGCGCTGGCTGCCCGGGATCGCCGACGGCAGCGGGCGGATGGTCTTCGCGATCACCGAACCGGACGCCGGGTCGAACTCGCACAAGATCACCACCACCGCGAAACGCGACGGCGACGGCTGGGTCCTCAGTGGACGGAAGGTCTACATCTCCGGTGTCGACGAGGCGGACGCCGTCCTGGTCGTCGGCCGCATGGAGGACGCGAAGACCGGCAAGCTCAAGCCCGCGCTGTTCACCGTCCCGACCGACGCGCCCGGCTTCGAGTACAAGCAGATCGAGATGGACATCATCTCGCCGGAGAAGCAGTTCGGCCTGTTCCTCGACGACGTCCACCTGCCGGCCGACGCGCTGGTCGGCGAGGAGGACGCGGCGATCGCGCAGTTGTTCGCGGGGCTCAACCCCGAACGCATCATGGGCGCGTCGTTCTCGCTCGGCATCGCCCGCTACGCGCTGGGCAAGGCCGTCTCCTACGCCAACGAGCGCAAGGTGTGGGGCGCGCCGATCGGCACCCACCAGGGTCTCGCGCATCCGCTGGCCGAGATCAAGATCGAACTGGAACTGGCGAAGCTCATGACGCAGAAGGCGGCGTCGCTCTACGACTCCGGCGACGATTTCGGCTCGGGCGAGTCGGCGAACATGGCCAAGTACGCCGCCGCCGAGGTCGCGATCCGCGCGGTCGACCAGGCCGTGCAGACCCATGGCGGCAACGGCCTCGCCAGCGAATACGGGCTGGGCACGCTGGTCACGGCCGTCCGGCTGGGCCGGATCGCGCCGGTGAGCCGTGAGATGGTGCTCAACTTCGTCGGCCAGCACAGCCTCGGCCTGCCCCGGTCCTACTGACCACGGAAGGCGACCTCCCATGAGCACGCTCCACGGCAAGACGATCATCATCTCCGGCGGCAGCCGCGGGATCGGCGAGGCCATCGCGGTCCGCGCCGCCCGCGACGGCGCGAACATCGCCTTGCTGGCCAAAACCGCCGAGCCCCATCCGAAACTGCCGGGAACGCTCTACACCGCCGCCAAGGCGATCGAGGACGCCGGCGGGCAGGCGCTGCCGATCGTCGGCGACGTCCGCGACGACACGTCGGTCGAAGCCGCGGTCGCGCGGACCGCGGAGCAGTTCGGCGGTATCGACATCGTGCTCAACAACGCCAGCGCGATCGACCTGACGCCGACCGAAGCGGTCAGCATGAAGCGTTACGACCTGATGCAGGACGTCAACGCGCGCGGTTCGTTCCTGCTGTCGAAACTCGCCATCCCGTACCTGAAACTGTCGGAGAACGCGCATATCCTGACGCTGTCGCCGCCGATCAGCCTCGACGAGAAGTGGTTCCGGACCGGGCATCTCGCGTACAGCATCGCGAAGTATTCGATGAGCCTGGTGACCGTCGGGCTCGCCGCGGAACTGCGACAGTTCGGGATCGCGGCGAACTCGCTGTGGCCGCGGACGACGATCGACACCGCGGCGATCCGCAACGTCGTCGGCGCCGAACTCGCGGCGAAGTCGCGGACGCCGGAGATCATGGCGGACGCGGCGCACGCGATCCTCACCAAACCGGCCCGCGAGGCGTCCGGGCACTTCTACATCGACGACGAGGTGCTCGCCGCCGAAGGGGTCACGGACTTCTCGAAGTACCGCATCGGTGAGCGCGAAGAAGACCTGCAGCTCGATTTCTGGGTCGAAGCACGCTCTCCCGCTGAGACCCCATCAGACGCAGTCGAGGCACGTACTCCAGAGTCAGGGCCATGATCCGCGAACCACAGCAGGAGCGCAGCCGCACGACCCGGCGGCGGCTGGTCGAGGCCGCCGTCGAGACGATCGCGGAGCTGGGCTGGAACGGGACCACGGTCGCGGTGATCGCCGAACGCGCCGGGGTCTCGCGCGGTGCCGCCCAGCATCACTTCCCGACCCGGGAGGACCTGGTCGCGGCCGCGGTCGAGCACGTCGGCGAGATCCAGATCGTGGAACTCCGCGCCCGTGCGGCGGAACTGCCGTCCGGGCGGTCGCGGATCGAACGGGCCGTCGACATGGTGCTCAACCTCTACGGCGGGCCGATGTTCCGCGCCGCGCTCCACCTGTGGGTCGCGGCGTCGACCGACGAGTCGCTGCGCGCGACCCTGGTGCCGCTGGAGGCCCGGGTCGGCAGGGAGGCGCACCGGGTGACCGTCGAACTGCTCGGCGTCGACGAGTCCCACCAGGGCGTTCGCGAGCTGGTCCAGGCCACTCTCGATCTTGCCCGCGGCCTCGGCCTGGCGAGCCTGCTGACCGATGACACGAAGCGGCGCAAGCAGATCGTGGCGCAGTGGGCGCGGGTGCTGGAGCCCACCCTGGCGTCCGCGAAGATCTCACGGAACCGAAAAGGCAACGACAACGTCTGAGATCTTGTTAACACTGATGGAGCAGCGACCGATAACACGGTGTAAGTGCTGCTGATTCAGGTGGCTGATCGAGAGAGGTCCAAACCGGTGTCCGGTTCAGAGGTCGAACTGTCCCATCGAGCCATGGCGATGCTGCGAGCGGTCGCGGCGCGCCGTGCCCAGATGTCGTGCAGCTGCGAGCCGGATCTCTTCATCGACGGGTTCGCCTGTTGCGATCAGATGACCGCGCACGCGCTGGCTCACGGTGGCTACATCCGCCCCGCCGAGTCCACCGGCCTCGCCGCGGTCACCGGCCGTGTGCCCGCCGAGCTGACCGAGGCCGGCGAGGCCGCGATCGCGGTCACCGCTGCTGCCTGACCCTTCACCGCATCGTCCGTCCGCAGTGGACGACGACCGTTTACAACCGCCTCCCGCGTTCCTAGGATCCACCCCGGGATGAGGCCGTCGAGTGATCGGCGGACCGGGTTGGGAGGTGCCGATGGCACGCACGGCTCGTCGCGATGCCAGTGGGGACGACCTGAGCCCGTCGGCATCGCGGACGCGGGTTCATCAACAGACACTGAGCGAGTTGATGCGGAAAGCCGGCGCGTCGCCCCGTCGCCGGGGACCACGCGGGCCCAAACACCGTGCTCCGGACACCGCCGCACCCGGTAACGGGAAGATCCGGCGGATTTCGGCGCTTTCGGCGGGCGGAGTCGTCGTCGGCGGTGTGCTGGTCTTCCTGCTCACTCCGGCCGACCCGGTCGAGGTCGTCCCGGGGGCGCCGCTCCCGCCGCCGTCGCTGATCATCGCCCCGCAGGCCGTCGATGCCCCGGACGACGCGGCTTCTCCGACCACCCCATCGGGGCCTTCGGGCGGCAGTGTCGCGCCCCCGCCACCGATGACGGCGTCGATGCACGGCTCGGAGACGCCGTCACCGACGCCCACCCCGGTCCGGGAGGAACGGCCGGATCCGCGCGCCGGTCACCACGAGTGGTATGACGACTGGTACCACGGCGGATATCCGGGTGGCGGTCGTCGGCCGCAGTGGGGCCAATAGCGCCGTTCGGGTGATCGGCGGCGTCGCGCACCGTCGAACAAGAATCACGATTCGCTCCGGATCTCGTCCTTTCGTGTCTGGTGCCCTTTTTCCCGTGTGCGGGCTTCGGCCCGGTACCTACGATGGTTCGCACTCTCCATTTCTTCCGGAGCAGAGCGAGGGGCTGAACAGGAAAAATGAGTGTGGGGCGACATTCTCCCGCGGTGCAGCTCGCCCGGAGAATGCTGATCAATCGCGAGGTCGGGAATCCGTCCCGTCAGCAGCCGGTGACGCTGCTGCTCGGGCCGGTCGGTTCGGGTAAGACCACGGCGCTGGAAGCGATCCGTCAGGACCTGGGCTGGGGTGTCGTACACGCCGGATTCGATTTCGGGCACGGCGGCAGGGCGGGCACGATCGACGTGCTCACGAAACTGGCCTACGCACTGTCGAGTAAATGGCGGAATCGGCCGAAACCGCAGTTCGTTCGTTTCACCATCGCGCTGATCGCGGTTCAAGCGGAGCTTTCCGGGCGAAATCGTGACGAAGATCTGGCGCAGCTGAAATCGCTGATCAACAGTTTCCACGGAATCATCTGGACACCGGCGCTGGACAAAGCGCTCGACACGCTGACCGAGGCGGCGAAGGCGACCGGCCTCGTCGAACCACCGTATGCGGAGCTGTTCCGCCAGACGTTCCCGCATCTGGTCCGGAACATCCGGCCGCGGCTCGGCAAGGCGCTGCGGTCGCTGGCCGACTTCCCCAACGCCGAAGGGAGATCGCCGTTCGACGCGCTGCTCGAACTCAACCGGCTCGCGCACGGCAGCGCCCGCGACGCCAAGGCCGTCACCGAATGGCTGATGGCGGCGTTCCTCGGTGACGTCCGGGAGAACCATCCGCGGATGGCGAGACCGGAGGAGAAGAGCCCTTGCGCCTGCGACATCACGCAGCAGCGCAGGCACTGGCACAACTGGGTGGTGGTACTCGACGACGTCGACCACGCCGGCGGGACCGAGTTCCTCGCCGATTTGATCACCGCACGGGAACGGCACGCCGTCCAGCACCCGAACGACCGGGAGGCCCACGACGCGCTGCTGGTGATCGCCACCAGCGGGCGGTGGCACGACGATTGGAGCACCGCCTGGCTGGCGCCGTGGAAACCCGCCTCCGGCGCGCCGTCCGCCGTCCGGCCGATGGCGGACTGCGAGGAGGCTTCCTACGACGATTGGGCGAACCCAGCCCACGGCGCGCTCGATTCGGCGTACTACCCGGTCCGGATCTCGCCCCAGCCGATCGGGCGGATCGCGCGCGTCCTCGATTCCGGCGCGCTGACTCCGAAGGTCACACTCGCGCACCGGGCGACCGGCGGGCTGCCGTCGGCGGTTGAGCAGCTCGCGACGCGATTGCGGGCGAGCGACGTGCGCGAAGGCGACCGCGACCTACTCACCACCGGCCCCCGTGGCGAGCAGGATCCTTGCTACCGTCGGCTGACCGAACTCGGCCTGACCGAGCATCTCGACGACGTCGACCTCGACGACTTCGTGACCGCGGCGCCGTTCGCGACCGCGCCCTGGCTGATCCCGGACGCCGCGCAGAGCCGGATCGACCAGCCGCACGTCGGGCGGATCCTGACCGAGCTGCGCACCTCGTTGTGGGTGACGGCGAGGAACTCGCCCGGGACGACGGACGACCAGGCGGCGCTGCATCCGTGGATCGCCGCGAACCTGGTGTCCGCGCTGGCCCGGCGTGGGGACGGGGACGGGCCGACCTACACGGATCAGTTCAAGGCCCTGCGCGACGACCCGGACACCGCACAGGATCCGGTGCGCCTGGCCTACTGCGACCTCGCGCTGGGCGACATCGGTGAGGTGGTCACCTTCTTCGAGCGGGAGTTCAACCGCATCCCGCACGTGGAATGGGTCGCGAAGCTCGAACTGGTCCTCAACGCGCCCGACGATCTGCCACCCGGGCGGGATCACGCGGAGCTGTACGAAGAACTCGTCAACCTGGACAACGCGCGATGCCCGGACGACCGGTCCGAGATCCGGAACAACGTCGCCCGGCTCATCGCGGCGGGCTGGCTGACCGCCAACCCCTTCGCGGTCCGCGGGCAGGGCCAGCATCAGGTGATCGCGAACGCCTTCGCCGCGCTGGCCACCACCTCGCACCAGCCGGACGTCGGCGCGCTCGTGTCGGCCAAGGAAGCCGCCCGGCGCGGTGAATTCCCCTGAACCTGAACGGAACTCTGTGATGTCCTGGCTCGATTCGCTGAGAACACGCATGTCCGAGGCCCGTGAACGCGCGGTGACGGGGCCGCCGGTGCGGCCACGGGGCTGGGGGCGCCGCCATCGGGTGCTGCTGATCGCGGTCGTGGCCCTGCTGGTGAGTGCCGTGCTGGCGTGGATCAGACCCTGGGAGTCCTGCGGCTCGGGGCTGCGCGCGGTGGACGCGGACGAGGAGTCGGTCGGCTCGTCGTATGTCTGCGTCGGGTTGAACCTCGACTCCGGCCCGGTGCGGGACGACGATCCGCTCGACCCGCTCGAGAAGCTCATCAAGAGCCGCAACGAAAAGGCGGGCGACAACTTCAAGACCATCGTGGTGCTGGAGAACCTCGCGCCCGATCCGAAGGTCGACAGCCAGCCGTTCCCCTTCATCCAGCGGGAGATCCAGGGCGCCATCACCGCCGCCTGGCCGAAGAACGGGCCCCCGGGGATCAAGCTCCTGCTGGCCAACTACGGGAGCAACGCCGGCCACTGGCGTGTCGCCGCCGAAGAGATCATCGCCGCGGCCGCGGCCCAGCGCATCGTGGCGGTCACCGCTGTCGGCAACAGTTCGGAGAACAGCCGGGCGCTGGTGGCGGAGCTGTCCCGGCACGGCATCGCCACCATCGGCGCGACCCCCACCGCGGACAACATGAACACCGATCCGAAGGGAGCGCGGATCGACAACTTCTTCCGGGTGGGCCCCACGAACACCGACGAGGCCCGCGCCGCGGCCGGATACATCGCCGCGCACGGTTTCCGGCGCGTGATGATGATCCAGGGAGTCAGCAAGGAGGACACCTACGCGACCACGCTCGCCGAGGCGTTCCAGAACTCGTCGAAGATCCCGGTCATCTTCACGAAGACCTACGACGTCAAGCCGCTCACCGACATTTCTCGTGAGGGCTATCTGCGAGGTCTGTTCAGCAAGTGGCACAACGATATCTGCGGCGCGAGGCCCGATCTGATCTACTTCGCCGGCCGCGGGCTCGATGTCGGCGCCCTCGTGGCGGCGCTGGCGGGCGACGGCGCCTGCGAAGGGCTCGACACGGTGACCGTGATGACCGGGGACGACGCGAGCACACTCGCCGGGAAACCCTTGCCGTTGAACGGGGACATCAGTGTCCGCCTTCGCTACACGGCACTCGCCTATCCCGACCAGTGGGATATGTTCACCGCCGATCCGGCACATCCGGCGTACAAGAAGAACTACGACAACTTCGTCGCCGAATTCACCGGGACCCACGGGTTTCCCAAGGCGGAACTGTGGGACGGCGCCGCGATGATCGAACACGACGCCGTCGCCGCGGCGGTCGAAGCGGCGGTGCAGAACGTGTCGGCGGATCCGGTCTCGGTGGCGGATGTGTTGCGCAGCATCGACTGCAACTCACCGGTGCCCGGCGCCACCGGATTCGTCGCCTTCGATCAGACGACCGGGAACCAGCTCGACAAGGCGTTGCCGATCCTGTCCATCGACCCGGACGGTTCGGTGCATCCGGTCGACCTCGTGTGGTCGCGTGGGCGGCCGTTGAACACGAAGCCGGACTGCGGTCGCTGAAGGGTGCAGGCAGGCAAAGCCGCATAACAGCTGGTGAGGTGGGTGGCGAGTGACGATTCGGGTTCTGATGACGGGCGGGGGCTCGTCACAGTGGCCGGACATCTTCTCGACAGTCCACAGGGGACTCTTTCCGGGTAGCAGTGCCTGGTTCGGGCGTTTTGTGAAGGGGTCGTGAGTGGTTATTTTATTTTGAAAAAAAAAAAAAAAAAAACACACCCCCCCAGAACAACCCCCCAAGACCAGATGTGCTTTGGGGGGGGGGGCGTGA
>NZ_JBIUAQ010000014.1:803-107589 GCF_044547565.1 Amycolatopsis sp. NPDC052450 | reverse complement strand
CTGGTGTTTGTTTTTGTGGGGGTGTGGGGTTGTGTTTGTTGTTTTTGTTTTTCTTTTTTTTTTTTATATAACAAAAAACCACACCACCCCCCCCCCCCCCCCCACCCCCACCGAGAACCGCGCACCTAGCCATCTTGAGAGTGGCGAAGGAGGCCTTCACGGACTGACACCGGTGGGGAACGGAAGTCAGCCGGTGTAACCCGCCACGATCTTGGTGTAGTCGTACTTGCCCTGCGTGATTCCCGCGCAGTTGTTGCAGTCGCGGTTCACCGCCCAGAACGACAACCGGGCGAGATGTTTGCTCGCCGCGTAGTCGCGGATGGCCCGGAAGTCGGCGACGCTGACGGTTTCACCCGCCACGTCGGTCTTCCCGTTCATCGACGAAAGGCCGCTGCGCCGGTAGGCCGCGTCGTCGCTCAGGCCGAAGGTGGATTTCACGACGTTCTTCAATCCGTCCACGGCACTGCGGGTCTTGCCTGCCATGTCACCGCCGCTGGAGAAGTCGAACGGCATGACCGACCACGCGTCGACGCCCGCGCCGAGCGCCTTCGACTGGTTGATCAGCCGCTTCCCGTGCGCGTTGGGGCCGCCGACCTCGGTCGGGATGGTGATGACCACCCGCAGGCCGGGGTTCTTCTGCTTCGTGATCTTGACGGCGTTCAGGATCCGGTCCTGGACCGTGTAGTTCTCGAACTCGTCGGTGTTTTCGACGTCGAGGTCGATCGCCTTGAGTTTGTAGGCGTCGATGACCTTCTGGTAGGCGTCGGCGAGTGCCGCGGGGTTGCCGCATTTGGGGCCGAGTTTCGTGCCGGACCAGCCGCCGAACGACGGGATGACGTCGCCGCCCTTCGCGCGGATGTTGGCGATCATCGTGGCGTCGGCGCCGGTGAGTGAACGGCTGCCGTCCCATTTCGGGTTGCAGCCGCCGTCGGAGAGGATGAACGCGAGGGTGAACGCCTTGACCCCGGTGGCGTTCATCGCGGCGATCGGGTCCGTCTGTCCCGACCATTGGTACAGATAGGGCGAGGCGAGCACCGCGTCCGGGGCCGCCGAGGCGGCAGGGGCGAGGCCGGCGGCCGTGGCGAGAGCGGCGCCGACGGTGGTGGCCAAGGTCGCCCAGCGTCGTAGGGATTTCATCGGTCCTCCAACTGGTACGCGCGCGGCGAGGGCGCGCAGGTGTGGAGCACCTCCGTCTTGACGCGGCGGATCAACCGGGAGGTAACTGTGTGCTCACTCACAGTGGACTGGACCAATGAGGACTGTCAAGAATTCACCGGAATTCCCGGTGGAAACGACCGACCTTAGTAGGGGGGTCTTGACCCGGAAAGCGGATCGACACCACCGCGATTACCGGCTAGTTTGCCGAAATGGTGGGGGACTCCCTGATGGCGACCGGAAGCCGCGGCCGAAGAGACCGGCTCGCCGCGCCGCGGCGGATACTGGGGTCCTGGAGCCTGTGGGAAATACCCAGGCGTGGCCTGATCGGATACCTGCTCCTCGTCGACGCCGCCGCTTTCGCCGCCACCGCGTACCTCTTCGTGTTACGGCCGCCCGCACCTTCGTCCTTGCTCCCGTTTTCCGCTCTGCTGGCGGGAATGATCCTCAGTTCGGAGCTTTCGCGTCCCGTCGAGCGATCCCGCGCCGACACCCGGCTCGGTGCCGGACTGGACGCGGCCTGGATCTTCGCGGGCGCGTTGCTGCTGCCACCCGCGCTGGCCGCGGTACTCGTCGTCGTCTCGGCGGCATACCGCTGGTGCCGGATCCGGCGCGGTATCCCGCATCGCCAGGTGTTCGCGGCTTCCGCCACCATGCTTTCGGCGCTCGGTGCGTCGATCATCCCGGTCTTGCTGGGTGCGCCGCCATTCCTCGACGCGGCAAGGGATTTCGAAAGTTTCGCGCTGGTTTTCGCGACCGGCCTGGTGTTCCTGTCCGTCGACGCCGCCTTGGCCGCGCCGGCGGCCGAATTCGGGGCGGAGCCTTCGGGATTCGCCTTCGACGCGGCGATGGTCGCGTTCGGCTTGCTGCTCGCGTGGTCGGCGGCGGACTGGCCGTTCGTCACCGTGGTACTCGCGGGCGCACTCGTGGTACTTCACCGAGCGGGGACGATGCGTGCCCTGCGCGGCCACGCGGGGACGGACTCCGGCACCGGACTGCTCACCGCGTCGTCCTGGTTGGACGGTGCCCGCACCCAGTTCGAGTTGCTTCGCGGCCGTGGCGCCGATCTTTCGCTGCTGATGCTCGATCTCGACCACTTCGCCCGCCTCAACGACCGGCACGGCAGACAGGTCGGGGACGACGTTCTCCGTGCCGTGGCGGACACTTTGCGCGCGGAGGTGCGGGCGGCGGACCTCGTCGGCCGGTTCGGCGGCGAGGAGTTCGTCGTCCTGCTGCCCGGTACGAGCCGGTTCGACGCGCACGCGATCGCCGAACGCATCCGGCTGCGGATCTCCTCGACGTTCGTCTCACTGGGTGGGACGTTCGCCGGGGCGACCGTCTCGATCGGGGTGTCTTCACAACCGGCCGCCGGCGAGACACTCGACCGGCTCGTCGGCGCGGCGGATCAGGCACTGCGCGCCGCGAAGGGGGCCGGACGCAACCGGACCGTCGTCTTCGAGACCGAAACCTAACCTTCGGCCGGGACGCCGATGTCCTCGAACCACAACTCCGGGTGATCGCGGATGAACTCGGTCATCAGCGCGGTGCACGCCGGGTCGTCGAGCAGGGTGATCTCGACGCCGTTCTCCTCGAGCCAGCCGTGCCCGCCCTCGAACGTCGCCGCCTCGCCGATGATCACGCGGCCGATGCCGAACTGGCGCACCAGCCCGCTGCAGTACCAGCAGGGGGAGAGGGTGGTGACCATGATCGTGTCCCGGTAGTGCGGCCGCCTGCCCGCGTTCCGGAACGCGGAGGTCTCGGCGTGCATCGACGGGTCGCCGTCCTGGACCCGGCGGTTGTGGCCGCGGCCGAGCAGGACACCGGCGGTGTCGAAAAGCGCGGCGCCGATCGGGACCCCGCCCTCGGCCTTGCCGAGTTCGGCCTCTTCACGGGCGACGGAGAGCAGATGCGCGGGATCGATCACGAGGTTCACCTTACGGCTCGTGGGTGTCCAGGGGTAAGGCAAAGGGTGGGCGGTTGCGAAAGCCACTTTGGCAACGTTCAGCGTTGCGAAAGTGGCTTTCGCAACGTCGGGGGCAGGGGTGTGGTAGCGAAGAGGGGTCTTCGCTACGCCGGTGCGGTCGCTGAAACCCATGGTCGGGATGCGTCGCGAAAGCCACTTTCGCGACGCCTGAGGTCCCGAAAGTGGCTTTCGCGACACGGCCACCCCGACACCTTTGCTTTACCAACCCCGAGCCCAATGCGGACCGGAACTGTCCTCGATGTCTGCCACACTTCTCCCATGAAGCGAGCGAACCGATGACCACGGGCACGTCGGCACGGCTGCTGAGGCTGCTCTCCCTGCTGCAGGCGCGGCGCGACTGGCCGGGCGCCGATCTGGCCGACCGCCTGCAGGTGGACGTCCGCACGGTCCGGCGCGACGTCGAGCGGCTGCGGGAACTGGGCTACCCGGTGCACGCCACCCCCGGTGTCGCGGGCGGCTACCGGCTCGGCGCGGGGGCCGCGCTGCCGCCGCTGCTCCTGGACGACGACGAGGCCGTCGCGGTCGCCGTCGGGCTCCGCACGGCCGCGAACGGGACGGTTTCGGGCATCGAGGAGACGTCGGTGCGCGCGCTCGCGAAACTGGAGCAGGTGCTGCCCGCCCGGCTCCGCCACCGGGTGACCGCGCTGAACACCGCGATGATCCCGCTCGGCGGTGTCGTCCCGGTCATCGACGCGGCGGCGCTGACGGTGATCGCGTCCGCGTGCCGCGACCATCAGCAGCTCCGATTCGGATACCGCAGCCACAACGGTGACGTCAGCGAGCGCCGCATCGAGCCCCTCCGCCTGGTGCACACCGGGCGCCGGTGGTATCTGGTCGCGTTCGACCTCGACCGTGACGACTGGCGGACCTTCCGCGTCGACCGCATCGACGGCGTCCCGGACACCAGTTTCCGGTTCACGCCGAGGGAACCGCCCGCCGAGGACCTCGCGGCCTACGTTTCCCGCGGGATCTCGTCGTCGCCGTATCCGCATCAGATGGTGCTGCGGGTGAACGCCCCGGCGGACGCGCTCGCCGAATACGTGGCACCGACCGTCGGCGCGATCGAGGCCATCGACGAGCACACCTGCCGGGTCCGGGTCGGCTCCAACGACCTTTCCGTGATGCCGTACTACCTCGCCCATTGGGACGTCGACTTCGTCGTGGAAGAGGCGCCCGACGAGGTCAAGGAAAAGCTAAGGCTGGTCGCCGACCGTTTCGCGCGCGCGGTCGTGTGAGTCCGAAGTGGACTGTCCGGCTCGCTTGGCGCGTTTGGCCAGCAGGCCGATCGAGCCGAGCGAGATCAGCGCCAGCACGATGATGTAGAGCGAAACCGACATCGAGGTCCCGGTGGATTCGAGCAGCAGCACCATGATGAACGGCGCGAGCCCGCCGCCGACGACCGCGCTGATCTGGTAGCCGAGCGAGGCGCCGGTGTAGCGCATCTCCGCGGTGAACAGTTCGGCGAACAACGCCGCCTGCGGGCCGTACATGATGCCGAGGAACAGCGACCCGACGAACGAGGCGACCACGAACAGCGGCAATGAGGCCGTGTCGATCAGCAGGAACATCGGGATCGCCCAGAGCGCGACCCCCGCCGCGCCGAAGGTGTAGATCTTCAGCCTGCCGATCCGGTCGGACAGTTTCGCCGAAAGCGGGATGATCGCCAGCTGCAGGGTGCTGATCAGCAGCGTCGCGACGAGCACGGTGGTCCGCGACATCCCCAGATGGCGGGTGGCGTAGTCGAGGACACCGTTGAGCAGGATGTAGAAGGTGGCGGTGTTGACCATGAACGAACCGCCTGCCAGCAGCACCGTGCCCTTGTGGTCGCGCAGGACGTCACGCAGCGGCGACTTGGCGCGGCCGCGTTCCTCGGCGGCGAGTTTCGCTTCCGCACGGCGGTATTCCGGCGTTTCGTCGATCTTGACGTGCATGTACCAGGCCAGCCCGAGCACCAGGATGCCGACCAGGAACGGGATCCGCCAAGCCCAGGTGAGGAAGTCCGACGGCGGCGCGACCTGCGCGGCGATCAGGAACACCGTATTCGCCAGCACCACCCCGATCGGGACGCCGAGCTGGACGAGACTGCCGTAGAGACCGCGTTTGCCGGGCGGCGCGTACTCGGTGGCGAGCAGCATCGCGCCACCCCACTGGGCGCCGACGGCCACCCCCTGCACGAGCCGCAGCACCACCAGGAGGATCGGCGCGGCGATGCCGATGGTGTCGTAGGTCGGCAGCAGGCCGATCAGCGTGGTCGCCGCGCCCATCAACGCGATCGCCAGCACCAGTACGGGTTTCCGGCCGCGCTTGTCGCCAAGGCTGCCCGCGATGATCCCGCCCAGCGGCCGGGCGAGGAAGCCGACCGCGAACGTCGCGAACGAGGCGAGGACGCCGGCCGCCGGGTTGGTGGTGGGGAAGAAGGTCTTCCCGAAGACCAGGGCGGCGGCGATCCCGAAGACGAAATAGTCGTACCTTTATACGAAAAGGCTGTGACCAGGGGTTTTAGGGTTCTGGGCATGCCTCAGGCCGTCTCCAGGCCGTCCAGGCCGTGATCGGCGCTTCTGGAGAGAAATTTACTGTTTCGCGCCGTGCGCTCGTCGGGTAGTGGACAGTAGCCGCTGTGTCCAGACGTTCTGAATCCGCTCGGGAGTGCTGCCCAGGCAGCTTTCAATGTCACAGATTGTGACGATCTTCCAGTGGTGTGGCCACGCTGCCGTAATGAGCTGAGTGCAGCTTGTTTGTTCTCCTGCGGACTGCAGGGTGCGCGTCCTGAGTGACGTCTCGTGCGCGAGTTGCGGGTGCAAGTGCAAACGCGTCGAGTGTCGTGGTGTTGACTCAGACGAGGTCCGTAATTCTGGACTGGCGCCTGTCGAGCTCCGGTGTTGAGGCACATTGGCGGGTCTTCGTCATCATTGCGCAAGAAGGCTGAAATCCCTGTAGTCGCTGCGATACCCGACGAAGCAAACCCGGCGACGAGACGGCTTGGCGGGTTGACTGGTCTGACGGACTGGTCATGGTGACCATCGCTCGGTGGGGTCGCCGGTCCATTACCTGGTTCGGCACTGCTCCATGACCTCGTGGGTGGTCGGCGTGGCGAGTGCGGGAACCGGCGTGATCCGGTGGTGCCGGCAGTGAGCACGATGGTGCGAGTCGTGGTCGGGCCTACGTTCCCCTTCGGTGCCGGGAAGGTGTTCGCTCTCGCTCTTCGGCTCGGTGTCCCGGTGTAGGTTGCACCCTTGACCCGCGCCTGCGGTTGAACTGACGGTCGTCGCGCTCCGGCGTCTGTCGGCACAGGGCCGCTCCGGAGGTTGTCCGGTCGGTGCGGAGGCTGTTGGTCGGTGCGAGTGCGGTTACGTTGGCGTTGAACGTAGCCGGGCCGCCCATTGTCGGCGAGGTGGGCAAGGTATTGTTCGACGCGGTCGGGCCGTTGTCGCTGATCGGCTGGTCCAGTAGTCGGCCCAGGACTACTCCAGGTGCTCGCTTCCGCGGTGCCGTCTGCTGAGGAGCCCGTGCGCGCAGGCGGTGCTCAAAGCTCGCTCGGATACGCGGCCTCAGCTGATCGACCCGTCCCCTCAACCAACGAAGCGGTCAACCTTGTCGAAGATCGATGACGCTCTCGCGGCGAAAGCCATTGAGATGGACAGCTGTCATCGCGAGGAGCACCAACGTACGATCTTGGCGGAGAGCCTGATGCGGCTCGTCGGCCCGGGGCTGAACGCTCCCGCCTGCTAATGGCACACGAATTCGTGCTCGGTGGGACACCGAACAGCGGGAGCGATGACCGAGAACTCAATCGATCTGCATGAGTCCGCCCCGTCCGCATCGGCCAGCCGGTTCGATGTCACCGGCGGTTCTTCCGCCGAGCCGCGCCTTGAAGCTTGCGCTTGGACTTCTTAGGGTCGGTTCCGCCGCCGCTGTTGCCAGGTGGCGGCCGGTTGTGCCGCATCCGGTTCAGCGCGGTGTTGCGCCAGCTGGCCAGGATCTCGGGCAGGTAGTCTCGGCTGTTGAGCCACTTGAGCGCAGCGCGAGTGTAGAGGTCCTCGGTCTCCTCGAACTGGTTTGCGAATCCGGGTTCGAGCAGTACTCGTCGTGCGAGAGCTGTATACATCGGGTCGTCGGTGAAGCGGCGCATACCCTGCACGTTGCCGACACCCGGACAGAACGCACCGCCGGCGAACCATGCGGCGCCCGCCATCACACTGCCGGAATCCTCACCTTCTTTGATCGTTAGCCCGGTGAGGCGCGCTGCGAGCTCTCGCTCGGCGTCGTCGGTCGTGACCTCAGGTTCAGTCTGGAGCACTCGCTGATATGCCTCGATCGCTTCGGCCGAGCTCGACAACTTCAGCCGTTGTTCGACGTCAGTGGTCTCGAAATGCAGGACGGATTCGGATGTCTGAAGCCCTGAGCGTCTGCCGAAGACCCGTGCTGTCCGGCGGAACCCGGTCAAGAAAGTGACCTCAGGACGCTTCAAGCCTTTGCGGATTTCGTCGCCGTGCCGGGCATACGGCGATGAGACGAACGGGCAGACCTGGGCCGCGTACAGGGCGCAGACTTCGTGGACTGGCGCCTCGTTTGAGACGAGCGTCTTCGCCGTCGCCGCTGCTTCGGCGAACGAAACCTGCCATCGCAGCTCCTCGCCGAACGGGAGCGCGCACACTGCACAGAGGTCGAAGGTGGCTAGTGCAAGCTTTCGGGGCTCCGACAGCGCGCCGAAGTCGATGTCCTCGGGTGCCTGGCCGATCGCGGCAATGATCGGGTAGCCGCGAGGATCGACGCGGAGGTGCGCAAGCCGTTTCGGCTTCGGGACAGAACGAGGCCCCTTACCTGCCGATTCGAGTGAATCGCCGAATGTCATTTCCATAGCCTAAGGGAGGCCGTCGTCAGAGCCGTGGAAACGGACTGTGTGAGGTGCCACTGGGTTGTCCATCAGCGGCACCCCGGGTGGAACGTCGGTACCGGGACAGCTCGACCACGCAGGTTGGCCACTCCGGTGCCGTCTGGCGAACCGCGTCGATCACGCGACGGGCGGCGGTCTAGTGCTCGCACTCCGAAGGTTGCCTGGCTACTCCTCCTCGCAGCCTTCACCAGCGACGCGTAGTTCGACCGGCGTCACCTGGAGCAGGTGCTGGCCGAGTATGTCGATCACTTCATCCAGCATCGGCTCCATCGCTAGTTGGACCAACAACCGCTTAAGCCTTGGTTGGTTCCGTCCGGATGCGTGACGCCGGATCGGTGCAATCGGACTTGGAGGACTCATCTGCAAATATCTGGAGGTAGCATGACGTGAAAGCGTTTCGGTACTCACAAGATGGGCGGTGGCGTCACAAACGCCTCGGCCGTTGAAGGGTCACTGAAGAGATCTTCCCGCTCTTTCGGCGCCGAACGTGTACGTGCCAAGGCTGCGGTCAAAGACTACGCGTAGGGGTTCAACTGATTCCGTTGTTGGTGAGCTGATTTTCGTCAGCCGTGGTGACTGCTGGCTTCCTGCTCGTAGGCATCAACTCAACGAATATCGCCCTGTCGCATTCTGATAGAATCTACTGCGACTGATCGGTTAACCGGTCTGCGAATGCGCGGCAAGCTGCCCTCCAGTCGCCCTCTTGTCGGGTGTCTAGGCACCGACGCAACAAACTCACCACGTCCAGTTGAACCCGTCGTTCGTCTATCTGCTGCTCGCGGGTCTCAAGTTCCTGCGCCAGGCGGCGTCGTGCACCGACATCGGCTAGCTCAAGCGAGGTCAGCGCGCCTACCGCGAGTGGGAAGTCGATGCCCAGCAGCGCGGGGATGAGCCTTCTCGCAAGCCCGGTGTCGCCGGACTGGTTCGCGACGGAGACGAGATGGTCGAACATTTCGGCTTCAGCGGGTCGTGTCCGGTACAACCGAGCGATGTTTTCGATGCAGATGCGCTGCACACCTTGCTCAGGACTCAGCGTCAGCTGCCGTACCAGGTCGTCGTCGGCGGCCTGCCGCGCAGCTAGGGCCAGGATCGCTCGTTTGCGTACTGTCTTGTTCATGAACTCGTCGGTGGCGATCTCGGCGACAGAGGCTAGCTCTGCGGAGCGCAACCTGCCCGGCTCGTTCAGGAGCGATTCGACGGCCGAGTGCTGAGCGCGTTTCTCCATGGCATGCAGGGCGTCGGAGAACAACATCGCTAGCTGCATTCTCAGCACGTCGCGAAAGAACCCGGGCTGGTAGGGCACGATCGTGTGGCGCCGGTCAAACTCGAGCTCGCCGATCATGTCGACGAGCTTTCGCCTCTCGGGACTGATGGCGTTCGGATCCGACACGAGTCTTCGCAGCGTGAGGTATTCGCGGTAGGTGTCCTCACGGCAGAAGATTCGAATGGCCTTACCAGCACTCAATGCCTCGCGGAATTCGGTCTGCCAAGTGATATCGCCGACCCGTTCCACGACGACGAACACACAGACGTCCACGTTGAGTACGGTGGCGCGAGAGTTGTTCACCCAGCTCGATGTGAGTGAGTTGTCGTGGGAAATCTGACCCGACATGTAATGCCACGGCTGTGCCCCAAACGCCCTGACCACGTCATCAAACTCTCGCCGCACCTGGTCGATGTCGGATGCCCCACACAGCATAATGTCGAGCACGGCTTACCATCCTCTGAGATCGTCGATCTGCTGCCGGGCCCAGTCCGCCTCGGGCCCACGCAGCCCAGCCACAAGCCGTCGCGCCTCCTGCAGTCCGTCGCCCGCGGTGCCGTGCGATTTCTCTACGCGGGCTAGCCCGATCAACGCGCGCACCTCGCCGGAGCGGTCCTCACACAGCTGGTAGAGCGTGCGTGCCTCGGTGTACGCGGCCTTCGCGCGTTCGAACTGGTTGTCGCGTACTCGCAGGTCCGCCTCGACACTGAGCAACCGTGCCTTTTCCGCACCTCTGCCTCTGGCGGCCAATGCGGCATGGGCTCGTCGTAGCGCGAACTCCATGTCACCGGTGCGGCCGAGTCTGCGGAGTACGTCGAGATGATCAGCCACCGCGTCCACTACCTGGTGTGCGTCGAGGAGGTGGTCGACCGCATAGGCGAGCGCGGCGTCCAGATGCGCTGCGGCCACCTCGACATTCCCTCGTTGGTCTGCGACGTGGCCGAGCCGCCGTAGTGCCGTGAAGTGGTCGTCCCGCCCGAGCTGGGCGGAATCCACCGCTTCGCGGAGCCATGGTTCGGCGTCGGCGAGGTTAGCTCGGTCAGCGTGCATCTGGCCGAGCGCCAACGCGAGGATGGGTGCGTCCTCTGTTCCCGCGGAGAGAGCCGCCGCCTCTGTCAGGCAGTGCAGAGCGTCGTGGTGTCGACCGGTGATGTCTGCGGCATCCGCCTTGGCGCGCAGTGCCGCGAGGCGTAGCGTTCGGTCCTCGGCGAGGATGAGCACTTGGTCGAAGTGCGTGCAGGCGTCGCTGACCGCGCCACGCCTCATGCCGATGCGTCCGAGGGTTAGATGGGCATGCTGGGCTTGTGGCGACCGGGATGCCCGCAGAACGACTTCGTGCAAGAGACGCTCGGCTTCTTCAAGGTCGTCCGCGTGATAGGCGACCTGGCCGGTCAAAGACGCCAGCTCCACGAGCCACCGGTTCGCCAGTCTGCTGGCGCTGTTTGCGTAGTCAGCGGCTTCAGTGACCCGGCCGAGCCCGAGCAGTTCCTCACCAATCCGTGCGAGCATCTGTCCGGCTAGCCCCCGCCCGTTTTCGCCGTCCTTGATCGCGTCTGCGACCGCACTGGCGATCGTCCGAGCGATTCCCCCGTCGATGTCCTTGTCGGTATTCAGAAACGTGTGCCAGGTGTTGAACGGCTCGTCGACATGAGACTGCTCCCGCGTGATCGCGAACAACAGACGCGGAGTGTCTGGGGTGGCTCGCACCTTCTCGGCCACGGCTCGTAGGCTCTCTGTCGGCGTGCCCTCATCCAACACCACAACGAAGTGTCGGGCGGTCGACAAAGCCTCGGGGTGTGCGACCTGCAGTCCGAACGTGACAAGCCTGCGACGAAGGTCATCAGCAGTACCCGAGGTACCTAGGACGAAGACGCTATGTGAGAGCGTCCGGCGCCGCGGCTGACGGCCGCGTTCTCGGGCGGCTGCGACATAGCCGTCCTTGTTGGACACCAGAAGATCCGCTTCAGCCAGTTCGTGCGCGAGTAAAGCGGCGATATTCGTCAGGGGCTCGCACTCGACAATCGCCTCACCGAAGCTCCACTCCTGCAGATGGGGCACGGTGGTGGCGTCGACTACGTCGAGCGGCGCTACATTCTTCGGTATCCACGCACGGTACTGATCGGCGTATCTCTCCGCGATGCGTCTTTGCCATTCGGCCATAGGCGCTTGGTCGCCGCGGGCGTCGAGACGTGATATCGCCGGTACGACAAGTAATCGGCTCTTGTCATACCGCGATTCGTCACGAACTGCCATGGTGTGGCGGAGAACGTCGAGCGCGCCGTCGAGGTTCTGTCGGTTCGGATTCAGACACAGCATGAGGACGTCCGGTAGCTGCGCGGTGCAGATGTCACCGATCTCGGTGACGCCGGCGTGGCTGTCGACAAGTACGAAGTCGTAGTCGAGGTTCATCTCGTCACGGAGCGTCTCCAGGCG
Source organism: Amycolatopsis sp. NPDC052450 (assembly GCF_044547565.1). Classification (NCBI taxonomy): domain Bacteria; kingdom Bacillati; phylum Actinomycetota; class Actinomycetes; order Pseudonocardiales; family Pseudonocardiaceae; genus Amycolatopsis; species Amycolatopsis sp. NPDC052450. The sequence continues at coordinate 95,859 of NZ_JBIUAQ010000014.1, read as the reverse complement.
CCAGCCGAGGTCGTACTGCTCGAAGAGGCGGCGCCAGGAGATCGTGCGCAGGCGCGTCACATAGTCCTGGTTCATGTGGCCGGCCGGGAGGATTCCGAGCTCGCCAACTTCTGGAATTTCTACTTGCGCCACGGCCTTCTGCCACTCGATTGGGTCCGTGGTGTCGGCGCTGATGGTCTCCAAGAGCCCAAGTGCGGGCAGCTCGGATAGCCATGGGGCGAAGTAGGAGTGCAGGCCTGGCGAATACAGATCCCAGTCGACGCACAGCACCCGGTAGCCCCACGCGGACAGCTGCACCGCGACGTTGGCGAGACAGAACGTCCGGCCAACCCCGCCCTTATATGAGTAGAAAGTCACGAACATCGCGGCCTCAAAACCTCGGCAGCTTGCTCGGAAAGGCTGTGCCCGGTCGCGCGGCCTCCCAAGTAGCATCCCACTCAGGTACGGTCTTTACCCGCTCGGCGATGTCTGCGGCCAGCTGGCGTACCGCGCGGTGAAAATCACCGTATTCGCGTGTGCTCCTGAAGAGTTCGTGCGGTATGTTCCACGCTTTGAAGTCGAACCACCGCCTGCTTCGCGCATAGTCTGGAAAGTTGATATCGCCGGAGTACACGACAGGGATGATCAGCACTTCCGTGGCCGTGCCCTCGCGTTCTCGGCTGGACATCGTCATCCATTCGGCCAGGCACCACTCCGAGACGAAGTACCGGGGTGACAGCACGGCCACCATCAGCCGTGATCGGAGCAGCGCGCGCTCCAAACTCGCTGGCCAATCCATTCCCGCAGCCATGTTCTGGTCGACGAAAATATCGGGAGCGGACGGCATCTCATCGGCCAGAGCATCCCTCAGGTTTGGGAGCAAATGGTTGAACAGCCAAACGGGGACGTTCCCCCGCCTGGAGTAGCTCAGGTACACGTCGAACTCGTAGCCCACGCCCACTCCAGCCCATCGAAGAGAGAATCTGCCCGAACATCGCTGTCCGACCACCGACCTTACCGAGAGGAAGCGGTCGGTGTCGCGGATTGAGCTAAGTACACGACCGCGTTGGCACTCGATGTGGCCAACGTCTGTCCAGCCAGAGCGGCGGTCAGAATTCAGCGAGAGGTCACGACGGCGATCACAAATCCGAATACATAGAGTACGGCCAAAGTTACAGGGAGCCACTGCTCTAAATGAGTCAACGGCCAGTAGCGCGCTTTGTCCTTGCCTTCTCCGAGCGCCTTCCACTCTGCTCGCCAGTACGGGGAGGCGGGCAGTTTCTCCTCCAACATGCCGATCACGATGTACTTGGCGGTGTTGAGTTGCCGGTACGATCTCACCAGCCAGAACCAGGCAGCAGTCTGTGTCAGCAGTAGCCCGAGCGGTAGGACAAGCATCCAGGTGTTCAGCACGGACGACCGCCACAGCGCGGCGCCCGCGGTCAGTGTCGCGGTGTTGAGGCTCAAGAAGAAGGCGTTGGCCAGCGCGCGGCGCGCGCTGATCCGGTCCGCCATCTCGACGTAGATCTTGTATTGCTCGAGAACTGCCACCTGGTAAGCGGCGCTCTCGCCGGCGAAGGAACTTTCGTTGACATTCTCGGTCCACAGCTTCGACCGGACGTCCTCGACCAGGATGGACTGCGCGCCGAAATAACGGGAAAAGGGGAAGGCCACACGAGTACTGTAGATAGCCGGTGGCCCGGCCGCGCCACCGGCTGGTCGCCGCTGGTCGTTGGTCCCTCCGAAGCGCTGTTTCCGAACCAGCACGTGATCAGGGCGAACCGCTAGGGCGTCCGCCGGGCCTGCGTCTACTTGGCTACATCGGAATGCTACCTGCAGGCCCTGGTGATCACCGCGAAGCGGACGACGCCACCCGAACCATGCATCTGAGCGCCGCGGCACTCGCGCGAATGCTCGCGAAGGAGCGAGAACTCTTGCTCGAGCCCTGCCGCCGATGAAGTCGGCCTGCCAAAGCCTCGCCGTGAAGCCTGGGTGACGTTCCACAACGCCGACGACGAACTCGGCGACGGGGACTGCGCCCCTGCCAAGGAGTCCATCTCATTCGGTCTGCGTGCTGCGGCTTGGACGAAACTTCGCAGAACCGCGTCGATCGACGTCGAATGGGTTCGGTTCAGTTTGACGTCACGGTGCCCAGGAACCAGCTTTTCCGGTGGGTCGCCGGCTGTGAGCAAGGGGCAATGTTCATCTGATGCGGAGTCAGTGTTCCGACAGCCGGTTGACCAGGAGGATCATTTCCTCTCCGGCGTATTTTTCGGCCACCTGCAGGAGAGTCGTCCCGTCGGGCGCTGGGATACGCGGATCGGCGCCAAGTTCGACCAGCGTCGACACTGCGGCGGTGGCGTCATGTCGGACAGCCAAGGTCAGCGGAGTGGCGCCTGACGGTCCGGGTAAATTGGGATCCGCGCCGAGATCGTCGATGAGCGCGTGGACGATTTCGGCGAGGTTCTTCGAGGCTGCGACATGGAGCGCGGATCTTCCGTCGGCTATCCGGTCGTTCACGATGGCGGCCAAGCTGGCCTGCGTGACCGGTTCATCGGTGAGAAAGGCCAGCACACGAGAGGAAGGGCAGACATAGAGGACTGAGGCGCCGGCGCCATCACGTGCGGTCGGGTCGGCACCACAGGCGAGGACCTCTGACAGCGTGGCCAGGCTTTCCGCGGTCTCGCCCGCCGCGGCCATGACAGCGAGGAAGACCGGAGGCAGTCCTCCGCTCGGCCACGCTGACAGGTCCCAGGCGAATGCTTCGACAAGCGCCGTCACCATCGCCGGGTCCGAGGCGAGGATGGCCATGTCGACGGCACTGTACTTTCCCCGAAACCTCTGGTTCTTCAAGACGCCGTACTTGACTGCGGGGATCGCCTCGGCCAGGACGTCGCACTGCGACGGGTCCCCATAGTTGACCGCCGCTGCTAGTATCCCGAATCCGGATTCGTTGGTTGCCTCGACCTGCGCGCCATTGCGTATCAACAGCACGGCCGCAGCCGTGTAACCGTTCAACACCGCTGTGATTAACGGCGCGGTTCCGTCCTCAGCGCGGACATCGACATCCGCGCCGCCGGTGATGAGGACATTGGCGACGTCGGCGAGGCCGTGCCGTACCGCCCAGTGCAACGCTGAAAAGCCTGCCGGGCCCGCCGTCAGATTTACGTTCGCTCCACAGTCCAGAATAAGTGCGCGCACTGCCGATATGTGTCTGCCGAACACGGCATGAGCCAGAGCCGAATAGCCCTCGTCGTCGAGAAGGTCAGGGTCGGCGCCGGCCTGGCCGAGGACGGACACAATTCGTGTGTGCCCCCATATCGCGGCATTGATCAGCGGTGTGCGCTTGAGACGTGCTCGCGTGTCGATCAGTGCCCCTTTCGTCAGGAGGAACTCGACGACGTCGAGGTTGCCCGCGGCGGCCGCCGCGGCGAGCGGCGTCATTTGGTTGCCGGCTCGCCCTTCCACCGATACGCGGTAGCCGTCCACGAGGATCCGGACGATGGGGAGCTGCCCTCGGCTACTTGCTACCCAGAGCGCCGGCATGCGCTGGTCCTCGAGGTCGTATCCGTATTCATCGACCAAGGTCGACACCGCCGAGGCTGCGCCGAGGCCGATGAGAGTGCCCAGCAGGCGTGCATGGTCGATGCCTGCCACTTGTGAGGCGCGCTGGCGCAGCTGTTGGTCGTCATCGTCGCACAGAAGCGGAAGCACGACTTCGGCCTCCGGCACATCGAGACTTGCGCCGATCAGCATCGCGCGGACGGAGGCGTTGAACCTGTCGTAGCCGATGGATGTCTCGATGTCGGTATCGATCCGGCGCTTGTCCTCTGCCAGGGTTGTCTCCGCTTGCTCCACATTAATGAGTTCGGAAAGTAACTCCACAAGCCCGAAATTCGTTATGGCGAACTGCCGCTCCGGATGCCACGTCCCCTCGTTGTTGCGGCGCGGCGATTTGAGATACCGCCTGGTGGCGTCGGAACGGTCCGTGATCGACTGCCCGACCAGGGCGACGACCGGGCGCCCGTGGGTATGGGCGGCCACGATCTCGGCTAGGCACCAGGAACGGGCGAGCGGCAGCTTATACCGGACGGATTCAGCCATGACCGAGTGAATGGTGACATCGTGCCGGGTGGTCAGCTCTTTGAGGTCGTTGAGATTAGACTCCTCGACGACTTCGTGATCGATCGCTAGGAGCACAGCCCGACATCTCTCGACTACTGCGCGAAAGTTCAAGTCGGCAGCCCCGTGCGGCCACTGGCGGACGGCGAAGACGTCCAGCCACACTCGCCGGTTCCCGTCCTGCGAACCGTAGGAAGCCGCACCCACCACCGTGCCCCACCGGGCGGCCCACGTGTGAGAGACGAAAACCTCCGGCGGCCCGCACTCCTCAGGATGGCTTCCCTCGACGACATCAAAGTACCGGCTCCGGGTCGAAGCGGTCGCAGGCCGTACCAGGTCATGGACAACCCGCCAGGTCGGCCAGTCCCAGCACGCGAATCGCGACGTGAATGAATGGAGGAACCGCACGGTCACACCTCGCCGGAACAGTGCGTCCACAGGGTTGTCGCTGCCGAGATCCTCTTTCCCAAACAGCGCCAGAACCGCAGTCTCAGCGTCGGCCCTTTCAGTCGAGAGTGTCAAAGGTTGACCGCAATCCGCGCACACCCAGCCTGCAACAGACTCAGGCCGAGGTGAGACCACCCGCGAGGCACAGTTCGTGCAATCCTCACTGAGAAGGTTGGCTTTCCGTATGATATTGGCCAATTCCGACGTTTCATGGTCTGAACGGTGCACCCTGGTCTCCTCCTGAGTCATGTCGCGCATAACTCTGTCACTAGGTGTGATCAGATTCGTCGTGGGTGTGATATTCCGGGATTTCTGCAGGGGCGCGTCCTACGACGCACCGGCGTGAGGGGGCAGGGTGTTGGTCGGGGTCACCGATACTTGCGTTGCGCTGCGACTGGCGCCCGTCCTGACCCGGTACGGCAGTGCCAGGTCCAGCTGACTATGGCGACGTGCAGGGAGGCGCGTCCCCCGGAGGACGGGTCGTGGGTGCGATGGAGAGCAGGTGAGCTCTTGGGACGGTGACTTACCTGAGTCGCAGTGGTGTTGTACTGGTAGGACTGACAAGCCGCAGTCGGTGCAGGTCCGCCGGAACCCCAAAGTATGCTCAATCACATGACGACCGGCGAGGCCAAGCATGTCTTCGTTTCCTATGTACGCGAGGACGCGGAGCAGGTCGACAAGCTGTGCCAGGCGCTCGAGGCGGCGCAGATTCCGTACTGGCGCGATCGGACGTCGCTGGCCCCTGGAGAACAGTGGCAAGAAAGAGTACGCGAGGCCATACGAGCTGGATCACTGGTCTTCTTAGCCTGCTTCTCCGAGCAGTCTCGGGCCAAGTCGAAGTCGTACATGAACGAGGAACTCACCCTGGCGGCTGAAGAGTTTCGCCTATACCCGCCCGGAACGACATGGTTGATCCCGGTCCGCTTCGACGACGGTGACATCCCGGAGTGGAATCTCGGTGCCGGTCGTACTTTGAGGGATCTCAACTATATCGATCTCTTCGGCGATCAGTACCTGGTCAACATAATCGCTTTGACGAGCGCCATCAGCAAGATCATGGGCGCTACCGGCCCAGACTCGGCGACGGTGCAGGCGTCACTCGCCGAGGCGGACGCTGTCAATCGCCCGGCTACAATGCGCCGCTTGACCAAGGAAATGATTCCTGATCTACGGAAACGTATCGAGTTGGACGATCTCATCTCACAGGAGACGCAACGCCTCCTGGCAGCCATGAGGAATGAAGAACAGTTCCCGAGTCAGCTTGCGAGCGGTAGTAATGAGGACAAGTTGGTGCGCTGCGCCGAGATAGCCACATCGTACTGGCAGCTGGCACAGCCTTTCGTCGCCTCGCTCCAGGTTGCCGCCCGCTGGGGCGACGAAGAGACCTTGAATCCATGGGCGTCTGGGTTGCGTGCCGTAGCTGGCGAGGCCGCAAAGCCGCAAGGCGGCCTCACTGCCTTGCTTAATCTGAGGCACGTGCCCGCGCTGATCGCCACATTCACTGTCGCCCTCGCGGCCACCGGGCAGGGGCGGTGGGACAACCTGAAAACACTGCTTGTAGATGTCTCCGTGCCGCAGCGGTACGGAGAAGGTCGCGAGCCCCTGGTGCAGGCGGAGGCCCCTTGGAGGCCCTTCGATGATCACAGCCAGTTGCTGCCAAACGTCATTGCTCGGCTAGCTCAATTCGGCGAGGATCCACGAACGGCTCTCAGTGTTTTCATGCAGAAACAGAAGGGTACGTACCATACGCCTGTCGCAGAGTGGTTGCACACGATTCTTCGCCCTTATTTCTCTGACCAATTTGTGGACGACACGGCATATGATGAAGGCTTTGATCACGCCGAAGTGATACTCGGAATCATTTCCCAGGACATCGACAACGTTCGTGCTGCTGCTAACCCGCAGCGAACATGGGCTGGGCGATCCCGATGGTTCGGTCGTTCGACGTGGCGCGGAAAGTATGGGCCGGGACCTGTCGACGCCGTCTCCACCGAAATCGAGTCCAGAGGGGCCTCGTGGCCTCCGCTGAAGGCTGGACTGTTTGGCGGTGATCTCGATAGGGCTAAGACTGCGGCGAACGATTACGCCGCACAGTTCCAACAGATGGCCCGTGCTCGCTGGTGAGTGTCGCGCGATCTGCCCTGTTCACGGTGCTGGAATTGGGTCAGTTCCGTAGGCTGGTGCGCGCGGTGGCCGCGCGGGGCGGTTAGGAGATCGTCGTCGGCGGCCTGGTCGGCAGTGGCGGCTCGCCTAGTGATTCGCTTGTGGGGCAGTACTGCGCGGTCAGCGCCCACCGCTCGTGGATCAGGAGCACGCCGCAGCGGTACAGCTTGTCGCTGCGCCGTGCGATGGCGCCCATGAAGGTTAGCTGTCGGCCGCCTGCTTTCCTCCGGTGGTGCTGTCGGCTTCCGGGCTCGCGACCGCAGCGACCACTGCGCAATGAGGGTCGGCGGATCGGTACTTTCATGGCTTCGAGTCTCCGGCCGTTTCCGCAGCCGCCACAACCCCTCCCGCGATGGGACGGTTACTTGACCGACCCTGGTGACGCAACATCGCGACCGATTCAATCCATGGTGCCCCGGTCCGGAATCGCCGACAGCAGGTAGTGATGAAGGTGAACAGCTCCTCCACCTTGACGATGATTTCGTCAGCCTGAGCGGAAGATCGATTCGTAGCGCCCAGATCGGTGCCGTGGGCAGCGACCAGCTGGGACTCATCCCGCGCACGGCCGAAAACTGATCCGCTCCCTCCTGTCGGGCGCGGGAGTCCATCTAGTCCTGTTGCATGAACTTGCTGTTCGTCCAGTCGCGGCACGGTTGCTGGACAAGGCGTCAAGTCTGGTGAACCGAGTGTCGTCGGGGGGAGGGGTAACAGGGAGTGCCGTCTAGTTCACCGGACCATCAAGAGCTCGGGAGGGCTTGACGTCGAACTTCTGGAGCGGGCTCAACAGGAAGACCTTCGTCACCGCGAGCAGTGCCAGCGGCCGATCTCCGTCGAGTGTTTTCAGCAAACTCTATGAATGGGTGCAGGTCGCTCGCGGGCGCTGGTCAAGCTGTGCGGGCTGAGCGGGCGGCTGCTACGTGTGTGTGCCGCTGGCGCTCAGCTGTCTGCCGTGTGTTCCGATCCGACGCGGTGCGCCTTGGAATAATTTGAGAGTTTTGATGTGGTGTATCCTGCGGGTTGAACGGAGGCCGCATGGATCAGCTCTTGAACCCGTCGATGTTGGTGTTGGCTCGCGATTCTCGCGAGCTCACACAGTCGAAGCTGGCGGGACTCATGACGGTGCGGACCGACGGCTCTCCGCCAGTTACTCAGGGTTACGTATCCAAGGCTGAATCTGGAGCGGTTGCGGTCACTGGGGAGCGGCTGGCTCTATTCGCGGACGTGCTGGGGTATCCGGAAGAGCTGCTGGTGCTGCCTGGGGACGTCTACGGGTTCGGTACAGCGTGCATCCACCATCGCAAACGCCAGTCGTTGTCGGCTCCCGCTGTCCGCCGGGTCCATGCCTACCTGAATCTGGCGCGGATCCAGATGCGGCGACTTCTCGTCAGTACTGGGGTCCAGCCCGCAAACGCGTACTTCAGATTTCCCCTATCGGCAGTGGATACCGCGCGAGACGCTGCGGCCGAGGTGCGCCGCCGTTGGGGTGTCCCGGATGGGCCAGTTGAGTCCGTGGTCGCGTTGCTCGAAGCCGCGGGCGGTGTGGTGGTGCCTCGGGAAACACCGTCGCGTGCGTGGGATGCGGTGAGTCAGTGGCCGGAGGGAGAGGCGCCCGTCTTCTTGCTCAACGCCGCCACTCCGACCGATCGTCAGCGCTTCACGCTGGCGCACGAGTTGGGGCACATGATCTGCCACCCTCACCCCGTTCCCGAGCAGGAACAGCAGGCTGACGAGTTCGCTGCCGAGTTTCTCATGCCGGCCTCGCAGATCCTCGATGAAATGAGTTCGGGACTGAACATCGAGCAGTTGGGGCAGCTCAAGCAGCGGTGGAAGGTGTCGATGGCCGCGTTGGTTCGCCGAGCCCACGATCTGGCCGTGATCTCTGATTGGCGCTACCGGAGCTTGAATGTCGAACTGTCGAGCTTGGGGTACCGCACTGATGAGCCTGGACCGTTGAAACCAGAAAAGCCCGGTCTTCCGTCTCGAGCGTTTCGTGCGTGGATCACTCAACAGGGGGCTGGCGTGGACGACCTTGCAGCTCGCACGCTACTTACGGCGGCGGAGTTTCACGAGGTGTTCCAATCTGCCGGGCTGGAGGACCAGCTCGTCCGAGACGACTGCCACCACGAGGGGGTAGAGCGTGACTGACAACGAAATGGGCGATTTCGCACCAGGCGAGGTGGCTGCGGCGGTCCGTAGTCGCGAGGCTCTTCGCCCGCCAGGACGTGTGGGTGTGTTGACGGACCGGCTTCTCACTGCCGCCGGAACACGTCAACTCCGGGAGGTCCTCCCCGCCGTCAACGCGGACTGGGGCGGCGTCTGGGTGTGCGGGAGCGATGCGGACAGGAAGATCGCGACCTATCGTGAAGACGGTTTCGACGACCTGATCCTGGTGTCTGATTCCGAGCACTACCGGCGCGAGTTCGCCACTGCGCGAGAGCCTTTCAAGTTACCGGACACGCTGGGTGCCTCGCTGAACTCGGTGGTGCAGGATCAGCTGGACCGGGGCGCGTCAGTCGCCACGACTCCTTCGCGTTACGTCAGGGTGGGTGACAAGCCCGCGCTGCTCGCGCTCGTGCGCGGTGCAGCGGAGCTCGACCGCGACGACACCGTGCTGGTAGTCGCCGTGGCTCTCGCCTGGCTCAAGCCGGCGTTCGTCGACCAGTTCATCGAGATTTTGAAGTTGGCGAACATGCCGATCGCGCTGATGTTCGGCGGCCAGTACGACCCGTTGAACAAGTTCAAGGCCGCGGTGGAGAACCTGCGCCGTGTCGAGCGCGAGGTGCCGCATGTCATGCGCGGTCACACTGACCTGTCCGCGATCGACGGGCTTTGCCACGGTGCGTTCGCTGGATCGATCGGCCTGACCTCGTCACGACGCCACCTCATCCCGCCTGATGAAGTAGCGCAGACCTCGGGGCCGCCGGGGAAGCAGCCGCCCAGCGTCCTGATTCCGGAACTTCTGAGTTTCATGCAGACGCCGAACCTGGCGAAGAAGTTCGCGAACCGTCCGGGGCCGTCCTGCTTCTGCGCAGTGTGCAAGGGACGTCGACTCGTGCGCCTCATCGACGCCGAGATAGACAAAGTGGAAGCCCAGTCTCACAACGTTGCGGTGTGGGGCGGCCTGATGAACGTGCTCCTCGCCGAGGTGCCCGCACGCGACGCCCGCGCCCTTGCTTGGAAGACAGCCTGCCAGGCCGCGGTCGATCACCACGCTGTCTTCAATCGTCAGGTCGACAACGATCGTGCGTTCACGGCACCTGAGGGGCTCCGTCGGTGGGCAGCACTGCCGGCGTAGCGCTCTTGCCTGTCGCTGGCCGCGGCTGTGACCTGCTCAGGTGCAGCTCATAGATGGACTCGGCAAAGGACCAGCGTGCCGCTGAATGTTCCTGGACAACGAATTTGGCAGGCTCAAGCTGCCAGTCCCAGCCGGAATCCGAGCCGACGGCCACGCCGACGCCTGAATAGGACGCCTCCAGCAAGGCGTCCGCGTCGAGAGGCGACGCGGACAACAGCACGCGTTCGGCGTACTGACTGAATTCGCGGACTCTGCGAAAAGCTGCCAGCCAGCTTCGGCTCACGGCGACCTCGGCTCGAACGACCTGCAAGGGTGCTCGAGCTATCCGGGTGATCCGGCCCTCGTGCTGTGTCAGAACACCGACTGGCGGCAGCCTGCTGAGGATGCGTTGCTCGCGGCCGGCGAGCGAGGTCATCGGAACGTCCAAGCCCTCCGGCAGGGTGAGCAGCGCGTCCAGAATCGCCAGATCCGTGATGCTTCGGATCCCGGCGGCATGGCGCCGCGAGTCCTCGGCGTCATCCACCCTGTAGTAGAGGCGTACGGGTAAGTCGCGGCCTGTCAGCAGTACCGACTGGACGCCTTTGTCGACCCAACCTGGTGCGTCGGGCTCGATCACGGCGTTGTGCATGGCGGTACGCCTCTCCTCCACGTCGACTCCTCCGGCTGGTGTACCCCATCACGGCCCGATCGGCGAAGCGAACCCAGGTGACCAAACGAGGTACTATCTACTACCTTGATAGTTGATAGTACTGGTGGGGAGCTCGGATGGATACCGATGAGGTGGGACGGGTGCTCTTCGGACGCGCGTGCCGTCTCCGGCTCGCCTTGTGGATCCGGAGGCAACCGACTCAGTCGTTCTTCCAATCCCAGCCGCCCGCCGACGTCATTGCGCAGAGTGTGGTGGGGGATGAGCTCAGGCGGCTGGTTGCCCTGGGCATGCTCATCGAGTCCCGGCGAACCGGGGAACGCCGGGTGTACTACCGGCGCACGACGAGCGTGCTGTGGACCGTTATTGAGGCCGCCGATGAGGCCTTGACAGTGCAGTAGGGCACGTACTCGAACTGCCTCCGGCAAGCGCGTCATTCGGGTCGCGAAGCAACACAAATGCCCGGCTGGCTGTCATTGCAGCCTGCGGTCGCACCCGAAGCGGATGCACAGGAAGAATGACCGCGCCGGGGCGAGGCATCTGCGATGCTGTCCAGGTGGGGGCGCGGCATGCGACGGGGCTCACCATTGCTGTGCTGTGCTACGACGGTAACAGCGGTCGGAGGTAAACCGCTGGTCACAGAGGCAAGTGCGGTCGTGGAGCGTGACAGGACCGTGTTGCCATCCGCTGGTTTTTGGGTGGCATTGAGGTACGTTGACCTCTACACTGAATCGTAGATCTTAGTCATGATTCACGCATCGGAGGGGGCTGCGATGGCCAACGTTGGGGCACTGATCGAACGGGCCCTCAAGCAAGCGAATCTCTCCCAGCGTGCTCTCGCAGCGTCGACGTGTATCTCGCAGTCGACGTTGTCGCGGATTGTCGCCGGCGAGAGGGACGCGAAGCTGCCGGAGATCGCGGCGATCGCGCAGGCCACTGGCCATACCATCGCTGAGCTGACTGGCACGGGGACATTGGCTGACCGGGTGCAGTGCGCGCCACGATCGACGAACGAATCGGACATGCAGGAGATGCGTACGACGCTGCTGCACTTCCTGGAGTTGGACGCCTACCTGGATGACCAGGCTGTTCCGGCGACCGTGTGACTGGCTGACACGAGATGGATGCTGAAGCTGAAGGTCGCGCCGCGGCCGAGGAGTTCCGTGCCACCCATCGCCTGGGCATCCAGCCGTTGGGAGACCTGGTAGCGCTAATAGAGCAGACGACAGGCTTCGATGTCGCAGTGTTGGATGCGGGACCCGACGAACACGGCCTGACGATGCGTGACCCGCAGCGCAGTGCCGTGTTCATCGGCGTCGCGCGCAGTCTCCGTCCGATGCGCCAGCGCAGCAATCTCGGGCATGAGCTGGGCCATGTGATCTTCGGTGACTGGGTGGAACCCCGAGACGTCAAATGGGGAGTTCGAGATGACGTGGAGCGGCGGGCCGATGTGTTCGCTCGACATCTACTGGTCCCACTTGCAGGTTTGGCTGACTTCCTAGCCGAACACGGCCCGATCTCACAGGCGACATTGTCGGCAGTGGTGCAGCGCTTCCTCGTCTCACCGGCGTTGGCGGCCATCCAGATGTGCGAGGGCGGGCACATCGATGCTGGGACCAAGCGGGAGTGGATCCGTGTGACCACGCCTGAGCTGGCTACTCGGTTCGGGTGGAGCGATCAGTACCGGGCTTTGCAAGTGGAAGCCGATCATCGACGGGCGCCGCAGCGGCTACTTGCTCGCGCAATCAGGGGCTACGCCGAGTCCGTGGTGTCGGCGCAGACGATCGCCACATTGCGAGGTGCTCCGCTGGCCGAAGTCGAGGAGGATTTGCAGGCTGCTGGTGTCGTTTCTGCAGATCGACCTGTGACGTGGGCCAATCCGGCTGATCTGCCCGTCGTGGACGTTGACCATGCCGAACTGGACGCCATCCTCGGTGCGCTGGATGAGTCGCAAGAGTCCGACGATCGTGGGGCTGAATGAGCCATCGGCCGATCATCGATGCTGGCCCGAGCCTGAACTTCTTCTCCGTTCGTCGTGAACGGCTGCTGTTTGAAGTGGTTGGTCCGCTCGCTGCGCCGGAGAGCGTCCAGGACGAAGTATTGAGTAAGGCGTCGCGTGACCAGCGTTTTGCCCCGGCTGCGACCGTGTGGAGGAAGCTCCCGCAGAAGTTGATCGAAGTTCTGCCCGATAATCCGACGCCGCAGTTGGAACAGGTAGTCCAGCGGATCACGACGCTGCCGATGAGTCAGCGCCTTCGGCAGCCTAAAGACCTGGGTGAGCTGATGGTGGTCGCGCACGCAGTTGTGGCGGCTGAATCCGGCGACGATGTTCGCGTCCTCATCGACGACGGCAACGGTGCAAAGACGGCCGAGTTCGAGCGAGTCCGTCTCCAGCGCATGCGCGATCGCGGCGACGTGGTGGGCTCGCTCATCTTGATGAATACCACCACGGTTCTGGAGACGGCGGTTCGTCAGAACCTGATCGCAGATCGTGGTGAAATGCGCGGGCTGTACGCGCGGTTGCGTGGACTCGACGACGGACTGGTACCGATCGAATCCACCGAACTGCTCTCTCAAAAATTGTGGACGCCACCGTCGACTTGACGCTGCCTGAGCGCTGGACCGGATCGAGCTCAAGCTGTGCCCGTCGGGAATCAGGAACTCTGAACCGCAACAGCTCTGCTCGCGCAGCCTCGTGAACACTGTCTGTCGCAACCCGAACGGATGCGGCCGGCGGTGAGGTCGTACCTGTAGGTCAGGATTCGGTTGCGTCACCTGCAACGTTGGACGGCTTGTTGATCCCGCGAGGCGATGGCGCCCAGGCCGTCGCCAGGCCGTCGCCAGGCCGTCGCAGGTCGAACCAGGGTGAGCCTCATTGAGCACCCGTGAGCGTGTTTGAGCAGGTCAGGATAGGCGGAGGCGGGTAAATCCCCTGGTCACAGCCTTGCTGAAACAGTAGTCGTACCACTCGACGGACGAAGCGAGGGCCGCGGCGGTGGCGGCCCTCCGGCGCTGGGACACGGTGATCGTCGGTTCGGGGGCGGTTTCAGGGGCGTTCTGTGCGCTGTCGGCCATCTGGATTGCCCTTCGCTCGGCGCTGCTGCGGCGATGCAGTCCGGGCAAGTTAACAACCGCTTAGTATGTGGTCAACGTCTCAACGGGTAATTCTAGATACCGACCAGTTGGTATGTCACCCTGGTGGCGGTATCGCCGACGAAGGTCGATCAGTACTGGTCAGGAGAGTTTCGTGCCGAGCATGCGCAGCACCAGCTCGCTGTACTCCTGGCCCAGCTTCTTGGGGGTCTGGCGGGCTCGTTCGCTGTACCAGCGTGAGACGTCGACGCCGAGCGAGAGCACGGCCCTGGCGGCGGTGTGCGGATCGCCGACGGTGAACACGCCCGCCCGCGCGCCTTCGGTGATGACCTCGCGCACGACCTGCTCGATGCGGCGGCGCAGCTTCGCGACGATCTCGAACTCCTCGTCCGGCAGTGCGTGCAGTTCGTACTGCACCACCCGGGCGACGGTGTGCCTGCGCGCGTGCCAGGCCACGAAGTCCTCGACCAGCAGCCGGATCCGCTCGACCGGGTCGGTTTCCCGCGCTACGACGCTCTCGACCAGCGACAGCGTCTGCTCGTGGCCGTACTTCGAGATCGCGAACAGCAGCGCGGCCTTGGATGGGAAGTGCACGTACAGCGCCGCGGGGCTCATCCCCGCCGCCGAGGCGATGTCCCGGGTGGTCGTCGCGTGATAGCCGCGCCGCGCGAAGGATTCGACCCCGGCCAGCATCAGCCGCCGTGCCGTTTCCGGCTGGACGTCGGGCCACAGTTCGGCCGACAGCGACATGGTCATCCGCAGATCCTCCCAGACGCTCGTTCCGGATGGCGGGCTTGACACCGTCTCCGGACCTTCCCATTGTAAGTGAGCGCTCGCTTAGTGATTGCGTCGCCAGTGAACACAGAGGAGATCGAAGAGTGAACTCGTTCAAGGATCGCGTCGCGATCGTCACCGGCGCCAGCCGGGGTATCGGCCTCGGGATCGCCAAGGACCTGGTCGAGCGCGGCGCGAAGGTGTGCATCACCGCGCGCAAACCGGAGCCGCTGGCCGAGGCGGTGGCCGAACTGGGCGGTGAGGCGGTCGCCATCGCCGTTCCCGGCAAGGCCGACGACACCGCGCACCAGGACGAGGCCGTCGCCAAGACCATCGAGACCTTCGGACGGCTGGACATGCTGGTGAACAACACCGGCATCAACCCCGTGTTCGGCCCCACCCTGGACATCGACCCCGAGGCCGCCGCGAAGATCTTCGCCGTCAACGTGCTCGCGCCGCTTTCGTGGACCCGCCGGGCGCGGGACGCGTGGATGGGGGAGCACGGCGGCGCGGTGGTGAACGTCGCGTCCGTCGCCGGGCTCGGCGCGTCGCCCGGGATCGGCATGTACGGCGTCAGCAAGGCCGCGCTGATCCGGCTCACCAAGGAACTCGGCTTCGAGCTCGGCCCGAAGATCCGCGTGAACGCCGTCGCACCCGCCGTGGTCAAGACCAAGTTCGCGACAGCGCTGTACGAAGGCCGCGAAGAAGAGGTCTCGGAGTCGTACCCGATGAAGCGTCTCGGCGTGCCGGCGGATATCGCGAGCGCTGTGTCGTTCCTGCTTTCGGAGGAGGCGGGCTGGATCACCGGGCAGACGGTGGTCCTCGACGGCGGCGTCACACTGGCGGGTGGCCTGTGACCGCCTCCTTCGCCGGATCGGGTGTCGTCGTCACCGGTGGGGGCGGCGGCATCGGAGCGGTCCTCGCCCGCCGGTTCGCGGCCGAGGGTGCCAGAGTCGTCGTCGGCGACCTGAACGGGGACGCCGCGGCCGAAGTCGCGAAGGAGATCGGCGGAACCGCCGTCGCCGGTGACGCCGCGAGCGAAGCGGGTGTCGCGTCGCTGATCGAGACCGCGCGCGAAACCCTGGGCGAGATCGACGTCTTCTGCGCCAACGCCGGGATCGCGCCGATGGGTGGCGTGGACGCGCCCGAGGAGGACTGGGCGCGGATCTGGGACGTCAACGTCATGGCGCACGTGCGCGCGGCACGGCTGCTGCTGCCGCCGTGGCTGGAGCGCGGCCGCGGGCACTTCATCGCGACGGTGTCGGCCGCGGGATTGCTGACCAGCCTCGGTTCGGCGTCCTACTCCGTGACCAAACACGGCGCGCTCGCCTTCGCCGAATGGCTGTCCGCGACCTACCGGCACCGTGGGCTCACCGTGCAGGCCATCTGCCCGCAGGGCGTGCGGACGGCGATGCTGGAGAACACCGGCCCCGCGGGCGAACTGCTGATGGGTGCCTCGGCGATCCAGCCGGAGCAGGTCGCGGACGCGTTGTTGGAGGCCATCGCCGAGGAGCGCTTCCTGGTGCTGCCGCATCCTGAGGTGGCGGACTACTACGCCGCGCGCGCCACGCAGACCGACCGCTGGCTCGGCGGGATGAACAAGCTGCAGCGCAAGGTGGAGCAGGTCACCGGCGAATGAGCTTCCGGGGCCGCGCACGGTTTTCGCCCTGCGCGGCCCCTTCTGTTCAGACGACTTCGTTCAGCTTCCCCGTCGCGACGTCGAACACGAAACCGCGGATGGAATCCTTCTTCGGAATGAACGGGCTGTTCTTGATCCGCGCGATCGACTGACGGACGTCCGCGTCGGGGTCGCCGAACGACTCGGCGGCCCAGGCCGGTTTGACGCCGACGTCCTCCTGAATGGATTTCTTGAAATCGTCGTCGGTGAAAGTGAGCATTCCGCAGTCGGTATGGTGAATGAGGATGATCTCCTCGGTGCCGAGCAGGCGCTGACTGATCGCGAGGGAACGGATCTCGTCCTCGGTGACGACGCCGCCCGCGTTGCGGATGACGTGCGCTTCGCCCTCCTGAAGGCCGAGAACGCCGTAGACGTTGATGCGGGCGTCCATACAGGCGAGCACGGCCACGTGCTTGGCGGGCGGCAAGGGCAGCGGTCCGGAAAAGTGCGCGGCGTAGTCGGTGTTGTTGGCGAGTAGCTCATCGGTGACCGACATGGTGTCCCCTTCCGGTTGGAGTGTGACGAGTGGACCGCTCGGATGCACCCATGCGCAACCGTGCCCATGAATTGGGATCCACCCGGCGGTTGATCTTCGCCGCGGGTTCGGCCACTGTGGGTGGGGGGTCTTGCTCGCGGTAAGGAAACACGATGGACAAGCGTTTCGTGGTCCGTGGGTTCGTGCTCGCCGCAGCCGTTGCGGGGTCGATGTTCACCGCGGGAACGGCGATGGCGAGCACCGCGGAACCGTGCGCGGCCGGGGCGTCCGGTGACGTCGCGGCGGCTTCCTGTACGCCGTATCGCAAGGTGAGTGAGGGCTGGAGCAGCAAAACCGCCTGCAACCGCGCCGGCAACGAGGGCGCGCAGGCGGGCCGCTGGACCGGCTGGAACTGCAACCAGGCGCTGCGCGGCTGGGAACTGTGGGTGCGCACCTGCACCGCGCTGGCCGCCGAGAAGGACGCGGTGACCACGCGCGAAACCGTCTGATCCGGTTCGGGTCGCCCCGGTCGCGAGGCCGGGGCGGCCTAAACCCCTTGGTACGGCGGGAAGTCGGGGGCGCGGCGCTCGTTCCAGCTGGCCAGTCCCTCGGGAAGTTCCGGATACTCGAAGGATTCGAGCATCAAGGCGGTGGCCTCGCGGGCGGAGTCTTCCAGTGAGAGCCCGGCTTCCCGCAGGACCTGTCGCTTCATGAGTGCCATGGAGCGCGGCGCGCTGTGGGTCGCGAGTTCGGTCGCGTATGCCTTCGCCCGTGCCGCGAGTTCTTCCGCGGGCACGATCTCCTGCACCAGGCCGTATTCGTGCGCCTGTTCGGCGGTGAAGGTCCGGCCGGAGAGCAGCAGGTCGAGTGCCCGGCCGCGGCCGACGAGTTCGGGCAGCAGTTTCGCCACCCCGTATTCGGCGATGAGGCCGCGCCGGGCGAAGGCGGTGGTGAACTTCGCGCCCGCGGCGGCGAACCGGACGTCGGCGGCGCAGGCGATCACGAAGCCCAGTCCGGCGCAGCCGCCGTTGATGGCCGCGACCACCGGCACATCGGCATACGCGGCGGCCAGAACGTTGCGGAAGCCTTCGTGCTCCGGCGCAGCCGCGCCGCCTGCCGAGATGCCCTCCAGCAGCCCCAAGTCCGCGCCGGGGCAGAAGGAGCGCCCGGCGCCGGTGACGACGACGGCGCGGATTCCGGGATCGGCCGACGCCTTGCCCAGCAGATCGCCGTAGCGGATCTGCATCGCCTGATCCATCGCGTTGCCGCGTTCCGGTTTGTCGAAGGTGAGCGTGGCGACGGCGCCGTCCACGGCGTACCGGACGGAATCCGAACTGTCCACTTCGGACGGTGAGAGCTGATCGGTCACGTCGACCTCCTTGCGTCATCGCCATACTAAGCGGATGCTTAGAGTCTCGTCGAGACTTTGACATGGAGGAACCTGCGTGAGCTCCTACGAAGCGAAGCCGTGGCTGGCCGCCTACGAGCCCCGGATGCGGGACGTGGAACCGACGGAACCGACCACGGTTCCCGCGTCCTTCCGGCGGACGGTCGAGCGCTTCCCGCACGTCACCGCGATCGCCTACTTCGACGGCAGGATGAGCTACCGCGAGGTCGACGAGCTTTCCGACGGCATCGCGCGTCACCTGATCGCGTCCGGTTTCGCCCCGGGCGACCGGCTCGCCCTGATCCTGCAGAACATCCCGCAGTTCGTGCTGGCACTGCTCGGTGCCTGGAAGGCGGGCGGGATCGTCGTCCCCGTCAACCCGATGTACCGGGAACGGGAACTCCGGCACGTCTTCGAAGACGCCGGAGTGCGCGCGGTCGTGTGTTCGCAGAGCGGGTGGAACAGCCGTATCGCCCCGCTCGTTCCCGGCAGCGGCGTGTCCGTCGCGCTGACCACCAGCGAACTCGACCTGCAAGGCCGCGACGATCCGCGGGTGTTCGGCAAGAGCGTGCGAGAGCCGACTCCCGGCGCCGCAGACCTGCTGGAGGTGGCGCGGGCCGCGGCGGGGGAGCCGCCCCTGGACCCCGGCCTCGGCCCGGACGACGTCGCACTGATCAGCTACACGTCGGGCACCAGCGGGACACCGAAGGGGGCGATGAACACCCACGGCAACCTCGGCGCGAACGCGGCCGTGCTCAGCGCGTTCAGCGGCCTCGACGAAGGCGTCACCCTGTTCGGCCTGGCGCCGCTGTTCCACATCACCGGCATGGTCTGCGAGATCGCCTCCGCGATCGACATCGGCGGCACACTCGCGGCGGTTGTCGCGGCAGTGGCCGTGTCCCGTTGTGAGCATGTCGCGTTGCGACCAGCCAGTGAAGCCCATCGGAGCCGTGTGCGTCCACGTTAGACGATCGAACTTGCGGTCGGTGGATGGGTGATGTCGTGTCGCGGTACTCCTTTGGAACAGGTCTTCGTTCAGCCGCATGGTCCGGTGATCCTCGACTTCCTGGCGGTGGGGAGGGTGCGGCCGTTGTTCGGTGAGTCGGCGCGTTGTCGAAGCCGGAGGATCTCTTCGTGCTGCGCGGCGAGTTGTGACAACGCGCGCTCCTTGAACTCGGTGAGCTCGATGATCCGTGCATCGCGTTCCCGGACGCGTTCACGGAGCTTGGCGTTCTCGTCTTGCAGCCTGGTGATCTGGAGTTCGCGCGGGTCTGAGACGGTGCCCGCCTCGCGGAGATCGGCCAGCCGACGCTGAAACTCCTCGGCCAGGTGCTGATAGGGCCCTGGCCGCTGGTTGCCGTGCGGGTCGGTGCGTGCGTAGAAGCCCGTTCTGGCGACGCCGACTTCTCGTGCGAGAGTCTTGAGGTCGCAACCGCCGCGGGCTGGAAGCTGCCCGAGCAGTAGGCGGTCCATCGCAGCACGGATGCTGGCCTCGTTGCGGCGGCGCTGTTCGGTGGTCAGCGGCATGATGTGCTCTCCTGCATTGCGGTCTGCCGAAACGTGGCAGAGTTCTGGGCCAGTTGGCGGCCGATGATCGGTCTCTCTGCGTCGGCCGTCCACGAGGTCGTGATCATGGAATATCGTGCCGGTCATGACCACGGATGACTGGTTGGCCGACACCCGAACCTCTTATGACACGGTCGCGGTCAGCTATGCCGACCAAGTGCGCGGCGCCCTCGCCGGACACCAGTACCTGCGCGCGGCTCTGGCGTTGTTCGCCGACAGCGTGCGGATCGCCGGCGGCGGGCCGGTCGCGGACATCGGCTGCGGCCCCGGTGAAGTCACCGCCCACCTGCATGAGCTCGGTGTCGACGCCTTCGGTGTCGACCTCTCCCCTGGGATGATCGACGTGGCCCGGCGCGACCACCCCGGCCTGCGGTTCGAGGTGGGCTCGATGACGGACCTGGACCTCCCCGTCGCTTCGGTGGCCGGCCTGCTCGCCTGGCAGTCGTTGATCCACATCCCTGACGACGAGGTGCCGACTGTGTTCGGGCACTTCCACCGAGCATTGCGTCCCGGCGGACCGCTGCAGCTCCTGTTTCACGTCGGCGACGAGTCGCAGTTGAAGACGGAGGGCTATGGCGGTCACCCGATGAAGGTCCATGTCCACCGCCGTCAGCCTGACCAGGTGGCATCCTGGCTGCGCGATGCCGGATTCGTGGTCGAGGCTCAGATGCTGCTCGACCCGGATGCGAAAGCTCAGCAAGCGATTCTTTTCGCACGCAGTAAGTCCTAACTTCTGCATATGTCGGGCTCGCCAGTCGGAACCGGAGGACGTGCGGGTGTGCTCCCAGCGGTGCTGGTGGCCTCGTCGATGCTGTCGAGCACTCGTTGGACACGGTCGTGCTCGCGCCGAAGCCGGGTCTTCTCCCCCGTGGGGACTCTGGGGTTGCCGAGGAACGCTTGGAAGGTGGCCGCCTGCTCGGCCCAGATCGGTCGGTGGCAGGCGTGGTGGGTGGCCTGCGGGCAGCGGGCCGAGTCGCACAGTCCGATCAGCGGCCGTGTCGCCTCTGTGGTCCCGGCCAGTCGCAGGCAGAGCGCTTTGGACGGGTCGCGGAACCAGCAGTAGTTGGCCGGGCCGACGTGCAGGCTTGCAGCCTGCGCGCGGAGTAGGTTCTCGATTCGCCGGTCGGTGTCCAGCACCGTCGGCTCGGCCGGTGCGCTGTCCCGCAGCGCGTTGTCGATGTGGGTGAAGGTCGCGATGAGGCCGCGGGCATCGAGTCCGGCGGGGAGCTGTCCGGCCTGGAACTGGCGGAATGCGTCGGTGGCCAGGCGGAGGTGGTGTTCTTCCTCCAGTTCCTGGACTTCGGCGTGGAAGAGGGCTTGTGATCCGCCGGGGCGATTGGCGTAGCCCTCGGTGGTGGCGGTCGACACGTGCTTGAGGTGGATCTTCGCCGCGAGCAGTCCGCCGGGACGTTGCGCGAGTTCCTGCGCCAGCGTGCGGCGCAGCATCCGCAGGTTGAGCGGGCCGGCGGGGATCGGTGTCAAGCCGAGTCGCTGCCCGGCCGGGCCGTTGATCCAGTTCCGCAGCCGTGGGTAGCTGGTGTGGAAGACCATCGCGCCGAACACGGGTTCGCCGGTGCCGCCGCCGTGGAGGCGTTCGGCGAGCGCGATCGCCTGGTCGAGGATCAGGCAGGCGGTGCGGACCGCGGTAACCCGGCTGCGGATCTCGTGGTAGGACACCGGAAGCGTCCAGGCGCGGGGCTCGCCGCCGTCCGCGCCGACCACTGGTGCCGCGTTGCGGCCCCAGGCATGCTCGACCCCCAGCACCCGGACGGCGTGTTCGAGGTGGGGCCGGATCTGCTCGACGTGGCGCAGCAGCAGCAGCTTGCCGTAGCCGAGCTGACGCCCCAGCGGGCTGAGGTTGACCGGCAGTACCGGGTCGGCCGGGCTCCAGCCGTTGGCCAGGCGCCGGTCAATCGCGGCCTGTGGCAGCCGCTGCAAGGCGTGGCCCGCCTCGATCTGGTCGGTGAGGAAGGCGGTGAGCCGGGCGATGCCGGTGTCGGTGAGCGGTCCCGGTGGCGCGCTGCCCCACTCGGGGGCCCGGCGGAACTCCTCGCGCAGCTCAACGAGGTGCGGTCCGATGGTGTCGACCAGGTAGAGGTTGCGCGACCGACGAACCGGGGGTCACCCCCGGCGTCGAACGTGTGCTGCGCGCGGTCGCGAAGGCGCACCGGGAGACCGGCGCACCGATCATGACCCACACCCACGCGCCGACCCGCCGCAGCCTCGAACAGCAGGCCGTCTTCGAGACCGAAGGTGTCGACTTGAGCCGGGTCCTCATCGGGCACAGCGGCGACAGCACCGACCTCGATTACCTCACCGGGCTCGCCGACAAGGGATCGCTGCTGGGAATGGACCGCTTCGGGCTCGACCCGTTGCTGCCGTTCGAAGATCGTGTCGCCACGGTCGCGGCGATGTGCGAACGCGGTTACGCCGGGAGCATGGTGCTCTCCCGCGACGCCTCCTGTTTCATCGACTGGTTCGAGCAGGACAAGATCGCCGCGATGGCGCCCAACTGGCATTTCCTCCACATCACCCGTGACGTGCTGCCCGCCTTGCGGGAGCGGGGAGTCTCCGAAAGGGACATAACGACGATGCTCGTCGACAATCCGCGGCGGTTCTTCGAGCACGGCGGCGCGTATTGAGACCTTTGTTCTGGTGTCTGGAGCGATTCGGGCCGGAGCCGAAATCGGTAGGGAAGGAGGCCCTCACCGACTGGTGAGCGGTTCCTGGTCTGGTGATCGACGTTGCGAAAGCCACTTTCCCAACGTTGAGGGTTGCGAAAGTGGCTTTCGCAACGCGTTGCTGGAGCGGTGGCTCAGTCGGCGTCGGCACGCACGAGACCTGGCCCATGCGGTGCTGGCACGCTGGGAAAAGGTGTGAAGGGCGAGTTTCCTCGGCTCAGCCGAGGGAAGGGGGCCTTCACGCGCCGCTGGTGGCGCTGCGAGGGAAGGAGTAGGGGTCCGTTCCCGGTGCCTCGACAAACCGACCGGTATGCTCAGTGTCCGCACGAGAAGGAGCCGGCCATGACACGAGCGACCACCCGGAAGGCCGAGGCGGGCGGCGAGGACCAGGCCGCCGTGCCGCGCCGACTGCTGTCGCACGCCACGAAGCTCTTCGCCAAGAAGGGGTTCGACCGGACCTCCGTGCAGGAGATCGTCGAGGCGGCCGGGGTCACCAAGGGGGCGATGTACCACTACTTCGGCTCCAAGGACGACCTCCTTTACGAGATCTACGCCCGCGTGCTGCGCGCGCAGACCGAGCAACTGGAAAAGGTGGCCTCGAGTGAGGCACCACTGCGGGAGCGGCTGCGTTCTGCGGGCTCCGACGTCGTCGTCAGCACGATCGACAACCTCGACGACAACACGATCTTCATGCAGTCCATGCACCAGCTCAGCGTGGAGAAGCAGAAGGCGGTCCGCGCGGAACGCCGCAAGTACCACGAGCGGTTCCGCACGCTGATCGAGGAGGGCCAGGAGTCCGGCGAATTCCGCGCGGACAAACCGGCCGACGTGATCGTCGACTTCTTCTTCGGCTCGGTGCACCACCTCGGATCGTGGTACCGGCGTGGCGGCGCGCTCTCGGCCCGCCAGATCGGTGACCATTTCGCGGATCTCCTGCTGGCCGCGCTGCGACCGGAGTAGCGCTCAGCCCGGCGGCGCGGACACGAGCCGTTCGGCGAACCATTCGCCGCGGCGTTCGAGCACCGTTCCCACCTCCCATCCGGAGGTGAAGGCGAGCAACCCTGTCGCCACGTCGTCAGCGGCTTCGGGTGGCCAGCCCTGGACGGCCAGGCTCGACCGTATCGCTTCGGCGTAGTCGGAATAGGTGAAGCCGGGCAGCTCCGCGACGAGTGCCGTCGTCGTCCCGAGATGCGAGTTCAGCCCGTCGAAGGACCGGCCGCAGCCGCATTCGGAATCCGCCGAGTCTTCGCCGTCGCCGCAGCACGGGGCGATCCAGATCAGCTCGCCCTCGACGCAGTGGTCGAAGTCGTTCTCCCGCGCGCCCTGGGTCTTCGAGGTGGCCACGAGCAGCTTCATGATGACTCCCTGTTCGCTCTGATGTTCGAACAGGGTTTTACCGGCGGGGTCCGACACTTTCCGGGCGGACCCCGCCGGGGGAGATCAGGCGGGCAGGTCGATCAGCGGCGCGAGGGCCGCGCGATGCCGCCCAGGAGTGCCCAAAGCGATCTCGTCGCTCTTCGCGCGCTTCAGGTACAGGTGCGCGGGGTGCTCCCAGGTCATGCCGATCCCGCCGTGCAGCTGGATCGCCTCTTCGGCGGCGTGCACGGCGATGGGGGAGTTGCGGGCCTGCGCCACCGCGACGGCGATCGCGATGTCGTCACCGGAAGCCAGGCAGTCGGCGGCGTACCGCGCGGTCGCCTTGGCGTTGACCAGATCCGTGTACAGATTCGCCAGCCGGTGCTTCAGGGACTGGAACGAACCGACCTGACGGCCGAACTGGTAGCGCTCCTTGAGGTAGCGCACCGTTTCGGTCAAGGCCCATTCGGCGATCCCGAGTTGTTCCGAGGCGAGCAGCCCCGCCGCCGTCACGAGCGCGGTGTCCAAAGCGGACACCGCGGCCGAGGAGGCGGCGACGCGCTTCGCGGTCACGTTCTCGAAGGTGACGTCGGCGATGCGCCGGGTGAGGTCCAGGGAAATGGCCTCGGTGATCGTCACTCCCGCCGACGCCACGTCGACCGTGTACAGGCCGGGACCGTCGGGCCCCACCGCCGGAACGACGATCAGTTCGGCCACCGGAGCGTCGGCGACGCTCCGGACCTGACCGCTGAGCGTGCCGTCGGCGGCCGCGGTGACCGTCGAGGGGAACTCGGCACCGGGCGCTGTCGACAGCGGAACGGCGAGCGCGCCGATGAGCGTGCCCGCGGCCAGTTTCCCGAGCGGCTCCGCCACTTCCGACTGTGACGTGTCGGTCGCCAGCAGGGCCGACGTCGCCAGGACGGCACTGCCGAGATAGGGGACGGGGGCGACGCTGCGCCCGAGTTCCTCCATCACGACGGCGACTTCCCGCGCCGAAGCGCCGTGCCCGCCCAGTGCCTCCGGGACGGCGAGGCCCGCCGCGCCGAGGTCGGCGGCGAGCGTACGCCACAACTTCAGGTCGTACGGTTCCGCCGACTCGGTCCTGGCGATCAGGGCCGCCGGTTCAGCGCGGTCTTTGAACAGGTCGCGGACGCTGGCGCGAAGGTCCTCTTCGACCTCGGAATACAGCAGGTCGCTCATCGGGGCAGGTCCTTCCAGGCGACGTCCTTGTCGATCCGCGGCTCGGAGGGCAGCCCCAGCACGCGCTCGGCGATGATGTTGCGCAGGACCTCCGAGGTGCCGCCCTCGATGGAGTTCCCCTTCGCGCGCAGATAGCGGTAGCCGGCTTCGCGGCCGAGGAAGTTCACGCCGTCGGGACGCCGCATCGTCCAGTCGTCGTAGCGCAGGCCTTCGTCGCCGAGCAGTTCGATCTCCAGCCCGGACGCGGCCTGGTTCAGTTCCGAGAACGCGACCTTGACCGCGGAACCCTCCGGCCCCGGCGCCCCCGCGGCGAGTTGCTGCCGCAGCCGCGAACTCACCAGGCGCAGACTCTCGCCCTCCACCCACAGCTTCAGCAGCCTGTCGTGCAGTTCGGAGGTGCGCAGTTCCGGGCGTTCCCGCCAGGTTTCCGTGACGACGCCGACCATACCGCCGTCACGCGGGAACTCGGTCCCGCCGATCGCGACCCGTTCGTTCATCAGCGTGGTCTGCGCGACCTTCCAGCCCTCGCCCACCGCGCCGAGGCGGTGCGCGTCGGGAATGCGGACCTCGCTGAGGAAGACCTCGTTGAACTCGGCCTCGCCGGTGATCTGGCGCAGCGGCCGGACCTCCACGCCCGGCGCGGTCATGTCGCACAGGAAATACGTCATGCCACGATGCTTCGGCACGTCGGGATCGGTGCGGGTGACCAGGATGGCCCACTGCGACTTGTGCGCGCCCGACGTCCAGACCTTCTGGCCGGTGACCACCCAGTCGTCGCCGTCGCGGACCGCGCGGGTGCCCAGCGCGGCGAGGTCGGAGCCGGCGCCCGGCTCGCTGAACAGCTGGCACCACACCTCGCGTTCGGTCCACAGTGGACGAAGGAAGCGCTGATGCTGTTCCGGGGTGCCGAAGGCGAGAATGGTCGGCGCGGCCATGCCGAGGCCGATCCCGATCCGCCGTTTGTCGTTGTCCGGGGCGCCCGCCGCGGCGAGTTCCTTGTCCACAAGGGACTGGAGAGAACGCGGTGCGTTCAACCCGCCGAGTCCCTCGGGGAAGTGGATCCACGCCAGCCCGGCGTCGAACCGCGCGTCGAGGAAGTCTTGCCGGGGCGTGCTTTCCGGCGGATACGCGGCCAGCAGATCGGCCACCCGCTTCTTGAGATCATCCACAGTGGTCACTTCGAAGCCTCCCCGCGGTACTTCTTCAGTTCACGGTGCGCCAGCGAGCGCTTGTGCACCTCGTCCGGGCCGTCGGCGAGCCGCAGCGTCCGCACCTGTGCCCACATCTCGGCGACCGGGAAGTCCTGGCTGACCCCGCCCGCGCCGAACAGCTGGACGGCCTTGTCGAGGATCCACTCGACGGTGATCGGCGTGGAGATCTTGATCGCCTGGATCTCGGTGTGCGCGCCCTGGTTGCCGACGGTGTCCATCAGCCACGCGGTCTTGAGCACCAGCAGCCGCTGCTGCTCGATCTTGACTCGCGCCTCGGCGATCCAGTCCTGCACCACGCCCTGTTCGGCGATCGGCTTGCCGAAGGTCTCGCGCGAAAGCGCCCGGCGGCACATCAGTTCCAGTGCTCGCTCGGCCATGCCGATGGCGCGCATACAGTGGTGGATCCGGCCGGGACCGAGGCGGGCCTGCGCGATGGCGAACCCGTCGCCCTCACCGGCGATGAGGTTCTCCGCCGGCACGCGGGCGTCTTCGAAGACCACTTCGGCGTGCCCGCCGTGATCGCCGTCGGTGTAGCCGAACACGTGCATACCGCGTTTCACGGTCATGCCGGGGGTGTCGCGGGGGACCAGGATCATGCTCTGCTGCTTGTGCGGCGGGCCGTCCGGATCGGTCTTGCCCATCACGATGAAGATCTTGCAGTTCGGGTTCATCGCGCCGGAGATGTACCATTTGCGGCCGTTGATGACGTACTCGTCGCCGTCACGCCGGATGCTGGTGGCGATGTTACGCGCGTCGGAGGAGGCGACGTCGGGCTCGGTCATCGCGAACGCGGACCGGATCTCGCCGTCCAGCAACGGTTCGAGCCACTGCTTCTTCTGCTGCTCGGTGCCGAACATGGTGAGGACTTCCATGTTCCCGGTGTCCGGCGCCGCGCAGTTCAGCGCGGTCGGCGCGAGGCGGAGGCTGCGGCCGGTTATCTCGGCCAGCGGCGCGTACTGGAGGTTCGTCAGCCCCGCGCCGTGGTCACCGGGGAGGAAGAAGTTCCACAGTCCGCGCTTGCGCGCCTCGGCCTTGAGTTCTTCGACGACCGGCGGCTGCGACCATTCGCTGTCGCGCTCGGCCAGCTGCTGTTCGAAGACGGCCTCGGCCGGGTAGATGTGCGAATCCATGAACTCGAGGAGCTTTCCCCGCAGTTCCTCGGTTTTCGCGTCGAAGGCGAAGTCCATCTCTATCCCTCTTCCTTGAGAGTCTCGTTGCCGTGCGCGATCAGGGGGACGACGCCCGCGCCGATGCCGTCGAATCCGGCGCCGACGGTCTGGCCCTTGCTGTAGCGGAGGTGGATGCCTTCCAGGATCACCGCGAGTTTGAAGAACGCGAAGCCCACGTACCAGTTGAGCCGCGAGACGTCGCGGCCCGAACGTTCGGCGTAGCGCGCGATGACCTCGTCGTTGCGCGGGTAGCCCGGCGCGGAACTGGCGTTCGACACGAACTGCAAGGACACCTTGTCGCGTTCGGCGTAGGCCACCAGCAGCGCGAGGTCGGTCAGCGGGTCGCCGAGGGTGGACATCTCCCAGTCCAGCACCGCGGTGATCCGGTCGTCGTCGTTCACCAGCACGTTGTCCAGCCGGTAGTCCCCGTGGACGATCGACGGCTTGCCCGAAACCGGCACCGAACCCGCCAGCCGATCGTGCAGTTCGTCGACGCCGGGGAGATCGCGGCTGCGGTTGCCGTCCAGCTGCTTCTTCCAGCGCCGCAACTGGCGTTCGAGGAAACCTTCCGGGCGGCCGAAATCGCCGAGCCCCACCGACTCCGGATCGACGGCGTGCAACTCGACGAGGGTGTCGACCAGTTCGTCCGCGATCGCCTTCGTCCTGGCGGGGCCCAGCGCGGCCAGTTCGGTGTCGGAGCGGAAAGGCGTGCCCTCCACGAACTCCATCACGTAGAACCGCGCGCCGATGACGTCGGTGTCCTCGCACAGCAGCACGGTTTCCGGCACCGGGACGGCCGTGCCGTGCAGACCGGAGATCACCCGGAACTCGCGGCCCATGTCGTGTGCGGTCGGCAGGACGTGGCCCAGCGGCGGGCGGCGGACCACCCAGCGGGACCGGCCGTCGCTCACGATGTAGGTGAGGTTGGATCGGCCTCCCGCCACGACCTGGCCGCTCAAGTCGCCCTGGACGAGCCCGGGCCGGTGCTCGTCCAGGTGGGCCTTGAGCATGGCCAGGTCGAGGCCCGGCAGGTCGGACTGGTTCATGGTGCCTCCAGCATCTCGCTTTCCGGTGACAGTACCGACCAGTCGGTATGTCGGGTAGGGGTGGCCCGGCGAGGTGCCGGAGGTCACCTTCTCAGGCGATCAGCCGGACGACCATCTCCGCGACGCACGCCGGTTTGGGCTCGCCGTCGATCTCGATCGTCCACCGGACGACGGCCTGCTTGCCACCGGAGACGTCGGTGACCTCGACCAGTTCGGCACCCGCCCGGATCTTCGCGCCCACCTTCACCGGCTGGGGGAACCGGACCTTGTTCAGCCCGTAGTTGATGCCCATCTTGAGCCCGTTGACCCGGTAGAGCTTCCCGACGAAACCCGAAATGAGCGAAAGCGTCAGGAAACCGTGGGCGATCGGGCCGCCGAACGGCCCTTCGGCCGCCTTCTCGACGTCGACGTGGATCCACTGGTGGTCGTCGGTGGCGTCGGCGAACAGGTTCACCCGGTCCTGGGTGAGCGTCAGCCAGTCGCTGTAGCCGAAGTGCTCACCGACGGCGTTCTCGAACTCCTGCAGTGAGGCGAATTCGCGCATGGCTCAGTCCTTCGGTCCGCCGGCGACGTAGATGACCTGGCCGGAGATGAATCCCGCGCCGTCGCTCACCAGGAACGACGCGAGGTTGGCGATGTCGTCGGGGGTGCCGACGCGCTGCACCGGGATCTGCGAGGCGGCCGCCGCCTTGAAGTCCTCGAAGGACATGCCGATCCGCTCGGCGGTCGCCGCGGTCATGTCGGTGGCGATGAAACCGGGGGCGATGGCGTTCGCGGTGACGTTGAACTTGCCCAGTTCGATCGCGAGGGTCTTCGTGAAGCCCTGCATGCCCGCCTTGGCCGCGGAGTAGTTGACCTGACCCCGGTTGCCCAGCGCCGAGGTGCTGGACAGGTTGACGATGCGGCCCCACTTCTCCTGCGTCTGGTACTTCTGCACCTCGCGGGTCATCAGGAACGAGCCCTTCAGGTGCACGCCCAGCACCGAGTCCCAGTCCTGTTCGGTCATCTTGAAGAGCAGGTTGTCGCGGGTGATGCCGGCGTTGTTGATCAGCACGGTCGGCGCGCCGAGCTCCTCGGCCACCTGGGTCACCGCGGCTTCGACCTGTGCGGCGTCGTTGACGTCCAGCGCGACACCGACGGCCTTGCCGCCCTCGGCGACGATCGCTTCGGCCCCCTGCTTGACACCCGCCTCGTCGAGGTCCAGCAGGCCGACGGCGAACCCGTCGGAAGCGAGCCGCTTGGCCACGGCGGCGCCGATGCCGCGGCCGGCGCCGGTGACGATCGCTACACGGGAGGGGTGTTCGGTCACGGGTGACTCCTCGTCGTCGAGTGGAAGTGACGTCGAGTCTGCCGTACTGAGCGGTCGGTTTGTAGAGATGCCGGGCCAGGAGTTCCGCTGTGATCGTAATCACGGCGGGTGGCATCGTGCCCGAGCGGATACTTCCGGCGACCTGACCGTCCCGACCTCCAGCGCCTCCCGGGCTGGTCCGTCACTCGATCCGTGAAGGCCTCCTTGAGGGACTCTGGGTCCCTCAAGGAGGCCTTCACGGACTTGGCGCAGGCGGCGATTCGGGTTAGAACCCGAAACGCCACTCACGACCCACTGAAGGTCAGCTCGCCCGCCTGCCGAGAACCTCCGTGATCAGCTTCGGCAGTTCGCCGCCGTGCCACGAACTGGGCGAGAACCGCTCCTGCGCGATTCCGTCCCAAGGTTCGCCGTCGTCCAGCGAAATGCCTTTCTCGCGGGGGACGAGGGTCCCGATCTCCTGCGCCGTGACGCCTTCCCCGGCAAGGGTCTTCTTGGCGAGGGCGACATCCTGGGGCCGCACGGCGACCACGAGCGTCCAGTCGCCCCAGGCCTGCGCGAGTTCGAACCGGCCGAGTCCCGACTGCTCGCAGACGTCGGCGGGCGCGTCGTCCAGCTGGACGTCCGTCGTGATGCGCGCGCCGAGACCGTTGGCACCGCAAAGGGTCCGCACGGTCGGGAAGAGGCCGTCGGAGACGTCCATCGCGGCGCGTGCCAGTCCGGCCGTGGCGAGCGCCCTTCCGGCGGCCACCTGTGCCATCGGGCGGCAGGCGCGTTCGCGGATGTCCGCGACGAGAAACCCGGGAAGCCGTGCCTGCTTTTCGACGAGCAACGCGTACGCCCACAGATAGCCGGGTGAACCGACCAGCAGCAGGCGGTCACCGGCTTCGGCGCCTGCGCGCCCGAGCCGTCCGCCAGGGACGCACCGGCCGATCGCCGTCGCGGTGAGCTGCCGGACCGGACCGTCCCGGAGATCGCCGCCGACGACCTTGGTCCCGTGGGCCTCGGTGCAGTCGTCGACGCCGTCGAGAAGCCGCCGGAACTCGCCCGCGGTGGTCGTCTTCGGCAGGGTGTAGTTGACGACCAGGCCGATGGGGGTGGCGCCCGCCGCCGCCAGATCGGACAGGTTGATCGTCGCCAGCAGCCAGCCGGCGTGATACGGATCCGTTTCCCCGAGGATGGTGACCAGCGGCGTGGGGCAGCTGTCGGTGGTGGCGACCAGTTCGCCGCGAAGCCCTTCCGGGGCGTCGAGGACGGCGCAGTCGTCACCGAATCCGTGGACACCGCCGTAGCGCGGCCGCAGGAGGTGCTCGAGGATCGCGTGCTCGCCGAGGTCCCCGAGGCGGACGTCGTCGCCGACCGGCGAGATTTCAGTTACGCCCGACATGATCCGCCAATCGGGACGGGGCCACGTTGTGGTCGCTGGAATAGTTGTTCGGCATCGTGCCGTAGGGCTGCTCGCTGCCGGTGGAGGCGAACAGCATCAGGTTGCAGATCCGCGTTCCGGGGTGCAGGAGCACCGGATGCCGCAGGTGATTCACGATCTCCAGAGTCAACACTGCCCCTGTCTCACTGCCGAAACCGGGGCTGACCTGACCGCACAGGACGACGCTGATGCCGAGCCGCGCGTAGTCGCTCGTGCCGTCGACGAGACCGGCGAGTTTCTCGGAAAGACCGATCTTCTCCAGCGTCGGCGCGAGAACGACTTCGCCGGGTTCGACCGGCAGCCTGCCTTCGGCGTCGAGTTCCTTCGGGCGGAGGTCCGGATACGTGCTCCGGTCGGCGATGTCGACGGTGCCGGTCGATTCCAGCGCGAACGCCTCGTGGCCGAGCCGCAGGCTGATCGCGGCGGGGCGGACGAGACCGGGCTCGAACGGGGTGATCGTCAGTTCCCCGTTGCGGTGCGCGCGTTTGATGGCCCGGTCGGTCAGGATTCCGCGGCGCGGGGCGGGCCAGGTCAACGGCAAGACGCCACCGCTTTCGCGACGGCGCCGACCAGGACCCGGAAATCGGTCTCGGTCAGTTCGCCGTTGGGCTGGTCGTCGGTCTGGCCGGGCTCGCAGTACACGACGGTGGTGCCGGTGCGATGCGGCCCCTGGATCACCACCGTGGCGGTCAATCCCGCCGCGATCGGGCGGACGGTGTGCACGATGGCGGTGTCGCACGAGTAGACGTCGCCGCGCCGGACCCGCGGGGTCTTCTCCACTTCGAGCCGGGCTCCGCCGTCCGCGCGCAAGGCGGCCGGATTCGCCGGATCGGCGCCGTAGCGGTAGCGGTCGTACGCCATCCCGCCTTCGGTCGTTTCGCGGAATTCGACCATGTGCAGCCCTTCGCCCGCGACGATCGTCGAGGCGAATTCCCACCGGTGGCTGTGCGGATTGGATTCGCCGCGGGACGGTTCCGCGGATTCCGGCCAGACGTGGAGCCGGATCCGGAAATCGGCGGAGGCGTGGAGCACCATTTTGGCGAATCCGTTGGGATGCCAGTAGGAACGCTTCGCCGCGGTGCGGACGGCTTCTTCGTCACCGAGGATTTCTTCGAGCCACGAAAGGAAGCTTTCCGGAGCGTCCTGGACCCGGTGCGCGACCGTGCGCAGCCAGGCCAGGTCCGCGTCGCCGTGACGGGGTCGCGTGCCGGCGACCTCATCGAGGAAGGCGTGCGCGTCTGCCGGAACGGCGGTGAGGGTCGATGGCGGGGTGTCGGTCATGTAGTCGTTCCTGGAGGGCTGAGCGGGGGCGCCGCGGCGGCGAATGCGGCCGCGCGGAGCGCGGTGACTGCGTCCAAGGTCTGCCAGATGGGTAGGTCGCCGCTTCCCCAAGCCCAGAGCCCTTGGTCGGCGTCGTAGCGCTCCCAAAGGGTTCCGAGCGCCCGGTTGAGCCGGGGGAGTGGCAGGAAGGGGGCGGTGGCGAGCGCTTGGACGACCCAGGCTGCGGTGAAGTGCCGGATGATGATCCGGGTCGTTCCTTCCCCGTCGGGGCGAGGCCTTTCGAGATCCTCGGCCACGCCATCGTCCGAATGAGACCGGTCGATGAGCCATTGTGTGGCTTCGTCGGCCGCCTCACGGACGTCGTTGCGATCTTCACGGCTGCACAGGACGTCCCGCAGAGCGACGACCGACCGCGCGGTGTGCACCACCGACGCCTCCGGGGCGACGAGCCCGGCCTCGTTCTTCTCGGGCCACAGGCGTGCGCCGTCGAAGTCGAGCCGGGCCGCCAGGAGGGCGTCGATCAGCCGGTCGGTCAGCGGGGCGTCCGGTCGCAGCCGGACCGCCGTGTGCAGCACGGCGGACAACAGGTACGGGCGGGTCCGGCTGTACGGGTCGAGCGACCCCTCGAGCTGGTCCAGCCCTTCGTCGGCGGACATCGTGCTCGTGCGGAACAGCGCGTCCACCACCGACGCGGTGGTCTCCGGCCGCTTGCCGCCCGCGCGGCCGCGCCAGCCGTGTTCGGATTGCAGCCGGTAGAGATCTTCGGCGAGCGTATGTAGGTCGATGTAGGGATCGCCTACCACCAGCATCGTGTTGATCCCGTACGCGGTGCTGAGGGCCTTCGGCCCGGTGTTCTTCTGCAGGTTGTGCCGCCAGCCCAGCGGCTTGCCGTCGTCGTCGCGGATCAGCCGCTCGGCGAGCTTCGCGCCGACGGTGTGGAAGACCTGCAGCAGGGAACGCGAGGTGTCGACGACGCCGGCGTCGCCGGGGACGGCTGGGGTGTGTTCGTGGGGTGAACGGGCCGTCTCCACCAGGGTGAACAGTGTGTTCGCAGCGCGGAAATGGTCGTCGAGCTGGCGGGCGTTGTGCGCCGACGGCAGGTATTTGCCGGTCTCCCACTGGGTCAGGTTCGCCCTGGTGACGCCGATGATCCTGGCGGTCTCCGCCTGCGTTTCCCCCGCGGCCTTGCGCAGCCGCCGCAGCTCTCGTCCGACACCCGACGCGGTAACGGTTTCCGCATCGGGGCTTACCGGCTCGCCTCCGGCCGATGTAGGCTTCATGTAGGCACTAGACACGGGCTTACCTACCTTCGGTAGGCATGTAGGGGCGGTGACTGAACGTGCACACAACGGCGAGAGTACAGCAAGCTGATCGGACCGTGCTGGCGCGTCGGTCAACGTCTTGTCACGAGTTGCGGAAACCGTGAAAGGGCCTGTTCTGCCTGGTCTTGGGGTACGTGAACGCACCTGACGGCCAGGGCCGGTACCACCCGGGCGCGACCGGAGAACGGATGCTGACAGCCATCTGAATGTGACGCTGCGCATCCGAACCCGTTCGTGTCGCCTGTGGACCACACGAATGCCGGAGTAGGCGTCGAGTGGGCCGACCCGAGTTCGCGCTTGGCTGCATCGGGGGTGAACCTCATGTCCCACCACGAGAACCACACGGCAGCGCCCCGGTCCTGGTTCGATCGGCTTCTCGAACGTTTCCACGAATGGCTCTTCGCGACCGGCGAAGACGCTCGCGCGGCCGCTCGCGGCTGGCAGGTCTCCCGGGTGCCGGACAGCAGGCGCCGCGTCTACCGCGATCCCCGTTGGGACACCGTCCACGCGTGCGAACCCTGCGGGGGCACGGGGTGGTGGCCCTACGAGGACGCCGTTTGCCCGGACTGCGCCGGTGCCGGTGTCGTCCGCTCCATTCCCGCGGCGGCCGTGGCCGCCGAGCAAACCGCCGGACGGACAGGAGGAAGGTCATGAGCCGTTGGCAGGAACCCCAGGCGATCGCCGAGCTGGCCAGGGAAATCACGGTGGTCAGGAGGCCGAACCCGCTCACCGCCCTCTATCACTGGCGTTACGAGATCGGCGTGCTCCTCGTCCTCCCGTACGCGGTGTTCACCCTTTTCCAGGCGGTCGGCCCGATCTGGGGCGCGGTCGTGCTGTTCGGCGTCGCGAACTGGCTGTTCTACTGGCGCTCGGCGCGGCGATTCGTCCGTGACCGGCTCCGCTCGGTCGTCGTGCAGCACCGGCTGCGGACCGGCTTCGCCCGTGCCCGGGTGTGCACCCTCGACGGCAAGCTGCCGGTGATCCTGTGGACGAAACCGCGCGGTGACGAAGTCGAGGTCACGGTGTTCTGCCCGGCAGGAGTCGGCTACGAGCGCATCGAGCAGCGACGGGCTCTGCTCGCGGCGGCGTGCTTCGCCTCCGACGTCCACGTGTACCGCCATCACAAACGCGCCAACGTGGTGCACCTTTCGGTCTGCACCGCGCGCTTGCGCAAGGATGCCGAAGACACCGCGGAGGACGAGGTCACGCCCGGCCTGCCGCCCGCGCGACGATATGCCGGGCAGCCGGACGGTGCCGCCATTCCCCTGCCGGGGACCTTCGCAGGAATTCCTCGCGCAGTTCGGCGATGAACTCTTCACCGCGCATGCTCGCCAGCGGCCGCATCGGCCCGGAGCGGGTGTGCGCGGTGAAGAACGCGTCCGCGCCGGGATGGACCATCGGGAACGACAACGGCTCGTCCAGTTCGAGTACGGCGCCCTTCAAAGCGGGTAGGAGCCGTTCTTCCCAGGAACGGTCGCCTGCCGGGACGCGTTCCCGGAGGACGTCCGACAGCACGGTGAACGGCCCTCCCGGTTCGGTGCTATGCGGCCAGTAGACGACCGAAAGCACTCCGCCGGGGCGAAGCGCGCCGGTCCAGGATCGGAGCGCGGCGTCGGGTTCGGGCAGTTGCTGGAGCCCGAAGACCGAGACGACCGCGGCGGCGGAGGCCGGTTCGAGCTCCGAGGCATCGCCCTCGACAACGCGTACGAGTGAATTGCCCGTGGCCCGCGTCCGCGCTCGGGCGGCCATGCCCGCGGACAGATCGATGCCGACGATCTCGCGGCCGGGCAGCTGTCCGATGAGCGCGTCGAGTTCCGGAAAGGTTCCGCAGCAGGGGACCAGAACGGGGCCGCCGGGCAGTTCCGCGGGAAGGGCCCGCACCGCGGCGTCGACCCACGGCGCGAACCGGGGAACGTAGTAGGCCTCGTAGCCGTCGGCGGCTTCGTCCCAGCCGCGGGCGACGCGGGCGAGGTGTTCGGCGGTCATCGTGGTGTCTCCGTCGGGTCTTCGAGCGCGGCCAGGCTTCGCCGCAGGTGCTCGCGTTCGGGTTCTGTCGGGGCGAGCCCGATCGCTTCGCGGTAGGCCGTGGCCGCCGCGTCGTGGCGGCCCAGCCGCTGCAGCAGACCGGCGCGGGCGGTGGCGAAGGGAGGGTAGCCGCGAAGCAGCGGTTCGCCGGTCAATTCGTCGAGCAGCGCGAGTCCCGCGGCCGGGCCGTCGCGAAGGGCGACGGCCACGGCGCGGTTGAGCGCGACGACAGGGGACGGTGCCAACGTCATCAGGACGTCGTAGAGCGCCACGATCTGCGGCCAGTCGGTGGTTTCGACGTCGGCCGCCTCGTCGTGCAGGGCCGCGATCGCCGCCTGCACCCCGTACGGTCCTGGCGGGCCACCGGTCAGTGAGGTGACCACCAGGTCACGGCCCTCTTCGATCAGGTCCCGGTTCCACCGGCTCCGGTCCTGGTCCGCCAGGAGGACCGGTTCGCCGTCCGGCCCGGTCCGGGCGTCCCGCCGGGCGTGGACGAGCAGCATCAGCGCGAGCAGCCCCGCCACCTCCTGGTCGGCGGGCATCAGCCCGCGCAGGATGCGGCCGAGCCGGATCGCCTCCTCGGCGAGGTCGGCCCGTTGGAGACTCGCTCCCGAACTGGCCGCGTACCCCTCGGTGAAGATCGAGTACACCGCCTGCAGCACACCCGGCAGCCGCTCCGGTAGTTCGTCCGCGCCGGGAACACGGAACGGGATGCGGGCCTCGCTGATCTTCTTCTTCGCCCGCACGATCCGTTTCGCCATCGTCGGCACCGGGACGAGGAAGGCCCGCGCTACCTCCGGCGTGGTCAGCCCGGCGAGAAAGCGCAGGGTCAGCGCACCCCGGTCCTCGACGGGCAGGGCGGGATGGGCGCAGGTGAAGAACAGCCTCAGCCGCTCGTCCGGCAGGCTGTCGCCGTCGTCCGCCGCGGGAGCGGGACCGGCCCGCTCCGCCTCCACCTGCAGGATCGCGAGTTTGGCGGCGTAGGCCTGATCCCGGCGCAACCGGTCGACCGCCTTGCGGCGCGCGGTGGTCATCAGCCACGCACCCGGCCGCGGCGGGACACCGTCCACCGGCCAGCGCTCCAGCGCCGCTTCGATCGCCTCGGACGTGACCTCTTCGGCCAGGTCCAGATCGCCGAAGCGGCGCACGAGCGCGGCCAGGAGCCTTCCCCGTTCTTCGCGGAACACCGCCTCCACCGACGCCATCCCGGGCCCCCGCTCGTCCATGGTCAGACGCTGAAGTCGGCGACCGGGCGGATCACGACGGATCCGTCCCGCGCGCCGGGGCACCGGGTCGCCCAGTCCAGCGCGGTGTCGAGGTCCGGCACGTCGATGACGTAGAAGCCGCCGAGCACTTCGCGGGTCTCGGCGTACGGCCCGTCGGTGACCGTCCGCTTGCCGTCGCGATCGACCTTCACCGTCGTCGCGGTGACGAGGTCGGCCAGCGACTCCCCGGCGGACCAGATCCCGGCGTCCCTGACCTCTTTGTCGTAGACCGTCCACTCCTCGAAGGTGCACTGGGGCTCGGTGTCGGTCGAGGCTTGGATCAGCAGCATGTACTTCACGATGGTGCTCCCGTTCTGGGTTTCCGCGCGGCCTGCTTGCCGCACGACACCACTACGAGCGGGAGACCGTCAAATGGACACGACGCCGGGAAAACCTTTCAGGACGCGGTCTCCAGTGCTTCGGCCTGCTCGGTCACCGGTGCGGTGACCACGCGGGCGGGAATGAGCAGCGACGCCAGCGCGATCAGCCCGGTCAGCGCCATCGCGCGTTCGACCAGCCCCAGCGGGATCGCCCGCCACCACGGCTCGCCGCCGTTCATCGAGACCACGATCGCCCCGAGGATCACCCCGAACCAGGCCAGCGCGGCCACCGCGAGCACCCGCGTCACCGCACGCCGCGCGGGTGAGGAGGCGAAGACGGCTTTCGCGGCGAACCACACGGCCAGCGGAAGGGCGACGAAGGCCACCACGCTCGCGATCCGGTGCACCGTCCCGCCGGTGCTCGGCCCGATCGCCCAGTTGTTCTTGGGGAACGCCACGATCACCACCAGGCTCACCGTCCAGAGCGCGCAGAACACCGAGGCCGCGGACAGCGCGGGAAGGTGCTTACGGCGGATCAGCGCGCCGAAGCCGATCGCCGAGCCGAGCGCGACCAGCAGGACCGCGACGTCGAAGATCCACTTGTGCTCGCTCAGCGCGTATTCGCTGATGGTCCGGCGGATCGGGCTGATGTCGCTGGTGGCGGGGAGGACCTGCAGCAGCAGGATCAGCAGCGCTCCGCCGGCGACCGAGACCACGGCGGCCAGCAGTGCCAGCGGTGACCGGGCGGTGACCTGGGGCGTCGTCATGGGTGAACGGTAACCACCCAACCTGAAGGTTTTCTTAGCCTTTCCTGTCGAAATCGACAGGGAAGTCGCCTTTACGGCACGTGTGCGAGTGATCGTTCCGGCACGGTCGGTGAGATCGTTGGGCCGAAAGGGGTGCAGGCGACTTGTGGCGGGTCCCTCGGACGGGGTCCCGGGTCTAGGGTCTCGCTACCGGTGACCTCACCCGGTCACCGGACTGTCCAAGGAGGTCAGTCTGTGGGGTATTCACCAAACCGGCGAAGAGCGGGATGGACGGCGGCGACCCTGGTGCTCGCCGGCACCTTCGTGGCACTTCCGTCGGCCACGACGGCAGGGGCCGCGGACAACGTGGTGCGGACCAATCAGGCCGTGCCGCGTTCCTGTTTCGCCGCGCTGCAGAAGCCGGGTGCCTCCGGCACCGATCGGCGCGAGTTCACGTCCACAGTAGACGGTCTGCTGCAGGCGCGGATCGCGCCTCGTGGCGGCGGTGATGGCGACTGGGACCTCGCGGTCTTCGACAAGGCGACCGGCGCCGTGGTCGCCGCGTCGGCTGCGTTGCGCAGCCACGAGCTCGCCGAAGGTTTCGTGAAGAAGGACCAGAAGCTGGTCGTGCAGACCTGCCGGTACGCCGGGCAGACCCGCGACGCGCTGCTGGGCGTCGACTTCCTCGCCCTCACGCCGACCGGGGCCGCGCCCGCGCCGCAGCGCGCCGAACTGGTCCGGGTCGAGACGCCTGCCAAGCAGGACAAGGACAAGCTCCTCCGGCTCGGGCTGGACGTCACCGAGAAGGCCGACGCCACCGGTGTCGAGGTCGTCCTCGCCAACGACACCGACCGCAAGACGCTGGCCGACAACGGCTTCAAGTCGAAGGTGATCGAGCCGGATCTTTCGGGCAAGTCGATCCGGAACGCCAAGGCCGACAGCGAGTACGACGCCAAGACCCAGGCATCGACGTTGCCGTCCGGGCGCACGAGCTACCGGCATCTCTACGACTACCAGTTCGAGGTCAAGGAACTGGCCCGCAAGAACCCCAAGCTCGTCACGGCGTTCACGCTGCCGCAGCCGACCTGGGAAGGCCGCGACGTCGTCGCCCTCGAGATCGCGACCGACGTCAAGAACATCGCCGACGGCAAACCCGTCAACTTCACCATGGGCGTGCACCACGCCCGGGAGTGGCCCGCCGGCGAACACGCCATGGAATGGGCCCACGAACTGGTCAAGGGCTACACCGGCACCAACGCCGAACTCCGCGGCCTGGTCGGCCGGACCCGCAACATCATCGTGCCGATCGTCAACCCCGACGGCTTCGAAATCTCCCGTGAGGCCGAGCCCAAGGGCGACTTCTCGCGTTTCGACTACGAGATGAAGCGCAAGAACTGCAACGTCAACGACTCGCCCAAGGAGTTCGCGACCGGCGTCTGCAAGGCCAACCCCGCCGGCCGTGAACGCGGCACCGACCCGAACCGCAACTACGCGGGCTTCTGGGGCGGCGCCGGCGCGTCGACCCTGTGGCGCAGCGACACCTTCCGCGGCGCGGGTCCGTTCTCCGAGCCCGAGACACAGAACATCCGCTCGATCGTGTCCAACCGCCAGGTGACCAACCTGATCACGCTGCACACCTACTCCAACCTGGTGCTGCGTGTCCCGGGTGTCGCCGCCGTCCGCCCGCCGCTCGACGAGCCGGCGTATAAGGCGCTCGGTGACAAGATGGCCTCGCGCAACGGATACACCAGCCAGCCGTCGTGGGCGCTCTACGACACGACCGGTTCGACCGAGGACTGGTCGTACTGGGCCACCGGTGGCTGGGGCTTCACATTCGAAGTCGGCCCCAACGAGTTCCACCCGCCGTTCGCCGACGGTGTCGTCGCCGAATACACCGGTGTCGCCCCCGCCGCGGGCGCGGGCAAGGGCGGTAACCGGCAGGCCTTCGTGGACATGCTGGCCAACACCGCGGACCCGGCGGCTCATTCGACGCTGATCGGTACCGCGCCGAAGGGCTACCAGCTGAAGCTGCACAAGACCTTCCAGACGCCGACCTCGCCGGTGGTACAGCCGGACGGCTCGACGAAGCCGCCGATCTACGTGACCGACAACCTGAACTCGTCGCTGGCCTCGACCGGTGGCCGGTTCGCGTGGTCGGTCAACCCGTCGACCCGGCCCTACGTCGCGGGCCGCTACGGCCGCGAGCCGCAGGGTCCGGCGCAGCCCGCTATCCAGGTGGCCAACCCGGCCGGGGTGCCGGCGATCAACACGAACTACCCGAACGACCCGACGTCGGAGAGCTTCAAGTTCCGCGTCGACGGGCTCCCCAAGGTGGACAACGGGAAGTTCAGTGTCGACGTCAAGTGGGCCAGCCAGGACTCCGACTGGGATCTGTACGTCTTCGACGCGGCGGGCAACATGGTCTCGTCGTCGGCGAACGGTTCGACCACGGAAGAGCACGCGATCCTGTACGACCCGCCCGCCGGGGAGTACACGGCCGTGCTGGTCAACTACGCGCAGGCCAATCCGTCCACTGTGGACGACTGGACCGGCGGTGTGTCGTTCCAGTCGCCGATCCCGCCGACCTACGGCCCCAAGGAGGCGTACCAGCTGACCTGTACGTCGCCGAAGGGCAAGCTCGTCGGCTTGGCGGACGTCTACATCGACCGCGGCCAGACGGTCGACGTCGGTGAGGTCTGCACCCGTTCCGCGCGGGCCAAGAAGGAGCGCGGCTAGCCGAAAGACTCGTGAGTGGCAAGGACGGTCAGGGCCAAGGGTGTCTTAGGTACCTACGTGGTTGAGGCCGCGGTTGATGCCAGGCCCTGTCCATGAAGGTCTCCTTGAGGGACCCAGAGTCTCTCAAGGAGACCTTCACGGACTCGGTAATCGCCACGTTCGCCCCACAGGCGCCAGCAGTCACAGCGGTTGCGCGTGAAGGACCCCTTCCCTCGGCTGAGCCGAGGAAAGGGGTCCTTCGGATGTCGTGAAGGGTCCCTTTGAGACGTTGAAGGTCTCGAAGGGACCCTTCGCGACATGAGAGTTCGACGACTGGCCGTCGGAAGCACTGAAACAGCCGCTCGCTCATCCTCGCGTCTCGTGAGTGGCGATTCGGGTTAGGGCCGACCGTGTTCTAGGTGCTTATGGCGGGGGTCGGGTTCGCAGGTCGGTGAGGGACCCCTTCCCTACCCTGAGAGTAGGGAAGGGGCCCTTCACCTCAGGCCGGACGGACCGGAACGCCACCGTGCGCTTCGGCGCTACAGCGATAGCGCGCGAAGGGGCCTTCACTCGCAGAACTCACTACATGAAGGACCCCATCCTTGCGCCCAGGTCACGCAGTACCCAGGTCACGCAGTAGATGCCACGGCGTCGGCCCGCTCTAGCCGTCCCTTGCCACTCGCGAAACCACATCGGGGTAGCGAGGGTCTCCTTCACCACCCTCAAGGTAGGTAAGGAGGCCTTCACGGCGAGATGAGCGGGCTGCCTGCCTAAACGGTGCCGACGACCCGGTCCCGCACCAGGCGCATCGTCGCCGTGTCCACAGTGGACGGCTCGGCAGCCAGCCAGCCGCCGATCTCGTGCAGGAACTGCTCGGGTGTCATCGGCGGCGCGGGGGAGGGGTCCTCGTGATCCGTGGTGATCTCGCCGGTCCGGCTCGGGTACACGATCATCGCACCGCGCAACGCGACGCCCGGCAGTATCCGCCGGTATTCGGCGAGGCTTTCCGTCAGTCTGCTCCCACCGCCGCGGAAGGCGCGGCCGTTGCGCAGCAGGCGATCGT
This sequence comes from Amycolatopsis sp. NPDC052450, assembly GCF_044547565.1. Lineage (NCBI taxonomy): Bacteria > Bacillati > Actinomycetota > Actinomycetes > Pseudonocardiales > Pseudonocardiaceae > Amycolatopsis > Amycolatopsis sp. NPDC052450. The sequence continues at coordinate 54,102 of NZ_JBIUAQ010000014.1, read as the reverse complement.
CGTCATCGGTTTCGTAGTGGCCCGGCAGCCACAGTTTCGATTCGACGAGCACGAGCCGCTTTCCGCACAGCACCGCGTGGTCGACGTCGGCGAACACCGAATCCGGCCACGAGAGCCCGTGGAAGATCCGCGCGCCGGGCAGCCGGGTCAGGTAGCGCTCCAGCAGATCGGCGGTGAGGCGCTCGGCGAGTTCGTCGGTCTCGGTGCCGGGGGTGCCGAAGACGCGTTTCCCGCCGAATTCGGCGGCGAACCGGTTCTTGGCGCGGGAAGCGGCGAGATAGCCGCGCGCGAGGCGTTGCACCAGCAGCGCGGTCCCGGCGGTCAGGATCAGCCAGACGATCAGCGTGGGGGCGGTGAATCCGACGCCCGTCAGCACCGGGAGCAGCACCAGCACCATCCCGCCGACCGCCGCGACGACCGGGGTGTGCCCGGGCCCGCGCCGCCGTCCGTGGCGCACGCGGCCGTCCTGTGCGGCGAATTCCCACCATTCGAGGTCTTCCGGATCGATCACGACCGGCTCGGGCTCGTAGCCCGGTTCTTCGCCGAAGCGGCGTCGCGGCCGCGGCCGGATCGGGACGCGCACGGAGCGCCCGCCCGCGTCGTAGCCCGCACGCCGCATCGGATCGCTGAGTATGTCGTAGGCCTCGCGGACCAGCTGGAACGTGAGCGCGGAACCCCCGGTGTCCGGGTGATGCGACTTCGCCAGCCGCCGGTACGCGGTCTTGATCTCGTTGACCGAGGCGGCCTTGCCCACGCCGAGCACCTCGTAGTAGTCGACTTCGGGCACGGGCGGGTCACCTCCAATGGGCCGGGCCGCAACAATATTCGGCCGCCGCCGGTCACCCGCAACCACCTCCGCGGCGCGTCGGGGTGACGTCGCGGGCATACTGTTTCGCTTGTGGCGGAACGAGGTCCGCTTCCCGCGCGTCCTGGATATCGTGGAGATCGACAGCACGCGAGGAAGGACAGCGGTGGGAGAACCCGTCACGGGCACGGCCGCGGGAGTACCGTTCACAGTCTTGCCGCCATCGGCCGAGGTCAGCGGTCCCGCGCCGGTGGTCGTCGCTTGGCACATGATCGACGCGCCCCGTTCCGACGCCGCGTTCGCGGCCGCGTTGCCGCTGGCAGGGGTGCCGGCGTGGCGCGTGTACCTCGGAATGCCGTTGTGCGGCGCGAGAATGGTCGACGGCTCGATGGACGCCTTGCTCGAGCGGGCCCGGCGTGACGCGATGCTCGCCTACATCGACCCGGTCGTCGCGCAGGCGGCGCTGGAGTTCCCCGCCGCGCTGGCCGAACTGCGCGAACGCTTCGGTTTCGACTCGTCGCGGATGGCCGTCGTCGGCGGTTCACTCGGCGGTGCGGTGGCGCTGACGATCCTGGCCACGCGGGAGATCCCGGTCCGCGCGGCGGTCCTGATCAACCCCGCCGTGCGGGCGCGTTCGGTGATCGGCCTGGTCGAAGGCATGCTGGAGCAGGCGTATCCGTGGACGGACGAAGCAGCACGAGCGGCGGATCAGCTCGACTTCGTCGCACGATCGGGTGAAATCTCGGCGCGGGACGAGCAGGTTCCGTTGCTGCTCGTCAGCGGCGAGAGCGACTATCCCGCTCTGCGTACCGATGCCGACGACCTGGTCGCGGCGCTGCGTGAGCGGTACGCCCGTCCGGATGACGTCCACCTGGCCAGGCTGCCCGGTCTCGCGCATCCGCTGGCCGAAGAGCCGGGCATCGAACCCGCGCCGCAGCTGCCGATCGCGAAACTGGTCGACGACACGGTCACCGAGTGGCTGGAGCGCCGTCTGGCTTGACGAGCGTCAGCAGGCGGGCGGCGGGACCGATCGGGGCGGGCCGAATTCGAGGCGCAGCTTGTCGGTCTTCGGGATCACGAACGCGACGCCGGTCGAGGCCCGCCAGTTCGACGGAAGGAAGACGTACTGGCCACCGGACTGGAGCAGCAGCTTCAGCCCGGTGTATCGGTACTTGTACGCCGATTCGGCGTCGGCGCATTTCACCTGAACGACACCGTTCGCGGTGAGGTTGAGGCTTTCCGCGCTGTACAAGGTCGCGGCCGGTCTCGTCGGGATCACCCAGGAGGCCTCGTAGGCGCGGCTGGTGCCGACGGCTCCCGAGTAGTCGCCGACGGACCAGAAGAGGCCGATGCTCACCAGGACGTAGCCGGTCACCAGTTCCGCGACGTTCGAACGGCCGCTCGCCGTGCTGCGCGAGGTCCAGTGCCGCCAGGCGAAGAGCACCATCAGGACGCCGATCGCGAAGCCGAGCCCGGGAGCGCCGGGATGGTCGCGAAAGGGTTCCGGGTCGAGGGCGATCGCCGTCGACGAGACGAGGAGCGCGAGGCCGAGCACGCCGGCGACCGGGGCGCAGATCCGCAGCAGGCGGTTCCAGCGGCCTTCGCCGAGCCGCGTCTTCAGGAACCGGGTCAGGATCAGGAAGAGCAGCACCGCGCCCGCCGCGCCGGTCAAGGGCACGAGCATGCCGTCGACGCCCCGCCCGAAGATCTCGTCCGGGGTCTGGCCGAGCAGCGTGTAGTGCACGCGGAAGTAGATGAAGTACGTCTGCGTGTAGACGAGCCCGAAGTAATAGAGCAACGCGGTGAGCAGGGTGGTGTTGGCCAGCGCGGTGCCGATCAGCCTGAGCGCGCGCGACGGGTCGGCCACCGGCTCGCCGACGGCGGGCTCGGGTCTGCGGAGGCCACGGCGGTGTGAGCGCCGGACGCTCATCCGCCCGTGGTTTCGCTCGGTGCGGTGCTTTCCGGCTTCGAGGGAGCGGAGCTTCCCTCTGTCGTCTCGGTTGTGCACGACCTGGCCACGATCTTGATCGTCTTGCCGGGGGAAACCGGATTCGGCCCGATACTGCGGATGCAGTCACCCGCGTTCGGGTTCGGGATCAGCACGGAGACACCGCACCGCCGTGGACTCTTGCAGAGGTCCGCGAGGTTCTGCTCGATCGCGTTCTTGGCGGTGGCGGGATCGGTGCCGAGCAGGTCGCTGTTGTACCTGATGGGGCTTCCGGGAACCACGGGCGGACGGGGTTCCTCGGTACGCCGGGGTCCCGGCGCGGTCGGGGCCGCTTCGGAAGACGCCGTCGGCGCGGTCTCCGTCGTCACCTCGCTGTCGGTGGTCAGATCCGCCGGAGCGGTGTCGCGGGGAGCCGAGGTTCCGCCGCAGGCCGCCGTGAACCCGAGAGCGGCGATCGTGATAGCCGTGCCGAACAGCCGTTTCATGGACCTCACCGTCCCTGGGAAGACGTCCTTCTGAGTAAGGACGCAGAACGACGGCCCCCTGATACGTCCCGGCTTGGGCCGTTCGGGCGTATTTCGCCGATTTCGCCCTTTCGGGCAGTCCGGGGTGGACCGGCACGCGACAACTTCGCCGCCTGGCCTTCCGACACGCCGTGATTTATGTTAAGAAACTTTACTAACTAACAGGGAGGCGCGTTTTGAGTTCATCCCCGCTGCCGGGGCTCGAGCGGAAGATCGGGCCGCTCCAGGCGACCGCCATCAACATGACCCAGATGTGCGGGATCGGCCCGTTCGTCACCATCCCCGCGATGGTGGTGACCCTCGGCGGCCCGCAGGCCATGTTCGGCTGGCTCATCGGCGCGGTCATCGCGCTGGCCGACGGCCTGATCTGGGCCGAACTCGGCGCCGCCCTCCCCGGCGCCGGCGGCACCTACGTGTACCTGCGCGAGGCGTTCGGCTCCCGGACCGGCAGGCTCATGCCGTTCCTGTTCGCGTGGAGCGCGGTGCTGTTCATCCCGCTGATCATGTCCACCGGCATCATCGGGCTCGTCCAATACCTCGGATATCTGATCCCGGGGGTGGCCGACGACGGCGGGACCACCGGGCTCGGCAAGGTCATCGGCCTCGGCGTCATCGTCCTGATCGTGCTGGCGCTGTTCCGCAGGATCGGCGAGATCGGGAAGCTGACCACCGTCCTGTTCGCGATCATGCTGTTCGCCGCGCTCTCGGTGATCGTCGCGGCCTTCACGCGTTTCGACGGCGCGCAAGCGTTCGCGTTCACGCCGGGCGCGTTCTCGTTCGACGGCGGCGCGTTCTGGGCGGGGCTCGGCGCGGGCCTGATCATCGCCATCTACGACTATCTCGGCTACAACACCAGCGCCTACCTCGGCGGGGAGGTGCGTGACCCCGGCCGGACGCTGCCGCGATCGATCATCCTCTCGATCCTCGGCATCATGAGCCTGTACTTCCTGCTGCAGCTCGGCGTGCTCGGCTCGGTCCCGCTGGAGGAATTGAAGAACGCCACTTCGGTCGCCTCCACCGTGCTGGAACAGGCTTGGGGCACGGGCGCGGCGAAGGTCATCACCGTGTTCATCGTGATCGCCGCGATCGGCTCGGTGTTCGCCGGTCTGCTCGGCGGCTCGCGGGTCCCGTTCGAGGCCGCGCGCGACAAGGTGTTCCTGCCGGTGTTCGCCAGGCTGCACCCGAAACTGAACCTGCCGACGGCCGGCGTGCTCGCGATGGGCGTCATCGCCGCGATCGGCTCGCTGTTCACGCTGACCGCGGTGATCAACGCGGCGGTGACGGTGCTGGTGCTCATCCAGTCGCTCGCGCAGGTCGCGGCGATCGTCGTGCTGAGGCGACGGCGGCCGGAACTGGAGCGGCCGTACCGACAATGGCTCTACCCGATCCCGACGGTCGTCGCGCTGCTCGGCTGGGTCTACATCTACTTCTCCGCCACCTGGCTTTCGATCGGGCTTTCGGTGGGCTGGATCGCGCTCGGCGTGGCGGCGTTCCTCGCCTACGCGAAGGCGGAGCGCGTGTGGCCGTTCGGGCCCAAGGGAATCCAGGAATCGTTCGCGGGGGCGACAGCAGAGGGGAACGTGCGGTGACGGGGGACGAACTGATCCTGGGGATCGACTTCGGCGGGACGAAGGTCGCGATCGGGCTGGCGGACAGAGCCGGGAGCCTGCTGGTCACCCGGCGGCTCGACACCGACGCGCAGGCGGGCGCCGGGCAGGTGGTCAGCCGCGCGCTCGCCGCGGCACGGAAACTGCTCGCCGACGAAGGCGCCGCGGACAGCCTTGTCGCGATCGGCGTCGTCAGCCCCGGCATCGTGCTGGAGGACCGCATCCTGCTGGCCCCCAACGTGCCGGGCTGGGAGCAACTGCGGCTGCGTGAACTCGTCGCCGCGGAGTTCGAAGGCGTGCCGATCGAGGTGGGCACCGACGCCAAGGCGGCGGCGCTCGCGGAATGGCGGTGGGGGGCGCTGGCGGACACCGATCCGGCGGTCTTCCTCTCCTTGGGGACCGGGATCGCCGCGGCGGTCCTGGTCGGCGGCCGGCTGCTGGCAGGCGCCAACGGAGCTGCGGGCGAGATCGGGTACAACCTCCGCTCGCCACAGGACACCGACGGGTTCTCCGGCGGAGCGGCGCCGCTGGAAGAGGCCGTCGGTGGGCGTGGGCTGGGCGGCCGGGCGAGTGTGCTGCTCGGCCGCCCGGTAACCGCGGGCGAACTGTTCGGCCTCGCCAGGGAAAACGCACAGGCCAAGGAACTGGTCGGAGCGGCGCTCGACGAACTGTCGATGCACGTCGCGAACCTCGCCATCGCGCTCGACCCGCGGCGCATCGCCGTCGGCGGGGGACTGGTGCGCTCGGCCGACGTTCTGCTGCCCGCGCTGCGAGAGCGGCTGGCGCAGGCCGTGCCGTTCCCACCTGAGCTGGTGGCGGCGAAGTTCGACCAGGACGCGTCCCTGCTGGGCGCGATCGCGATCGCGCTGGCCGCGTAACCCGCGATTCGGCACCTGGTTGCGATAGTTGCGCCAGGTAAACATCGCGTTCAGGTGCCGAATCGCGATCACCGACCGAAGCCGCCGGGCCTTCGCTAGATCCGATCTAGCGAAGGCCCGGCGGCTTTCTCGCGCCTAAGGGGTGAGGCGAGAGAGGAGGTCGGTCATGGACGACAGTCCGCTGAGGGTCGCGGTGATCATCGGCAGCGTCCGCGAAGGGCGGGTGGGGGACGCCGTCGGCAAGTGGTTCACCGGCCGCGCGGAAGAGCGGGACGACCTCGTCACCGAAGTGCTCGACCTCGTCGAATTCGACCTGCCCGCCGGGCTGCCGGAACCGCCGTCCGCCGACATGAAGCGATTCGCGAGGCTGGTCGACGAGGCCGAGGCGTTCGTCGTCGTCACCCCCGAGTACAACCGCAGCTTCCCCGCGTCGCTCAAGCAGGCGATCGACTGCGCCTACGACGAGTGGCGCGCGAAGCCGGTCGGGTTCGTCTCCTACGGCTACCGCTCGCAGGGTCTCTACGCCGTCGAGCAGCTGCGCACGATCTTCACCGAACTGCACACGGTGACCATGCGCGACAGCGTGGCCTTCAACCTCCTTGACGGCACCTTCGACACCGACGGGCAAGGCCAGGCCGTGACCACCTTGCTCGACGAACTCGTCTGGTGGGGCCTCGCCCTGCGCGAAGCACGCGCCACCCGTCCCTACGTCTGCTGAAAGCTTCTGAAAGGAAAACGAAAATGAGTGAACTGGCCATCGAAGCCTCGGGGCTGGTCAAGGTGTTCGGGGAGAACCGGGCGGTCGACGGGATCGACCTGAAGGTCCCCGCGGGCACCGTGTACGGCGTCCTCGGACCGAACGGCGCCGGCAAGACCACCGCGGTGAAAATGCTCGCGACCCTGCTCCGCCCCAACGGCGGCGAAGCGCGCATCTTCGGCAAGGACGTCGTCCGCGAGGCCGACGCGGTCCGGTCCATGGTGAGCCTGACCGGGCAGTACGCCTCGGTCGACGAGGACCTGACCGGGACCGAGAACCTGGTGCTGATCGGCAGGCTGACCGGGCACCGCAAACCGGCCGCCCGCGCGCGGGCGGCCGAACTGCTGGCGGCGTTCGGGCTGACCGAGGCCGCGGGGCGGCAGGTGAAGAACTACTCCGGCGGGATGCGGCGGCGGATCGACATCGCCGCGAGCATCCTCAACACCCCCGACGTGCTCTTCCTCGACGAACCGACCACCGGGCTCGATCCCCGCAGCCGCAACCAGGTCTGGGACATCGTGCGCGCGATCGTGCGGCACGGCACCACCGTCCTGCTGACCACGCAGTACCTCGACGAGGCCGATCAGCTGGCTTCCCGGATCGCGGTCATCGACCGCGGCAAGGTGATCGCCGAAGGCACCAAGGGGCAGCTGAAGGCGTCGGTCGGCGCGGGCGCGGTCCACGTCCGGCTGCGGGAGGCAGACCAGCGTTCCGAAGCCGAAGCGCTGCTCGTCCGCACCCTGCAGGCGCAGGTGGTGCTCGAACCGGACCCGGTCGCGCTGACCGCGCGGCTTTCGGGCGAGAGCACCGAACAGGGCGCCGCCGAACACGCCTCGCACGCGCTGGGCGAACTCGCCCGCGCGGGAATCATCGTCGACACCTTCTCCCTCGGCCAGCCGAGCCTCGACGAGGTCTTCCTGGCCCTGACCGACCGCACCGCCACGCCTGAGGAGAGTGCAGCTTGAGCACCACGGCAGTCACAGAAAACGAACCCGTTCTCGCGGCACCGAAGCCCGAAGACCTGGCCGCGGTCCTGATCGCGAAGAACCGTCCTCAGCGCCCGAGCGCGCTGTCGGCCTCGGTCACCTTCGGGTGGCGCGCGATGCTGAAGATCAAGCACGTGCCCGAGCAGCTGTTCGACGTCACGGCGTTCCCGATCATGATGACGTTGATGTTCACCTACCTGTTCGGTGGCGCGCTGTCCGGTTCGCCGACGGAGTACCTGCAGTTCGTGCTGCCGGGCATCATGGCGAGCAGCATCCTGATGATCACCATGTACACCGGGATTTCGGTGAACACCGACATCGAGAAGGGCGTGTTCGACCGGTTCCGCACGCTGCCGATCTGGCGGCCGTCGGCGATGGTCGGCTATCTGCTCGGCGACATGCTGCGCTACCTCATCGCCTCGGTGGTGATCCTCGGCGTCGGACTGATCATGGGCTTCCGTCCCGGCGGCGGGTTCGGTGGCGTGGCCGCCGCGATCCTCCTGCTGCTGGCGTTCTCGTTCGCGTTCTCGTGGATCTGGACGATGTTCGGCCTGCTGCTGCGCAGCGAGAAGTCGGTGATGGGCGTCAGCATGATGGTGCTGTTCCCGCTGACCTTCCTCAGCAACATCTACGTCGACCCGAAGACGATGCCGGGCTGGTTGCAGGCCTTCGTCGACGTCAACCCGGTGACCCACGTGGTCGCGGCGGTCCGCTCGATGATGTCCGGCGACTGGGACGGCGGCGAGATCACCTGGGTGCTGATCGCCGGCGGCGTCATCCTCGCGATCTTCGGCACGTTGACGATGCGGCTCTACAACCGGAAATGAGCTGGGGGTGACAAGGTCCCCTGGCGGCTCACAGCCGCCAGGGGACCTTGTCTTCGGGCGCGTAGCGGCACGAAGAACCGGTGGTGACCGACGCGCGCAGGTGCGCGGCCAGCGCCGGATGCAGCTCGTCGAGTTTGCGCAGGGTGTCGCGGATGCGGGCGGTCACCGTCTTGCGGGCGCGTTCGGCCTCGTCGCCGAGCCGCCTGGTGCGGCCGCCGAGCCCGGCCGCGGACCGCAGTTCGGCGAGCAGCGCGTCGCGTTCACGGTCCAGAGCCGCGGCGCGCGCGTCCTGGCCGAACTCGGTCGCGGTGTCGATCAGTTCGTCGAGTTCGTCCAGCCGCGCGCGATACCGGGCCTTCGCCTCGTCGTCGAGGACGGCGTCCCCGCCGAGGCTCTTCGCGGCGACGACCTCCTCGCCTCCCGCGGGGTCGAGCAGCCGGACGGCCGCCACCTCCGAACCCGGCCTGCCGAGCAGGAAATGCAGGTCCCGCAACCCTTTCGAGTCCGGAAGGCGGGTGGTGACGCCGTCGAAGTGCAAGGTCCACACGGCTTCGTCGCGACGGAACTCGGCGGCGGGGGCGGCCGGCGTCCGCGCGCTGTTCCGCGTCCGCGCCACTCTGGCCACGACCTGCCGCATGCCGAAGGCGGTGGCTTCTTCGTCCACTTCGGACAGAAGGGTCACCGCGGCCGCCGCGTCGCCTTCGAGGTTCCGGCCGAGCAAAGCCGCCCCCAGCCAGGATTTGGCCTCGGTCGCCCAGACCGTGGCCCGCAGCCGGTCCGCGGAGAGCGCGGCGCCGCGAAGCCGGTCCACCGCGTCGTTCCAGCGTTCCTGCGCCAGATCGAGCCTGCCGAGCCAGAGGTCGACCGGGCCGGAGATCTCGCAGCCGTACAGGGAAACCAGCCATTCCCCGCTGTAGGGCGCGAGCAGCGCGCGGGCGGCTTCACAGCGTTCGGGATCGCGCGAGACCGCCGCCGTCTGCGCCTGACAGCGCAGCCACAACGCTTCCAGATCGCGAGGGTACGGTTTCGCGTCGGCCGCGAGATCGGTGAGCCGCACGGCCTCCCCGACGTCCTCGCGGTGGGCAGCGGTGATCGCCTCCAGCACGCGGCTGTACGAGTACCCGCTGCGGGCGATCTCGCGGTGTAAGCCGGCGAGATCGTCGAACCGTCCCTCCAGGCACAACCGGACCCACCGCTGCAACTGGTCCAGGTCACCGAAATGGGGATGCTCATCCCCCTCGTGGCACGAGATCACCTGCTGGATGTACGCCTCGGCTTCGGTGAACCGGCCTTGGAGCGTGGCGATGATGCTCTGGTCGATTCGGGACGCGAGCTGCGAACTCGGCGCGCGGCCGGTGCTCGCCAGGGCGAGGAATTCCTGATACTGCTCGAAATAGCGCGGATCGCCCTGTTCGAGCAGCGCCACCCACTTGAACGACGCCGCGTAGTGCTCCAGTTCCGGGTTCGCCGTGCGACGGCCGACCACGACCAGTTCGTCGGTGAGCCGTTCCCGTTCCGCGGCGCTTCCCGGCCCCCAGATCGCGTCGTGCCGGGCCCACAGACCGAACAGCAGAGCCGAATCGTCCTCGTGGTCGCGGGCGGTCATCATGATGCGCGCGGACAGTTCCTGCGTCATCTCCTCGACGGTGAGTTCCTGCCCTGGCTCGCGGCCACAAAGCCGCGCGTGCGCTTCGGTGAGCACCTTGACCGTCTCGTCGATCCGGAGGCTTTTGTGATCGGCGCGGACCAGGGTCAGCGCCAGCCTGGCGAGGAGATCGTCGTCGTCGAGTTCGTGGATCAGCGTGGAGACCTCGTCGAGGACCTGCCTGCCCTCGTCCGACTCGTGGTGGCGGGTCAGATGCGCGCCCAGTTCGAGGGCGATGACCGCCTGCTTCCGCCGGTCTTCCGCGATCTCCATCGCTCGCCGGTAATGCGTGGTCGTCTCCTCGACCGCCATGCGGCCGGTCGCGTCGACCGCGGCGGCCAGCAACAGGTCGATGGCCTGGTCCGGATCGAGTTCGGGTCCGGCGAGCAGCGCGTGGCGGGCCATGTCCGCGGGGAAGAGCCTGTCCCGTGACGTCGGTGACTCGCGGGCCGCCGCGACGACCGCGGCATGCTTTTTCCGGCGGTCCTGTTCGGACAGGGCCGCGTACAGCGTCTCGCGGACGAGGTCGTGGGCGAAGGCGAACCGGCCTTGCCCGTGTACTACGACCAGCCGCGCCGCGACGGCCTGGTCGAGCAGCCGGTCCGCCTGGGGCACGGGCGCCGAGGCCACGCCGGCGAGCAGCCTGCGGTGAAATTCCCTGCCGAGTACGGAGGCGGTGGTCAGCAGACCGAGAACAGGTTGGGGGAGCAGGGAAAGCCGTCTCTGCAGGGCATCGGCCACGCCGGGCGCGATGGTCTCCGCGGAACCGCCGCTGTGCCAGAGCCGCGCCGTCTGCTCGACGAAGAACGGATTGCCGCCGGTGCGGCGGTGGACCTCGGCGACCAGCGCGTCGTCGGGCGCCGTGCCCGCAGTCCTGGCCATGAGCGCGCCGACCTCGTCCGGTTCGAGGCCGGTGAGCGTGACCGAAGTGGCCTTCGCGAGCAACGGCAGCATGAGCGAGCGAAGCGGGTGATCGGTCGCCTCGACCTCGACGTCCCGGTACGTGCCGATCAGCAGCAACCGTTCGAACCAGGTGTGCTGCGCGGCGAACTCGAGCAACCGCAGCGACGCGGCGTCGGCCCAGTGCAGATCGTCGAGCACCACCACGATCGGCTGATCCTGGGAGGCGGCCACCAGCGCGCTCGTCACCGCGTCGTACAGCCGGAAGCCGTCCGCCGCACCGTCGCCGCGGGCCTCACCGAGCAGAACGTCCAGTTCACTGTCGGCCATCGCGGCCCAGCGCCCCTGCCCGACCGCGCGCCGCAGCCCGCGGATCACCTGGGTCCACGGCCAGTAGCCCGGCGCGCTGGCCGAGTCCCAGCAGGACCCGTTGAGCACCAGGGCACCGAGGCGTTTCGCCTCCTCGGCGGCGCCGGTGACGAGCGTGGTCTTGCCGATCCCGGCCTCGCCGGTGACCAGCACCAGCCCGCCGTGGCTTTCGGCGGCACGGGCGATCTCCGCGCGGAGAACCCCCGCGGGATGGTCGCGTCCGATGAGTACGGCTGACATGTCCGAATCCTCCCAGTAGGGTCCGACAATCCCACGACGCGCACCCGCTGTCAGGCGTTGTCTCCGGTCCGTTGTGACCTACGGTGACCGAGGTCTCCCGGTCGCCGGGAACCTCCCGCGGCGGAAATCCGACTTTCTGGACGTGACTAATCGAGTGGGACGGCGGGGTGATGCCGTCGTGCGTCCTGCCGGGCGAAGGCGCCCTGTTGTGCCAGGTCAGGTACTCAGCGGCTGGAGTAGGGTGCAGAGTATGGGGAGCATTCGCTCGCGTGTGTTGGCTTGGATCGGCCGCCGCTACCTCGCGCGTCAGCAGAAGAACGGTTTCGACCTGTCCAAGATGTCCATCATCCCGGACAACGCGCTGTTGCCGCTCAAGCGCGACGGCCTCGACCCGGTGGCCGAGCTGGGCCGGATCCGCGCGACGGAGCCGATCAGCAAGCTCGACCTGCCGTTCGGGATGAACGGCTGGCTGGTCACCGGTTACGACGAGGCCAAGGCCGTACTCGGCAAGGTGAGCGAGTTCAGCAACGACTTCACCAACCTGGTCGGGAACGCGGGCGTGACGGAGGACCAGAACCCCGGCGGGCTCGGGTTCGCCGATCCGCCGGTGCACACCCGGCTGCGACGCCTGCTCACGCCGGAGTTCACCATGCGACGCCTGTCCCGGCTGACGCCGCGGATCGACGAGATCGTCGCCGACCAGCTCGACGTGATGGCGAAGGCGGACGGCCCTGTCGACCTGTGGGAGGCCTTCGCGCTGCCGATCCCGTCGCTGACCATCTGCGAGCTGCTGGGCGTCCCGTACGAGGACCGCGACGACTTCCAGCGGCTGAGCACCGCGCGGTTCGACCTCTTCGGCGGCGCGGGCGCGTCACTCGGCGCGATGACCGAGTCACTGTCCTATCTGGACGACATCGTCAAGAAGCAGCGCGAGAACCCGGGCGACGGACTGCTCGGCATGCTCATCAAGGACCACGGCGACGAAATCGACGACCGCGAGCTGGCGGGCCTCGCCGACGGCGTGCTGACCGGCGGGCTGGAGACCACGGCGAGCATGCTCGCGCTCGGCGCGCTCGTGCTGCTCAAGGACCGCGAGCTGTTCGAGACCGTCCGCGGCGACGACGACGCCGTCCACAAGTTCGTCGAGGAACTGCTGCGCTACCTGACGGTCGTGCAGATGGCCTTCCCGCGCTTCGCCAAGGAGGACATGGAGGTCGGCGGCGTCCGGATCGCGAAGGGCGACATCGTGCTGGTCTCCCTCAGCGTCGCTAACCGTGACGGCGTCCTCGGCGAGGACATGGAGAAGTTCGACGCGACCCGCGAGCCGACGTCGCATCTCGCCTTCGGCTGGGGCATCCACCGGTGCATCGGCGCCGAACTGGCCAGGATGGAACTGCGCACCGCGTATCCCGCGCTGGTGCGCCGGTTCCCGGAGATGCGGCTGGCGGTCGAACCGGAGGCGGTGGACTTCCGGAAGGTCTCGATCGTCTACGGCGTCGACGCGCTTCCCGTGCTGCTGGACTGATTCTCAGGCGACTCCTCTCGGGCGGAACTGGATGCTGATCCTGGGGCCGACCGGTTTGGCGGTCTTGGGGATGGCGTGTTCCCACGTTCGCTGGCAGCTGCCGCCCATGACGATCAGGTCGCCGTGGCCGAGGGCGTGCCGGACGGTTTCGCCTCCGCCACGCGGGCGCAGCGCGAGCTGGCGGGCGGCGCCGACCGAGACGATCGCGACCATGGTGTCCTCGGTGCGCGAGCGACCGGTGTCGTCGCCGTGCCAGGCGACGCTGTCGCGCCCGTCCCGGTAGAAGCACAGACCCGAGGTCACGAACGGCTCGCCGAGCTCATCGGCGTAGTGCGCCGAGAGCGTCTCCCTCGCCTCCGTGAGGATCGGGTGGGGGAGCGGCATGCCCTCGCGGTAGTAGCTCAGCAGCCGGGGGACGGCGACGACACGGTCGTACATCTGCCGTCGTTCGGCGTGCCACGGCACGTCTTCGGCGAGCCGGGCGAACAGTTCGTCCGCACCGGTGAGCCAGCCCGGCAGCACGTCGATCCAGGCGCCCCTGGTCAGTTCGGTGCGCCGGATCCCGTCGAGCGAGCCGAGCCCGAGCGCGGCGCACTCGTCGAACAGTGAGGCTTGGAGGGCGGGGGTCATGGCAACCGAACATACCCCGGTCCTGATCATTTGTCGAACGCATGTTCGAGTGGGATAAATGACCTGCGTCCGGCGGCGAGGAAGGGCACGATGGCCGCATGATCAACACAGCGAAGTCCGCCGACGGAACGCCGATCGTGTTCGAGCGGCGCGGCGCGGGGCCGGTGGTGGTGGTCGTCGCGGGTGCCGCCAACGACCGGCACGGTGACGAACCGCTGGTCGCGGAGCTGGCGGCCGAGTTCTCCGTGGTGACCTACGACCGGCGGGGCCGGGGCGACAGTGGCGACACCGCGCCGTACGCGGTCGAGCGCGAGATCGAAGACCTGGCCGCTGTCGTCGCTTCACTCGGTGAGCCGGTGATCGTGCACGGCATCTCCTCCGGGGGCGCGCTGGCCCTCCTCGCCGCCGCGGCCGGCGTGCCGATGGCGCGCCTGTCGGTCTTCGAGCCGCCTTATCGCGGCGAAACCGAAGAAGTCCCCGAGGGGTACGCCGACGAGATGCGCGGCCTGGTCGCGGCGGACCGCTGGGACGACGCCGTCGCCCTGTTCATGATGTCCGCGGTCGGCTCTCCCGCGGAGGCCGTCGCCGAGGCCAAGGCGACGCCGATGTGGGCCGAACTCCGGTCGTTCGCGCCTACTCTCGTTTACGACGCCTTCGTGATGAGGGACTCGAAGGTGCCGGGCGAACTGGCGACGATCGCGACGCCTGTCCTCCTGGTGAACAGCAACGGCAGCACGGAGTGGCTCAAGGCCGCCGCACTCGTCGCCGCGAAGGCGACCCCGGGGGCGAGGCAAGTGGAGCTGGACGGCGAGTTCCACAGTGTCCCGCCGGAGCGGCTCGTGCCGGAACTCAGCGCGTTCTATCGGGATCCTCGCTGAGGCGCAGGTAGGCCGCGCCGCGTGGAGAGATCCGATAGCCGACTTCGAGGCTGAGCGTCAGTCCGAGGTTCTTGAGCTTGCGGATGTCGACCTTCAGTGTTTCCTTCTCGCGGCCGAGGAGGTCCGCGAGTTCCTGTGCCCGGCGGCCGGGATTCCCGGCGATGATCCGCAAGGTTTCGTGGGTCCACGGCCGTCGTCTGTCCATCCTGGACAATCGCTCGCGAACGGCTTCGAAGTCCTTTTCGGACAGTTCCGCCTCCGCGCTGAGCGCACGGCGGGGATCGGGTCCGAGGTAGCGCAGGTGGATGCGGTACACCGGGGCGTCCGCGGGGCCGCGCAGGGTGCCGCGGACCGCGTTCGCCGAGTCGGCTCCGGAGCGGCGGGCGTCGGCATCGGTGATCGCCGCCGGATCGACGGTCTCGACCGAGCCGACCTCGATCACGCCGGCCTCCAGGCGCATGACGTCGCCCTGGCGGACGTTCTGCTTCGACCAGCGCCGGAAGGCGAGATCGATCGTCCCGGCCGCCAATCCTTCGAGGACCGTCATGGAAAGGATCACCTTCGGTACCCAATCAGCGGGACGCCGGAGCGTCAACGTCTTGTCCGATGACGGTTCGTGCTCGTACAGTCGCAGCCTGGTCCTGGTCTGGACCATCACCGCCGCCCTGAGTGTGCAGGAGGCAGGATGCGGAGACGACTTCGGACCGCCGGGGTGGCCACGGCGGCCGTCCTCGGCCTGATGGCGTCGGCGGTGCCGGCGACCGCCCAGGTCGGAACGGGACCGTGGACGGCGGAGAACCCCTCGTTCAACGTCCAGGAACGCGGGTGCGGAAACGTCGACGGGCTGAATTTCGAACTGACCTGCTCCACCGGAAGCGGGGACCAGCGGGCCGAGCGGCGCTACGTGACCCACACCGGCGGCACCAGGCAGTTCGAAGGATCGTTCCGGATCACCAGCATGGCGGGCAGCCGGATCAGCCTGAAACAGACCTTCCGCGACGCGCCGACCGCCGGACCGTACTTCATGCTCGCGGTCGAACGCGGCGGGCGACTCTACGCCGTCCACGGCGGCGACACCCTGGGGAGCGGCGCGACCGTCGGGACGTCCGTGCGGGTCAACACCGTGCACCAGGTCGGAAGCACGCACAAGGTGTACATCAACGGTTCGCTGAAGCAGACCGTCAGCAGCAGCGGCGGCAGCTACTACGACAAGTTCGGTGCCTACCGGACGGCCAGCGGCGCCGGGCCGGTCAAGGTGACCTGGAGCGGGATCAAGTTCTGGCGTAAGTAAGGCGCAGAACGGTGTCGGGGGTCGTGAGTAGCGATTCGGGTTAGGGCCAAGGGTGTCTTAGGTACCTACGTGGTTGAGGCTGCGGTTGATGCCAGGCCGCGGACTCGGTAATCGCCAAGTTTGCTTCACAGGCGCCAGCAGTCACGGCGGCTGCGCGTGAAGGCCCCCTTTGAGACGTTGAAGGCTCAAAGGGGCCCTTCACGACATAGGATTTCGACGCCGGGCCGTGGGAAGCGCTGAAGAGTAGGGAAGGGGCCTTCACGCGCAGAGTCCCAGTACATGAAGGACTCCTTCCTTGCGCCTGGGTACAGGAAGGGGGCCTTCATGTACTTGGGGAAGGCCTTCACGGACTCACAGTCCTTGGTTCTAACCTGAATCGCCACTCACTACTCGTTCCGGACCTCGGCGCCACGAGTCGAGATCCGTCCACGCTTCGAGTGTCCGCTTGCTTTCGAACCGGCGGCGTTCCCCGGTGACCGGATCGGTGAACTCGAGGACCTTCGCCAGTAGCTGCAACGGTTCGGTGAAGTCGTCGAGCGGGGTTTCGGTCAGCTCCGGGTAGAAGTCGTCGCCGAGAATCGGCAATCCGAGGCCGCTCATGTGCAACCTGAGCTGATGCGTGCGGCCGGTCGCGGGGATCAGGCGGTAGCGGCCGAGGCCGTCGCGGTGCTCGATCAGTTCGACGCGGGTTTCGGCGTTGGGCGGGCCGTCGACCTCCTGCGCGGCGATGACCCCACGTTCCTTGACGATGCGGCTGCTGATCTCGCGCGGCAGCACGACGTCCGGATCGTACCGCGCGATCGCCTCATATTCCTTGTGCACCAAGCGATCCCGGAACATGGTCTGGTACTTGCCACGAAGTTCGGGGGTGCTCACGAACAGGATGAGCCCGGCGGTCACCCGGTCGAGCCGGTGCGCGGGGCTGAGCGCCGGGAGGTCGAGTTCGCGGCGGAGGCGGACCAGCGCGGTCTGCAGGATGTGCCGTCCGCGCGGGATCGTCGCGAGGAAATGCGGTTTGTCGGCGATCAGGAAATGCTCGTCGCGGTGCACGACGGAGATCTCGAAGGGAGCCTCGACCTCGTCGGGCAGATCCCGGTGGAACCAGATGAACGAGTCCGGCACGAACGGCGAGTCGACGCCGAGCGGCCCGTCCAGCCCGACGATGCGCTCCTCGCGGAGCATCTCCACGATCCGCTCGGGCGCGACCCGGGGGAGCCGCTCGACGAGGTGCTCCCGCAACGTCGTCCACGGTCCCTCGGCGGGCATCTTGAGCCTCGCGGGGTCGAGCCCGTGGCGGGGCGGCAGCGGCGGGCGGAGCTTGCGTCTCATCACCGCGCACTCTAGCCGCGACCAGGTGGAGTGGACCGACGTGAGGTTGCGAAAGCCACTTTCGCAACCATCAACGTTGCGAAAGTGGCTTTCGCAACGTCTGGCGAGTTATCCACAGTGAGGCTGATGTGGCGAGTTGTCCACAGGTCGAGGGGAAGACGGTGGCGCGCGATGGTCCGAAGCGCCGACGATCATGGTGTGAAATCCGGAGAGTGGGCCCGTGATCCCGAGGGGCTCCATCAGCACAGCCGTGGTGGCGTGATCACCGTCGCCCGATTGACGGAACTCGGCGTTCCTTCCATGACCTGCTATCGCCGGTGCCGTCCGGGAAAGCCGTGGCAACGGCTGCTTCCGGGTGTCGTGTTGCTGCATTCCGGCGAGCCGACGCGACGGCAGCTGATCGATGCCGCCCTCTTGTACGCGGGGCCGGACGCGGTGGTGACGGGGGCCGTCTCCTGTCGACGGCAGGGTTTGCGGGCCTTGCCGGACCAGCCGTTCCGCGTTCACTTGCTTGTGCCGCTTGAACACAAGATCGGCGGTTCCGGGCAGGTGATCATCGAACGCACGACCCGGCTGCCGCAGGCGGTCGTGTTCGATGGAGTGCCGCTGGCACCTTTGGTCCGGTCGGTTCTCGACGAGTGTCGCCGGCTCGGCTCGCGACAGGACGTTTCGGCTCTGCTTTCCGAGGCGGTGCAGCGGGGTGCGAGCCTTCCGGAGTTGTTCGGCGAGCTCGATGCCGGGAGTAGCCGTGGCACCGCGATCCCGCGCGAAGCGTTGCATCGGATCGCTGATGGTGCCCGATCGGCCGCGGAGGTCGACGCGATGCGGGTGTGGCGGATGACCGGTTTGCCGGAGCCTCGGTGGAATCGCGAGCTACGAGACGAAAACGGCGAGTACATCGCGACTCCCGACGGCTACTTCGCGGCGGTGGGCCTGGCCTGGGAGATCGATTCGTACGACTTCCACTTCGGCAAGCAGCAGTACGCCGCGACAGTGGCGAGAAACGCCAGATATGCGGCGGCAGGCATCGTGGTCCTTCAGACCTTGCCCAGTCGATTGCGAACGGAACCCAGGCGCGTCGCCGCCGAACTCGTGGCCGCGCATCGTGCCGCCGAAGCCCGTAGCCGAGCCGCCTGAGTGGCCGCAGTGCGTTGCGAAAGCCACTTTCGCAACCATCAACGTTGCGAAAGTGGCTTTCGCAACACCGGTGACCGCGCACCGCGGGATCGCCGCGCACGCTTGCCGCGTCGGCGACGTGACTGACCGCGGAGCGTCATCCGGCCTGGTCTCGGTACCGCGCGAGGTACCGCTCGGTCACGTCGGCCTCCGCGATGGCGGTGGCCTCGGCGCGGGTCCGGCGGCCGATGCCCGGCGGGAAGCCGTTCTTGGCGAGCCGGTGCTCGATGCTCTCCTCCATGTACGCCATCGAGTAGAAGTACGCCACGAGCGCGGCCATCAGCACGATCGCCAGCCGCAAGGGGAGCGGGCCGGGCAGGAGGAGCCACACCGCGCAGAGCGGGGCGATCATCACCGTGCTGCGGGCGACGTGTCGCCAGCGCCAGCTTCCGGTGGTGGCGTCGTGGAGGATCCAGTCGTGGTAGCGCTCGGGCAGCCTGCCGCCGAGTGAGTACCACAGCCAGCGGAACACGTCCGGGCGCTTGCGGGGCATCGGGCGACTCCTTCCGTCGATGCTCTCACAGTACACTAATGATTAGTACGCTAAACATTAGCGTCACGGTTAGGATCGGCGGCATGAACTCGGAGGGGCCGGAGATGAAGTCGATCGATCTGGGCGAGGATCCGCTCGCGCTGGAGCGTCAGGTGTGTTTCGCGCTGTCGGTCGCGTCGCGCAGCGTCATCGCCATCTACCGTCCGCTGCTGGAGCCCCATGGGCTCACCCATCCGCAGTATCTGGTCATGCTGGCGCTGTGGGAGCGGGGTCCGCAGGCGGTCAAGGATCTGAGTGTCGCCCTGCGCGCCGAGCCCGCGACGCTGTCGCCACTGCTCAAACGGCTGGAGACGATCGGTTACGTCACGCGCAGACGCAGCGCCGAGGACGAGCGGCTGCTGACGGTCGAGCTGACGGAATCCGGTCGAGCGTTGCGCGCGGAGGCGGAGAAAATCCCGTACCGCGTCGTCGAGAAGCTCGGCATGGAGGTCTCCGAGCTGGAGGCGCTGCACAAAGCCCTGACTCGCGTCATCGAAGCCACGGCTTGAGCGAACCGAAACCGGGGTGTGACGAAATGAGGGTGTGAAGCCGCGCCGGGGTGGGTAATTCCCGTCACGCCAACTCAATGTGACAGGAAGATGAGGGACCGTGACCACCTCGACCCCCGCGCCCACGGAAGCAGGTCTGGAGCTCGTGACCAGGCTGAACGCCTACCTGGAAGACGTGGCCGCGGCGCTGGGGATACGGAGGGATTCGTGCACCGTCGACCTCACCGGTCCGGTCGCCGCGCGGATGAGGCTGAACTGGCGCCTTCCCGGCTTCCCCGAACGTGACGTCGACCTGATGTGGCACGAGGAGCACGGTTGGTCGGCCGCCGTGGTGACCCATTCGGACGACGACCACCACGTCGTCGTCGCGTACCTCGGCGGCCGCACGGTCGCGTCGCAGCCGCGGCTGGTCGCCCGGTTCGCCGAAACCCTGCGTACCGGCGAACACCAGGACTGCTGGCCCGGCCCGCCGACGTTGCGTACCGCCGGCGGACCGTCCGCGCTCGCCAAGGAACTCGCCGCCTGGGCCTGATCAGCCGGGCGGGGCGAGGACCACGTCGAGCGCGATCGTGATCTCCGCGCCGATCAGGAACCTCGGCGCGCGGACACCGAGCGCCCGCCGGTCGAAGACGGCACCGGCGAGCACCCGCCAGGTGCCGTCGCCGTTGTCCACCGGCCCTGTCGCGGTCACCGTGAGGGGACAGGATTCGCCTCGCGCGCCGAGAGTGCCTTCGACCGACCACTCGCCGGAGCCACCCTCGATCCGGTCCGCGGCGAAGGTCAGCACGGGATGCGCGTCGATCGCGAGCAGACCGGGTTTGCGCAGGTCGGCGTCGCGTTTGGCGTTGCCGGTGTCGATCCCGTCGAGGTCGAGGGCCGCTTCGACGGCGGTGACGCCGTTTCCGGAGACGCGTACCGAGCCGAGGCTGACCGGGATCGAACCGTGGACCACGCGGAAACCGAAGTTCCGGACCGTGAACGCGGCCGAGGTCCGTTCGGCCAGCACGGTCCAGGTGCCGACGCGCGCGGACGTTCCGGCGGTCATCGCGGCTCACCCACCAGACCGGGTGCGGGCAGGGATGTGTGGAGCACGCGGTGGACGTCGATCCGGTCCGGCCCGGACAGCAGCGCCGGGTCCTCGCCGGGTAGCAGTTCCGTGCTCATGACCGCCTTCTGGACGGCTTCCATCGCCTCGATCGACTCGGTGAAACCGAGAACGAGACGAGACCTGTCCTCGGCGGTCAGGACGTAGAAACCGGCGATCCCGCCGAGCCCCTGGACTGCGGGCCGGATCCGCTCGCGCCCGCCGAAGTCGGCGGCGTCGGCCTCAGCCTGGGTGAGCGGCCGGTCGAACCAGGTCGCCTGCGCGACCCTGGGCTCGGCAGTGCCGCTTTCGACGTCGGAGACCTCGTAGACGCGGGCGTCGAAAGTGCGGGGGGTGTGGTGGTCCCCGGCCGCCAGCGCGGAGCCGCGGTCGCGCCACAACGCGACGACGAGCCCGGTCAGGCCGCCGATCTGGGCGAGGGTGCAGGTGCCCGGTGAACCGGTGCCGGGGTGGAGTTCCGCGGCGAGGGCGTGGCCCCAGCCTTCCGGCTCGTCGGCGTGCGAACGCCGGAACTGGTGAACGGTGGCGTACATGGGTTTTCCTTTCCGTCGGACGTGCCGACTCTGCGCTCCCGGCGGTGTCCGGACATCAGTGCCAGTACGCAGGGCGGTACGGAATCGGGCGCGGAGCGCGATACTCCTTCCGTGAACCGGGAACCGTTCGTGGGCAGGGTGGGCGAACTGGCGAGCCTGCGCGGCAGGCTCGCGGACGCCGCCGCGGGCTCCGGCGGGCTCGTGCTCGTCTCCGGGCCGCCAGGGATCGGCAAGACCCGGCTGGTCGAGGAGGCCACGGCCGGTGCCTCCGCGGTCGTGTGGGGCCGGTGCGCCGACGATCCCGGAGCGCCGCCGCTGTGGCCGTGGCGGCGGGTCGTCGAGGCGCTGCCGTCGGTCGATTCGGCGGTGACGAGGGCTTTCGCCGAGGCCGATGGCGTCGCCGACGTCCAGGCCGCGCGGTTCCGGCTGGTCGCCGCCGCGGCGGACGCGCTGGTGGCCGCGGCGGAGCCGTCGGGACTGGTCGTCGTCCTCGAAGACCTGCACTGGGCGGACGAGGCGTCCTTGCGCCTTTTGCGGCATCTGGCGGGGGAATTGCGGCGCTCGAAGCTGGCCGTGATCGCGACGCATCGGGACACCGGGCACACGCCCGCATTGGACGCCGCGCTGCCGGATCTCCTACGCCGTCCGGGCGCCCGCGGTATTTCACTGCCGCCGTTGGCCGAGCCCGATGTCCGGGCGCTGCTCACCGAATTGGCGGGGACGACGCCCGCCGAGCAGGAGGTACGCGAGGCGCATCGCCGCTCCGGCGGGAACCCGCTCTATCTCGGCGCGATCGCGCGTTCGGCGGGTGGATCGGAACTGGGGCACCTCGTCCGTGCCGCGGTGGCGGCGCTCGAACCCCAGGTGCGGCGGCTGCTCGCCATCGCGGCGGTGATCGGCGAAGACGTCGAAGCCGCTCTGCTCGCGAAGGTGTCCGGGCTGCCGCTCGGAGAGGTCGTCGACGGGCTCGACCGAGCGGCGGGGGCCGGGGTGCTGGGTGACGGCCGGTTCGCGCACGCCGTCGTCCGCGACGGGATCTACGCGGATCTGGGCCAGGCCGAGCGGGAAGCGTTGCACGGCCGCGCCGCCGCCGCGCTCGAGGAGCGCGCCCGGCGTGCTCCCGTGCTCGCCGGAACGGTCGCGGGGCATTGGCTGCGTTCGGCGTCCGCGCCGGAGAAGACGGCGGAATGGGCGGCGCTCGCGGCCGCCGAAGCGAACCGGGCACTGGCCTTCGACGAAGCGGCGCGTTTTCTCGCGATCGCGCTGGACGCGCGCTCGAAGGCCGGACTGTCCGAGAGGGACCGTGCCGGGCTGCTGCTCGATCTCGCCGTCGCCGAATACCGGTCCGGCCGGTTCGCGCGAAGTCTCGACCACTCCCGCCGGGCCGCCGATGCCGGGCTGGTCGCCGAAGCGGCACTGGTGGTCCGCGACGTCGCGGCGCCGGATCTCCTGCCCGGTATCCGCGACCTCGCCTCACGCGCACTCGCCGTGGACTGGGTCGACAAGACGACGCGGGCCCGCTTGCTGGCGCACAGCGCGTCGGTCGAGGCCGACTACGGCCGATTCGCCGAAGCGGGGAAACTCGCCGACGAGGCCTTCGCGCTCGCTGAAGAGTCAGGCGATCCCGAGGCGCTGGTCGACAGCCTCCGCGCCCGGATGAAGGTCGCGCCGGACACGCTGCCGTCGTCCGAGCGGCTGCGGCTCGGGGCGCTCGCGGTGGAACTGGGCACGCGGACCGGGCAGCCGCTGGTCTCCCTGTGGGGTCACAAATGGCGGATCGACGCCGCGCTGGAGGACGGGCGGATGGCGCTCGCCGACGACGAACTCGTCGCGGTGACGGCACTGGCGCGGTTGACGAGGCTGCCGCTGATCCGCTGGCATGACCTGCGGCTGCGCAGTTCGGTGCTGGCGTTGCGGGGAGATCTGGCCGAGGCACGCGAACTCGACTTCGCGGCGGAGGAACTGGCGGACACCGAACTCGCGGACGACTTCTCCGCGAAAGGGATGTCCTACGCGTTCCGCATCCAGCTCGTCCTGCTCACGGGTGATCCCGGCGAGCTGCGAGGCGACTACGCGAGGTTGCTGGACCGGGCCCCGCATCTGCCGGTGACGCTGGTTTCGCGGCCGTTGCTGAGCCTGCTCAAGGGTGACCTCGACGAGGCGAGGGTCCGGTACGAGCAGCTGGTACCGCTCGTGCGGAGCCCGGAGTTCGCGCTGCACAGCACTGGCGCGCTGCCCAACCTCGTGCCGCTGGTCGAGGCCTTCCACGACGTCGAGATGGCGGAGTACCTGTTGCGGCGCCTCGAAGAGGTGCGGCCGATCGTGTCCGGCGGTGCCGGCGTCTTCTGCGCCGGCTCGACCCTGGAACAGCCCGCCAGGCTCAACGCCGTCCTCGGCCGCCACGACGAAGCGGTGCGGCTGTACGAGCGGGCCATCGTCGTCAACGAAGGCATCGGCGCCCGGCCCGGTGTCGCCCAGGTTCGGCTGCTGCTCGCCGAAGTCCTTGTCTCCCGAGGCGACCTCGCTCGTGCCCAAGGCCTCGCGCGCGAGGCCCTCGACGAGTTCCGGCGGCTGGCCATCCCGGGGCCGCTCGCGCGGGCCGCGGCGCTGCTCGACCGGATCCGCGCCGAACGCCGCGCCGCCGACCCGCTCACCGGGCGGGAACGCGAGATCGTCGTCCTGCTCGCCGACGCGCTGAGCAACCGCCGGATCGCCGAGAAGCTGGTGCTTTCCGAACGCACGGTGGAAAGCCACGTCCGGAGCATCCTGGCGAAACTGGGGCTGGCGAACCGGACCGAGGTCGTCGCGTGGGCGAGCAGGGAAGGCCTCAGGGACTGACGGTCAGCTTGCCGAGGATGCGTGCGACGACGGCGTCGAGATTGGCGTCGAGGAAGAAGTGGCCGCCCTCGAACACCTCCATCTCGAACGAGCCCGTGGTGTGCTCACGCCAGTTTTCGACGTCCGGCACCTCCAGAACCGGATCCGCGTCCCCGGTGAACGCCACGAGCGGGCAGCTCACGTCGGAGCCGGGCCGGTACCGGTAGGTCTCGACGGCCTTGTAGTCGCCGCGCAGCGCGGGCAACGCGAGCGCGCGGATGTCCGGATCGTCGAAGATCGACGCGTCCGTACCGCCGAGCCTGCTGACCTCTTTGAGGAACGTGTCGTCTTCGGCGAGGTGGTGTGAGGTGTCCTTCCGCACGTCCGGGCCGCGGCGGGCCGAGACGAACAGCGCCGCGGGGACGAGGCCACGCGTTTCGAGCCGGCGGGCGACCTCGAACGCGACGATGGCGCCCATGCTGTGGCCGAAGAGGGCGAAGGGTTTCGGGAGCGCGGCGACGACGTCCACCAGCTGTTCGGCGAGGACGTGCAGATCGTCGACGACCGGCTCGCCCATGCGGTCCTGCCGTCCCGGGTACTGCGCGGTGTGCACCTCGACGGTGGGCGAGAGGGCCGCCGAAAGCGACCGGAACGCGCTCGCCGATCCACCCGCGTGCGGGAAGGCGATCAGTCTCATCCCGGCCGAAGGCGCCGGATGAAAGCAACGTGTCCAGCGGCGAAGATCCTGCCCTGCCATCGAAAATCCCCCAATCCGCGCGCGGACGGCCCACGCGACACTGGAATGTACGGGGGATTCGCGGGGCGAGTCCATGCTTGTGCGGGGTTCTTCACGTGAGAACACTGGACACCGGGGCCTGGCGGAAGGGAGCGAGTGTGGCGGAGGACCTGAAGATCAGGGTCGGTGCGGGGCTGGGGACCGGGACGGCGGCAGAGGAGTTCGGTGCCGCGGTCGACCTGCTGGAGCGGGCGGGCGTCGATTCGCTCTGGCTGCCCGAAGCGGTGTACTCGCCGAGGATCGACCCGGTCGTGGGGCTGACGCACGCGCTCGCCCGCACCACGAAACTGAAGGTCGGCACCGGGGTGATGGTGCTGCCCGGCCGTGATCCGGTCCTGGTCGCCAAACAGCTCGCCTCACTCGCCGCGCTCGCACCGAAAAGGGTCCTCCCCGTCTTCGGCCTGAAACCCGCGCGCGACGCCGAACTGCCCTTGTTCCCGGTGCCGCCCGGCCGCCGCGCCGCGGTGTTCGACGAGTCGTTGCGGCTGATCAGGGCACTGCTGGAACAGGAAGTGGTGACCTTCGAGGGCGAGTTCTTCCGCGTCGAGGGCAAAGGGCTCGGCATGTGCCCGGTCAACCGTCTCGACCTCTGGCTCGGCGGGAAGGCACCCGGCGCGCTGCGCCGCGTCGGCAGGCTCGCGGACGGCTGGCTGGCCAGTTTCCTCACGCCGGAGGAAGCGCGCGCCGGCCGCGAGGCGATCCAGAAGGCCGCCGCCGAAGCGGACCGGGAGGTCGAAGCCGACCATTTCGGCATCTCCCTCATCGTCGCGGAGGACGGGATCCCGGACGCGCTCGCGGCTTCGGTCGCGGCACGGTCCGACGCGGACCCGTCCCGGTTGATCGCGGGCGGCTGGAGCGCCGCCCGCGACCTGATCGCCGAGTACATCGACGCCGGGCTGAGCAAGTTCGTGCTGTACCCGGCCGGGACGGAGCCGATCGAGCGGTTCGTCGAGAACTTCGTCGAGCACGCCGTGCCGATGCAGAACTGAGTGGGTCACCGTGGACCGGCGCACCACCCTCACGCGCTAGTCGAACTTCAGCTCTTCGGTGCGCCGCGGCATCAGCAGTAGCGCGCCGACGCTGAGCACGGCGACCACCAGCATCGCCAGGAAGACGTGGTGCGTGGCGTCCGCGAGGGCGCCGCGCACGAACGTCGTCGTCGGGGTGTCCGGGCCGTGGCCCTCCAGGACGACACTGGTCGCGTCGACGCCGGACGGCAGGCCGGTGACCCCCGCGGGCGGGCTGGCGAAGCGGCTCGCCAGGGTGGCGTTCGCGATCGCGCCGAAGATCGCCACGCCCACGGCGCTGCCCAGCGAGCGGCTGAACATGTTGGTCGCGGTGACGACGCCGCGGCGTTCCCACCCGATCGTGGACTGCACGGCGATCAGCGTCGGGCTCGACGCCAGCCCCAGCCCCAGTCCGAGGACGAACGCGGCCGCGGCCGCCAGCCAGATCGACGACCCCGCCGCCAGGAACACGGTGAGCGCCGCGCCCGCGATGACGATCCCGCTGCCGATCAGCGCGGTGTCCCGGAACCCGATCCGCATGTAGATCCGGCCGGCCAGCGACGCCGAGATCGGCCAGCCGACGGTGAGCGCCGCGAGCGCGAATCCGGCGACGAGCGCGCCGGTGCCGAGCACGCCCTGGGAGAAGGTCGGCAGATAAGACGTGAGGCCCATCAGCAGCATGCCGACCACGACGGCGACCAGGTTCCCGCCGATCAACGTCCGTTTGGTGAAGATCCACAGTGGCAGCACCGGCTCGTCGGCCTTGCGTTCCACGAACACGAAGGCCACCAGCAGCGCCACCGCGCCGCCGAAGATCGCCACGCTCGGCGCGGACGCCCAGCCCCAGGCGACCCCGCCTTCCAGCAGGCCGAGGATCAGCAGCGAACAGCCGAGGGTGAGCAGCGTGGCGCCGAGGTAGTCGATGCGGTGTGAGCGGCGTTCGACACGCTCGCGGAAGTTCCGGAACAGCATCCACGCCGCCAGCGCGCCGAGCGGCAGGTTGATGAAGAAGATCCAGCGCCAGTCGAGGTACTCCGCGAACACGCCGCCCAGCGTCGGCCCGACCACCGACGAGATGGCCCACACGCTGGCGAGGTAGCCCTGCACCCTGGCGCGTTCCTCGACCGTGTACATGTCGCCGACCATGGTGAGCGCGATCGGCTGGATCGCGCCCGCGCCGATGCCCTGCACCGCGCGGGCCGCGATCAGCACCGGCATGCTCCATGCCGCGCCGCACAGCACCGAGCCCAGCAGGAACGCCGCGATCCCGAAGAACATCACCGGACGCCTGCCGAGCACGTCGGCGAACTTGCCGTACAGCGGAACGGTGACCGCCTGGGTCAGCAGATAGATCGAGAACAGCCACGGGAACTGCGAGAACCCGCCGAGATCGGCGACCACCGACGGCACCGCCGTCGCGATGATGGTCGAGTCCAGCGCGATCAGGCCGGAACACAGCATCACGGCGATCAGGACGGGGCCGCGTTCGGAGCGGAAACCGACCCCTTCCTTCGCGGTGACCGGGGCCGGGGTCGTCATCTGTGGCGGTCTCCTCGGGCTCATGAAGGGGGTCAACTACTTCGCATGGGTAAGCATTCCATGGAGACACCCGGTCATGGGACCGATTTTTTCCGTGAGCTATCCCGCAAAATGGATCGGATGAGCACCTGGATCCGCCCGATCGACCGTGGCTGGGTTGTCCGCGACACCGTCCCGGGACCCGACGTCGACGAGTTCGCCGACCCGGATCGGGTGGCCGCCGCGCTCGCGGAGGCACGTGGCGACAGTCTGCTGGCGGTCCAGCATCCGGCCAGGACTCCGGCCGCGCTGGCGGGCGGCCTCTCGATCGAGGCGGCTTTGCCGCAGGCCAGGGCCACCTTCGAACGCATCCGGCAGCGGCACTACCGGCCGGTCGCCGACGTCGTGGCGCCGTACCGCATCGACGGGCCGGACGGGGTGGCGCTGGGCGTGCTGTGCCTGGTCGACCCGGCAGCGGTCCGGGATGACGGGGTGACGCGGGTCCGGCACACCGAGGACGTCTACCCGGACGTCGTCGAGGAACGGGCCGCGATGCTCGCCGGGCTCGGCGTCGCCACGAGTGCCGCCATGCTCGTCCCCGCGACCGGCGGCCGTCGGCTGACCGCGCTGATCGAACGGCTCTGCCGGGGGCAGGCGCCCAGCCTGTCCACAGTGGACGGCGCGGGCCGTGAGCACGAACTGTGGCTCGCCGGTCCCGGCGAGGGCCAGTCCGAACTGCTGGCCGCACTGGACGAAATGGATCTCCTGGTCGCGGACGGAAATCATCGCGTCGCGGCCGCCGCGAAATCGGGGCGCGGCGCGTTGCTGGCGCTCGTCACCGGCGGACCGGCGCTGCGGATCGGCCCCATCCACCGGGTGCTCACCGGCACCGGATTCGACGCGGACACGCTGGCCCGGCGATGGAAGGACGCGGGGTTCGACGTCCATCTCGGACGGCCGGACCCGCCGACCGAGGAGGGTGAGATGACCGTGCTGGCGGGCGGATCAGCCTTCCGGGTGGTGCTCGGCAAGGCCGGCGGTGACCACGCCGTCGTCGAACAGAAGCTGCTTCGCGGGGCACTCGGCGTCGATCCGGAGGGGCCGAACGTGCGGCCGTTGCTGCCGGGCGTGCCGGTGCCCGAAGACGCGGACGCGGTATTGCTGCTGGCCCCGGTCCCGTACGCGCAGGTGCTCGCCGTGCACGCGGCCGGGTCGCGGATGCCGAGGAAGGCCACCTATTTCACGCCGAAACCACGCAGCGGGCTCCTGCTGGCCGAGCTTTGAGCCGCGCTTTTGTCGGTGGCCCGGCCTAGGATCACCTCGTGGAACTGCCCGTGATGCCGCCCGTGAAGCCGATGCTGGCCAAGGCCGTGCACGAACTGCCGCGCACGCCGGGGCTGCTGTACGAGCCGAAGTGGGACGGCTTCCGCTGCGTGGTCTTCCGCGACGGTGACGAGGTCGTGCTCGGCTCGCGCAACGACAGGCCGCTGACGAGGTACTTCCCCGAACTGGTGGACCTGCTCAAGGACGCGCTGCCCGAGCGCTGCGTCGTCGACGGCGAGATCGTGCTGGTCACCGAAGGCGGCCTCGACTTCGAGGCGCTCCAGTTGCGCCTGCATCCGGCCGCGTCCCGGGTGACCAAACTGGCCGCGGAGACGCCGGCCAGTTTCGTGGTGTTCGACCTGCTCGCCCTCGACGACCGGGACCTGACGCCGGAGCCGTTCGAGGAGCGGCGGAAGCTGCTCGAAAGCGTCGTCGACACGAAGTTCGCGCGGGTGCATCTCACGCCGCTGTCCGAAGATCCCGACGTCGCCCAGGACTGGTTCACCCGCTTCGAGGGCGCGGGCTTCGACGGTGTGATGGCCAAACCCGCCGACGCACCGTACGAACAGGACAAGCGGGTGATGTGGAAGGTCAAGCACCAGCGCACCGCGGACTGCGTCGTCGCCGGATTCCGGTGGCACAAGGACGGCGTCGGGGTCGGGTCGCTGCTGCTCGGGCTCTACAACGACGAAGGCGTCCTGAACCACGTGGGCGTGGCCAGCAGTTTCACCGCCGCGAGGCGTCGTGAGCTGGTGGACGAGCTCGCGCCGCTGCGCGAGAACGCGCTGGAGAACCATCCCTGGCGCGAGTGGGCCGAGGCGCACGAAGAGGCGGGTGGCCGCATGCCGGGCGCGGGCAGCCGGTGGGCGCCGAAGAAGGATCTGAGCTGGGAGCCGGTCCGCATCGAATGGGTCGCCGAGGTCCGCTACGAGCACGTCGAGGGCACGCGGTTCCGCCACGGCGGGCGGCTCGTGCGCTTCCGCCCGGACCGCGAACCGGCCTCGTGCACGTACGCGCAGCTCGAAGAGGTCCCGCCCGCCGAGCTGGCCACCTTGTTCACCGAGCTGGGGGAAGCATGAAAGCGGAGCCGGTCACGCTGGACCTCGACGGCGTCGAGTTCACGGTGTCCAATCCGGGCAAGGTCTACTTCCCGGAGAACGGCGAGACCAAATTGGACCTCGTCGAGTACTACCGCGCCGTTTCGGAGCCGCTGCTGGCGCAGCTCGGCGGCAGGCCACTGCTGCTGGAGCGCTATCCGGACGGCGCGGGCGGGAAGTCGTGGTTCCAGAAGCGGGTTCCGAAGAACGCGCCGGACTGGCTGACCACGACGGTGGTGTCCACCCCGAACGGGACCACTTCGGACGCGCTCGTGGCGAAGGACCTCGCCCACGTCGTCTGGGCGGTGAACCAGGGTTGTCTCGGCTTCCACGTCTGGCCGAACCGGGCCGACGCGCCGGACATCAGCGATCAGCTGCGCGTCGACCTCGACCCGTCGCCGGGGATCGGCTTCCCCGAATTGCGGCACGGCGCCGTCCTGACGAAGGCGCTGCTCGACGAGCTGGGCATCGCCGCGCAACTGAAGACCTCGGGCTCGCGCGGCCTTCATCTCTACGTGCCGCTGGAACCGAAGTGGGACGGCTACGAGGTCCGCGCGGCCGCCGTCGCGCTCGCTCGCGAACTCGAGCGCCGCCACCCGGAGGAGATGACGGCCCAGTGGTGGAAGGAAGAACGCGGCTCGCGGGTGTTCGTCGACTTCAACCAGAACGCGCCGCACAAGACGGTGTTCGGCGCGTGGTGCGTGCGGCCGCGGGTCGGCGGACAGGTGTCCACGCCGATCGGCTGGGACGAACTGGACACCGTCGAGCCGGACGAGCTCACGCTGTCCACTGTGCCCGCTCGGCTCGCCGAACGCGGAGACCCTTGGGCGGGAACGAAACCGCAGTCGATCGAGCCGCTGCTGGAAATGTCGCGAAAGGACATGGCGAACGGGCTCATGGACGCGCCATGGCCGCCCGTCTACCCGAAGATGCCGAACGAGCCGCCCCGGGTCGCCCCGAGCCGGGCGAAGAAGGACTGAGACAATTCGGCACCTGGTTGCGATGATTGCGAAGCGCAAGGATCGCAACCAGGTGACGAATTGCGGTCAGAGCGGGAGGTCGAAGGCGAGCTGGGTGTGCACGGCGCGTTCGGCCTTGCGGGTGGAGCGGTGGCTCGGCAGGGTCGCGGCGCAGCGCGGGCACGGGGCGACGTCGGTGCCGGTGAGATCCACCGGCGTCCACCGGCGGGATTCCTTTTCCCCGCAGGCGGAACGCCGGTAGCGGAGGTCTTCGGAGCGGGTCATCATGTGCGCGGCGGGGGAGTCCTCCGGCAGCGCGCCGACCAGGTACCAGCGTCCGGCGGTGTTCGTCATGGAACTGTCCTCCCGATACAGGTGGTCCAGCTCGAGATTCCTTCCGCAGGCCAGTGTCAACGAGACTCGCCGCGATTCCCGGTATTTCGGCCTTTCGGCGTGTCAGTCCTGAATGAACCGCAGGACGCGCAGCATGCCCCGCTCGTCGACGACCTCGGGATCGTCCGCGACGCACTCCCCGAGACGCGCGGTGACGGCCTCGGTGTCGATTCCTGAGCCGATCAGCACCAGTTCGCTCCGGCGCGGCAGGCCGGACGGCCACGCCGACCGTTCCAGCTGGATGAACGAGCCCACCGTGTGCAGGCCGAACCGGGACTGCTCGCCATTCGGGCCGAAGTCGAGGAAACCCTTGATCCGGTAGAGGCCGCCGGGACGCTGTTCGAGGAAGTCCATCAGCCGTCGCGGGTCCAGCGGGCGTTCGGTGGTGAAGGCGACGCTGTCGTACGCGGTGTGGAAGTGGTGCTCGTGGTCGTGCTCTTCCTCACGGAGATCGTCGAACGACAGTTGCCCGGCCCGTTCGCGCGGCCGCGCGTCGAAGAACAGGGTGGGGTCGATCCGGCCGTGGGAGGTCGCGATCACCGGGGTGCCGGGTGCGATCTCGTCGATCGTGCCGCGCAGTTTGGCCAGGGTGTCCTCGTCGGCCCGGTCGGTCTTGTTGAGCACGACCAGGTCGGCGAACCCGAGGTGCTCGTCCAGTTCCGGATGCCGCTTCCTGGTCGCCTCGAACTCGGCCGCGTCGACGAGTTCGACCAGCCCGCCGTAGGCGATGACGGGGTTCTCGCTGGCGATCATCAAGCGGATGAGGTCACGTGGTTCGGCGAGTCCGCTGGCTTCGATCACGATGACGTCGATGCCTGCCTCGGCCTCGGAAAGCTTGGCGAGCATGGCGTCGAGGCCGCTCGCGTCGACGGCGCAGCACAGGCAGCCGTTGCCGAACGACATCATGGTGTCGACCTGGCCCGAGACGGCCATCGCGTCGACCGCGATGCTGCCGAAGTCGTTGACCACGACACCGATCCGCGCGCCCTGCCGGTTGGCCAGCAGGTGGTTGAGCAGGGTGGTCTTGCCGGAGCCGAGGAAGCCCGCGACCAGGATGACCGGAATCCGCCTGTCGACCACGATTTTCCTTTCCGTCGGAGCTTCCCGCACTCTAGCGACGGCGGTGGCGGGGCAATACACCGGTCCGGGGAAAGAACAGAAGAGTCCGTGGATGAATACGCTCGAAAGAGTGATTAACGACGATCATAAAGCGATCTTGGGTGAGCGTGATCATTTTTTCTGACGCAATTCGGTGAATCTTCCGCGAAGTCGCAGGCAATTCCAAATATTGTCGTCGGCAAGCTTTCTGCCTGCTGAAATGTCAGCGAGGACGAAGCTTCTGCCATTTGGTGGATCGTGGCCTTCTTTCGGTGGGGTATCGTCTTTCGTCTGGTCCGGACCCGGCCGGCTCGCCGTGCGGGCGTGATCCTCCGGGCATTTCCGAGTGCAGGAGGAATGGTGATCGTTCCCGCCGCCGGTGCCGGCGTCGAATTCGGAGAGTGGGAGGCCGAGGTGACGACGGCCTCCATGCGGGTGACGGATATCCCCCGCTTGCCTCCGGAGGTGGCTTCGCGGGAACGGAGCGTGGACGTGGCCGAGGCGGAGGACTTCCTCCGGCTCTTCCACGCCGAAACGGACGGCGGGACCGCGGGACTGGACGAGCGGCTCGACCGGGTCCGCGCCGAGATCCACGCGACGGGGACGTACCGGCACACCGCGGCCGAGGTCGAGTTCGGCGCCCGGGTGGCCTGGCGGAACTCCGCGCGGTGCATCGGCAGGCTGTACTGGCAGGGGCTGAAGGTGCGGGATCGCCGCGACGTCGTCGACGCCGCCGCCATCGCCGAGGAGTGCGTCGCCCATCTGCGGGAGGCGACCCGAGGCGGCCGGATCCGCTCGACCATCACCGTGTTCGCGCCGGACGGTCCGGCGGGACCCGGCCCGAAGATCCACAACGAGCAGCTGATCCGCTACGCCGGCCATCGGCTCGGCGACGGCTCGGTGCTGGGCGATCCGCGCCACGCCGACTTCACCGAAACCGTCCAGGAGTACGGCTGGCGTCCGCCCGAACGCAAAGGTTCCTTCGACGTGCTCCCGCTGCTCATCGAGTCCGAACCGGGGGAGCGGCGCCTGTTCCGGCTGCCGTCGGACGCCGTGCTGGAAGTCCCGTTGTCGCATCCCGACCACCGCTGGTTCGCCGGGCTCGGACTGCGCTGGCACGCGGTGCCCGCGATCAGCAACATGCGGCTGGTCATCGGCGGGATCACCTACCCCGCGGCGCCGTTCAACGGCTGGTACCTCGCCACCGAGATCGGCGCGCGCAACCTGGCCGACACCGACCGCTACGACCTGTTGCCGGTGATCGCGGACCTGATGGGGCTGTCGACGAAGTCGGAACGCACCCTGTGGCGCGACCGCGCGCTGGTCGAACTGACGCTCGCCGTCCAGCATTCCTTCGACGCGGCGGGCGTGACCGTCGCCGACCACCACACCGAATCACGGCGGTTCCTCACGCATATCGCCAAGGAGGAGCGTGCGGGCCGTCGGTGCCAGGCGGACTGGAGCTGGATCGTCCCGCCGCTGTCCGGCGGGCAGACCGCCGTGTTCCACCGCTACTACGACGAGCCCGATCCGGCCGCGAGACCGGCGTTCCTGCCTCCCGGATAGCGCTCCGACGGGTGAAGAGGTGAGCCGAATGCGGCGTGTCGATGGGTCGGACGGTGGCACGGATCGCGGCCGCGCGGAGAATGGCGGCATGACCGCAGTGCTCGTCGCCCACGCCGGCAGATCCGGCGGGACAAGGGAGATCGCCGAGGTGATCGCCGCCGAACTGCGGGAAGCCGGGCTGACGGCCGATCTGCAGGACGCGGCCGAGGTCGACGACGTCGAACCGTACGGCGCGGTGATCGTCGGGAGCGCGCTGCACCACCGGCGCTGGCGCCCCGAGGCGGTGCGGCTGCTCACCGAACACGAAGAGGCGCTCCGGAACCGTCCGGTGTGGTTGTTCCACAGCGGGCCCTGCGGGCCGCTCGCCGCGGGCAAACGGGTGAGCTTGCCCGCGGGGGTCGCCCTGCTGGCCGCGAGGATCGACGCCGAGCGCACGGCCACCTTCGGCGGCAGGCTCACCCCGGCCACCGCGAGCGGCCTGTTCTGGAAGATCATGGCCGCGGGCCCCTGGGCGGGCGACTTCCGTGACTGGCCGTCGATCCGGGCCTGGGCCCGCGACGTCGGCCGCCGCGTGCGCATCCGCGTCACCCTTTGAAGTACCGGTTTCGTCGGTGGCCTGTCGTACGATACCTGCATGGACAAACGGTTCACTGCGAAGCTGCTCAAAAGCCCGGAGAAGGGCGGCTGGACGTACGTCGTCATGCCCGGCTCCGCCGAGTACTTCGGTACCAAGGGGCTGGTGAAGGTCCGCGGGACCATCGACGGACATCCGTTCCGGAGTTCGTTCATGGCGCTGGGCGACGGCACCCACAAGCTCCCGGTGAAGGCCGATGTGCGCAAAGCGATCGGCAAAGAGGAAGGTGACACGGTGGACGTCGTCCTGCTCGAGCGGCTCGAGGGCTGAGTGGCCGCGGAGTGGAAGCCGTCCCCGGTCATCAAGATCTACGAGGCGCTCGGCGCGGTGGCCGACGGCCGGGTCGAGATCGACGGTGACACGGCGCGCGTCGCCTCGTCGGACAAGGCCAAGACCTACGACGTCCGCCACGATCCGGCCGCGGGGTCGATCACGGCCAACGACAACGGGTCCTACTGGCAGGGCTATCTCGGCTACCCGGGCATCGCGTACTTGATGGAACGCGGCGTGCTCGCCTACGACAGCGGCCTCACCGCCGGGCTGGCAGGCGTGCCATGGAAGGAACTCGCCACCCGATACCGGAACGACTGGGCGAAGGTGGAGAAGCACGTCCGCGACGACCTGGCCGGCGAGGGCGTCGATCTGGACCGGTTCGACGCCGGGCTCGCGGAGATTTCGAAACGGTTGGAAGCGTTGGCGCTCACCAAGCTTTCCCCGCGGCTGCGCCCGCCCAAGTGACTTCTTGAGCGGCGCGGCGCAGCCGCGGCAGTCTCGCCTTCACGGACTTCCGTCAGGTGCCGGCGCACCGGCTGCCGACGTCACGGTGGTCGCATCGTCACCAGGGATCGCGTCGGCGGATAGTGAGGGCCTCCTTCACTACCTTCAGGGTAGGCAAGGAGGCCCTCACGGCCAGCTGGCTTGCCTGTGCGGGGTGACCCACGCACCGCCCTACCCGTTACAGAACGACGGGGGTTCAGCTGCGGGAACTTAGCACTGAAGTACATGATGGCCCCCTTCCTTGAGCTAGGCGCAAGGAAGGGGGGCCATCATGTACTTGAAGCAGTGCCGGTACCGCATGGGGTCGGCCAGGTACTCAGCCGCAGTGTTCCGACGGGCTGTTGTACGTCGTCCCACCCGCGGAACCGCCCCACTTCACGCATTTGCCCGCGGCGGCCGCCCGCACCGGGCCGGCGAACCACGAGAACGACCCGGAGTCGGTGATCCGGGAAGACCCGGCGACCTCGAGGTAGGCCGACGTCGCGGTCGCGGTTCCGGTGGCCGTGCTCTTCATCGTGCTGACACAGTTCTGTCCGTTGGAAGCGTTGTAGGACAGGTAAACCGTGCCCGCCGTCCCGAGCGGTGCCGAGTCGATCACGCTGTATCCGCCGCCGCACACCGGGGCGCCGAGCGTGGTCTCGGTGACCGTCGAGAAGCGGATGGTCTCGTTGGCGTTGCCCGCCGGGCCCGCTTCGTACAGCACGCCGACCGAACCCGAGGACAGCTGGACCATGTCGGAGTACGCGGCGTCGCCGCTCCACACCAGGGTTCCGGCGGAGTTGCCCTGCCAGTTCGCGCCCTCGTCGAAGGAAGACCGGACGACGAGTTCCTTGCGGCGGTCGCAGACCGACGGTGCGGCGAACAGGATCCGGTTGTACTTGCCCGCCTTGTCGGTCCCGGTCATCCGCGCGGTCGAAGCCTGCACCACCGGGGTGATCAGATCCTCTTCGAAGGTGAACTTGGTGGAGAAGCTCGCCCCGCCGTCGGAGCTGATGGCGTAGGCGCGGTTCTTCGCGCCGCCGCTGAGGCATTTGTCGCCGTTGTTGGCCTGGTTGCGCGCCGCGGCGTAGACCCTGCCGTCGAGCAGTTCGGTGACGCTGATTTCCTGGGGGTTCAGCGCGGCCGACAACGCCGGGGTGTCGGTGGCGCCGCGCTTCCACGTGACACCTTGGTCGTCGCTGTAGACGAGCGCGCCGCTGTTCTTGCCGTCGATGGTGTAGCTCATCCCGGCGACGATCCGGCC
Organism: Amycolatopsis sp. NPDC052450; assembly: GCF_044547565.1. NCBI lineage: Bacteria > Bacillati > Actinomycetota > Actinomycetes > Pseudonocardiales > Pseudonocardiaceae > Amycolatopsis > Amycolatopsis sp. NPDC052450. Next base: position 17,880 of record NZ_JBIUAQ010000014.1, on the reverse strand, counting down.
GGCGTGCGCGCCGCGGGTCAGCACGATGCCGTGTGACGGGCCGGTCGCGAGCCAGCCCGGCGCGGAGTCGAACCCGAGCTGGGTGGTGAGCACCTTGGGCGCGGTCCAGGTCTTGCCGTGGTCGTCGCTGATCGAGACGCGCGGAATCCGGTTGCAGTCGGGGTTCTTGACGCATTCCATCACCGAGAGCAGCACGATCCGTCCGGTGGACGGGATCACGATCGGCGTCGGATTTCCTTTGGTGTCACCGAAACCTTCGATGACGATTTTCGGCGCGCTCCAGGTCCTGCCGTTGTCCGCCGAACGTTTCACGACGAGATCGATGTCGCCGCTGTCGTTGCAGAAGCTGGCGCCGCCGTTGCGGCCTTCGGCGAACGCGAGCAGTTCGCCGTTGTTCGCCTTGACGATGGCGGGGATTCTGAAGCAGTCGTAACCTTCTGTTTTCTCTTTGTACACCAACGTGTTCCCGACGGCGGCGGCCGAGATCCGGTCGACGGTGTCCGGGGTGGCGAGAGAGGTGGCCGGGGATGCGCCGACCGCCGCGGTGGCGACGAGGGCCGCGAACAGGCCCTGTGCGACGCGGGAGATCTTCACGGGAGTGCTCCGTCCTGGATTCGATTCCGGGTGACGGGACATGAGGGTCCTTCCGGCTCGTACAGCCGTCGTACAAGGCGCGTACAACCCCGGTTTCGCCTTCTGTGTCAGGTGACGCAGAACGACGGTGGTTTCCCTGCCAAGCTCGTTCCCGTCGGACACGGCGCGAGATCGGAAGGGGGAGGGCCGATGAAGGTGTTCGATCTCGAGGGGCGAGAGTGGACGGTCGATCGCCGGTTCGCGCCGTGGCGCCGGTGGGTCCAGCCGATCGCGGGACTCACCGGCGGTTACCGGCAGCACAAGCTCACCGCGGACTGGAAGTTCCCTGCCGACGACGGCATGGGGCAGCGCGAGGGAGAATCCGTGAACAAGGTGGCCCTCGGACTGTGGGGAACGCTGGCCGTCGTGGAGATACTCGTGCACGTTCCGGTGTACGTGCTGCTGGGGCTCCTCCTGCTGCCGTTCCTGGCGTTGGAACTGCTGTGCCAAGGCGTGGCGGGTTCCTTCGCGCGGGCCGTGCGGTGGTTCCGGAAGGCGCCGGCGCGGGTCGACGTCGCCGGATGGCACAAGGAACATCGCAGCCTCGCGTCGCTGACCATCCTCAAGGTGCGCGACGATCTGGCGGCTCCTCTGGTGGCCGAGCTGAGCGGCCTGCTCCGCGGCCGCGTCATGTTCGATCCCGGTGACCCGGCCGTGTACGAGGTGCTCACCCGATTCGACGTGCGGGTGGAACGCCATCGGACCTTGCTTCGTCGGAGATCCGTGCACCGATGAGGGGGAGACGCGATGCGGGTGACCGATACCGACGGCGGCGAGTGGCTGATCGTGCGCCGGTTCGCGCCGTGGCTGCGCCGGATCCGCCCGCTCGCCATCGTCACCGAAAGCGAGCGCTACCGGGAGGTGTCGTTCACCCGGCTCCGCGGCCGGTCCGGCGCGGAAGAGCGCCTTGGCTTCGAGGACTGGCTGATGCTGGGCTTCGCCGTCGGACAGGCCGCCGGGCTGGCGTTGATCCTGTCGCCGGCCATCCTGGTGGAACTGGTGGCCTGGGCGGTGACGGGTGCGGTCCTGTGGTCGGCGAGGCTGACCGGTCTGGCTCGCGCCCGGATCGACCTCGTCGCGCCGCCGCCTTCCGCGCGCAGCCTCGCGCCGGTGCGGGTGCTGCTGGTGCCGGCGAAGGCCGCGGCCGAGCTCACCCGCGAACTCGCGACGCTGATCGAGACCACGCCGGATTTCGATCCGGGGAACGAGCCGCGCGTACGGAAACTCGGAGCGCGCGTGGAACGGCACTTCGGTATGCCATGGCGGCTCAGTGGTCGTCGGGTGCCAGCTGCCTGAGATCGTTCAGGCTCCGGACGACGAGCCGCTGGCGCCCGGTGCTGAGGAGCCCATCGGAACGCAGGGTCCGGAGAGTCCGCGCGACGGCTTCCCGTGACGCGGACGCGAGTCCCGCCAGGTCGCGCTGGCTGATCCGCAGGGCGATCAGGGTGCCTTCGGGGACGGGCACGCCGTACCGCTCGGCGAGGTCGACCAGGATCGCGGCGATGCGTTCGGCGGCGGTGCTGTCCCCGAATTCGGTGCGGCGCGAGTTGGCGTAGCGCAGGCGGGAGGTGATGATCCGGAGCAGGACGACGGAGATGCCCGGCTGCTCGCGGAGCACGGAGTTGAACGCCCGTGAGGACAGCCACAGCCCGGTGACCGGCTCGACGGCGATCGCGGTGGCCGAGCGCAGGCTGCCGTCCATCGACGCCATCTCGCCGATGATGTCGCCCGGATCGCGGACGGCCAGTACGGCGTCGTAGCCGCCGGTGGACACCGACGTGATCTTGACCCGCCCGGTCATCAGGATCAGCACCCAATCCGACCGGTCACCCTCCCGGATGATCACCGTGCCCGCCGGGTACCGGCGCAGTTCGGCCTCGGCACGCAGCGCCTTGCGCTGGCCGTCGTCGAGCAGTTCCCAGAGCCTGCCGGGTGGGTCGTGCGGCTCCGCCGCCGGCTGTGTCATGCCTTCTCGTCGCCTCCGTGCGCGATCGTACGAGCAGGCACGGCCGGGCGTTGACCGGGGATCTCTTGGTATGCCTGGGAAAGGCGCTGGATGCCGTCCCGCAGCTGCGCGCCTGTCGCGGCGCTCACATAGCTCAGCCGCAGATAGGGCCCTGGCGCCTCGGCCGCGAAGTACATCCGGCCGGGGGTGACCGCTACTCCGGCACGGAAAGCGGCGCTGGTCAGCGCCACTTCGTCAGCGAAAGCGGGGAGCGGCTGCCACAGGTGATAGCCCCCGGTCGGGACCGGGACGGCGGTCCAGGACGGCAGGAACTCCCGCAGTGCCGAGACGGCGACGTCGCGGCGTTCCCGCAGCGCGGCGGCGAGGATCCGCAGATGGCGCGACCAGGCGGGAGAGCTCACCAGTTCGAGCGCGGTCTCCTGCAGTGGCCGCGGTACGAAGAAGCTCTCGACGGCGTGGAGCCCGCGCAGCCGCTCCAATGCCGGACCGCGGGCGGCGAGCGCGCTGATCCGCAGGCTCGGTGACGCGGGTTTCGTGAGCGACCGGATGTGCACCACGACGCCGTCGGGGTCGTCGGCCACGAGCGGGGGTGGGGGAGCCGGGCTCCCGGGATGCGCCATCAGCCGGGCGAAGTCGTCCTCGATGACGAAAGCGCCGGCGTCACGGGCGATCCGCAGGACCTCGGCACGGCGTTCGGCGGACAGCACCGCGCCGGTCGGGTTCTGGAACGCGGGCTGGCAGACGAACAGCCGCGCGCCGGTGTCGCGGAAGGCGCCGGCGAGCAGTTCGGGCCGGACGCCGTCGCGGTCGATCGGCACCGGGACCGGCCGCAGTCCCGAGGCCCGCGCGATGGCCAGCATCCCCGGATACGTCGGGGATTCCACCAGCACCGGCGCGCCGGGGGCGCCGAGCGCGCGCAACGCCGTGGTCAGCGCGCTCTGCCCGCCCGAGGTGATCAGCACGTTCTCGACGTTCACCGGGCTGCCGATGTCGCGGGCGAACCAGGCCCGCAGTTCGGGCAGGCCACAGATCGGCGGCCGGGTCCACGCGCCGGGGCGGCGTCCGGCGCGGGCGGAGGCCGCCGCGAGTTCGCGTTCCGGCTGGAGGCTCGGATGCGTGTAGCCGCCGTTGAGGTCGATGACTCCCGATGGCGGGTCGCTCAGCGCGGCGAGCACGCCGCTCGCGTCGATGGCGCGGGCACCGGACTGGGAACTCAGCGCCACCTCCTGCCACGACACGTCACCGGTCACCGCGACTTCCCGGGGTGGCGGGGCACGGAAGACGCCGGCGCCGGGACGGGTGATCACCAGACCTTCGGCGGCCAGTGCGGCGATCGCGCGCGACACCGTCACCGGGCTCACCTTCAGCTGCCGGACCAGCTCCCGGCTGGACGGCAGCTTTCCTTCGATCGGATAGCGCTCCAGCTCGGACCGCAGCTGTGTGACCAGGCTGGTGACGCTGCTACCATCGGACATGAGACTGGATGATAGCGCTATCGCGGACCGGGCAGTAGCGGTCCGCTCCGGGACCGCGCTGGCGGCGCTGGGGGTCCTCGCCTTCTCGTTCACGTTCCCCGCCACCGTGTGGGCGCTCAAAGGCTTCGACGCGTGGACCGCCACCGGGCTGCGCAGTGTCCTGGCCGCGCTGGTCGCCGGCACCTGTCTCCGCGTCTTCCGGGTCCCGCTGCCGAGACGCGATCAGTGGCGTGGCCTCGCCGTGGTCGCCCTCGGCTGTGTCCTCGCGTTCCCGATCCTGACCACGCTCGCGTTGAAGACGTCGTCCACGGCGCATTCCGCGGTGGTGATCGGGCTGCTGCCGCTGGCCACCGCCGTCATCTCGTCGAGGCTGACCGGGCACCGGCCGTCCCGCCGGTTCTGGCTCGCCGCCGCGGTCGGCGCGAGCGCGGTCGTGGTGTTCACCGTCGCGCAGAGCGGCGGCGGACTGTCCACAGCGGACCTGTTCCTGTTCGGCGCGCTCGTGCTGTGCGCGTTCGGGTACGCCGAGGGCGGCAGGCTGGCCAGGGAAATGGCGGGCTGGCACGTGATCGCGTGGGCGCTGGTCCTCGCGCTGCCGGTCACCGGCGCGTTCGCCGTCTTCGGGCTCGCGACCGAACCGCTGCACGTCACGGGCGAGGGGATCGTCGGCCTGCTGTACGTCGCGCTCATTTCGCAGTTCGGCGGGTTCTTCGCCTGGTACCGGGGGATGGCCGAGATCGGCGTCGCGCGGGCGAGTCAGTTGCAGCTCGCCCAGCCGCTGCTGACGCTGGTCTGGGCGGTCCTGCTGCTCGGCGAGCACCTTCCGGCCGCCGCGCCGGTGACCGCGCTGATCGTCGTCGCCTGCATCGTGGTCACGCAACGCTCCCGCAGCTAGATCAACGTCGCGAATCCGCCAGACCGCGGTGCCCGCGCGGTGATGGGCTGAAGCACATGACCGCTTCGACCCTCGACACCTCCGCGCGGACCCCGCTGAAGGGATGGCTCGCCGTCCTCGCGGTGACACTGGGGATCTTCTCCCTCGTCACCACGGAGATCCTGCCGATCGGCCTCCTGACCCCGATCGGCGAGGACTTCCGGATCACGCCGGGGACGGCGGGCCTGACCATGACCCTGCCCGGATTCCTCGCCGCGATCGCCGCCCCCGCGGTCACCGTCGCGGCCGGGCGGCTCGACCGCCGGATCCTGCTGTGCGCGCTGATGGTGGTGCTGGCGCTGGCCGACGTCCTCGCGGCGACCGCGCAGGCCTACTGGGCGATGCTGGTCTCGCGGGTACTGGTCGGGCTGGTGATCGGTGCTTTCTGGGCGATCGGTTCCGGGCTCGCCGAACGGCTCGTCGGCCCTCGGCACGCGGGCAGGGCGACCGCGGTGATCTTCTCCGCCGTGCCACTCGGTTCCGTGCTGGGCGTGCCCGCGGGGACGTTCGCCGGCGAGTTGCTCGGCTGGCGAGCGGCGTTCGCGGTGATGACGGTGTTCACGATCGGCGTTCTCGCCGCGTTGGCCTTCTCGCTGCCTCCGCTGCCGTCGCGGGGCGCCACCCGGCTGGGCGTCCTGCGCGAGATGACGCGGGGGCGGGCGACCAGGCTCGGTCTGCTCGTCACGGTCCTGGTCGTGCTCGCCCATTTCGGGACCTACACCTACGTCACGCCGCTCCTGCGCCAGGTGACGCAGGTGGGCCCGGAGCTGATCACCGTCTTCCTGTTCGTCTACGGCACGGCCGGGATCGCCGGCAACTTCGTCGCGGGCGCCGCGATCGCCCGCGATCTCCGGCTGACCTTCCTCGCGGCGGCGGGGTCTCTCGGCGTCGCGGCACTCGCGTTGCCGTTTCTCGGCGATTCGAAGCCGGGCGCGCTCGCGCTGCTGGCGGCCTGGGGTTTCGCCTACGGAGCCGTCCCGGTCTGCTCGGGAACCTGGTTCGCGCGAGCGGCACCACAGGCGCCCGAAGCTGCGTCGGTGCTGTTCACGTCGTCGTTCCAAGCGACCCTCTCGGCGGGAGCACTCCTCGGCGGGATGGTCGTCGACGCGGTCTCCGTCCCGGCCGTGATGGTCACCGGCGGGGTGATCGCGCTGCTCGCGGCCGCCGTCCTCAGCCGAGCACGGTCAGCGTGACCAGCGCGGTGGTCCCGACCAGCAGGGTGGAGAGCAGGCCGAGCAGCAGGGCGCGGCCACCGGTGCGGACGAGCTTGCCGATCCGGACCGCGCAGCCCAGCCCGAACAGCGCCCCGGCCAGCAACAGTGTGCAGGCGATCTTGGCGACGTCGAGCGCGAAACCCGGCACGACGCCGGTGCTGCGCACGGCGGCCATCGCCAGGAAACCGAGGACGAACAGCGGGACCAGCGGCGGCCGCTTCCCGTCGACGGGGCGATGCCGTTCGTGCATCCCGACCGCGGCGACCATCGGGGCCAGCAGGACCACCCGGCTGAGCTTGATCACGATGGCGACCGCGATGGCGGCGCCGCCCGCCGGGGTCGCCGCGGCGACGACCTGCGCGACCTCGTGCACGCTGAGCCCGGCCCATTCGCCGATCCGGACCGCGTCGAGCCGCAGCCAGCCGCCGATCAGCGGGACGGCCGCGATGGCGAGCCCGCCGTAGAAGGTGACCAGGGCGACGGCGGTGGCGACGTCGGAGTCTTCGCGTTCGACGACGCCTTCCATCGCGGCGATGGCCGACGCGCCGCAGATGGAGAATCCGGTCGCGACCAGCATCGCCAGGCCACGCGGCACGCCGAGGAGCCTGCCGAGGCCGATCGTGCCGAGGAAGGTGATGCCGACCGTGAGCACCACGGCGAGCAGCGTCCCGGGGCCCAGCGCCAGGACCGAGGGGAGCGAGAGCTGAAGGCCCAGGAGCACGACACCGGCGCGGAGCAGCTTCTTGGTGGTTCCGGAGATCGCCTTCCGGGTCTCGTCCGACAGCGACGGCAACGAGCCGGTGATGATGCCGAGCACGACGGCGATGGTGAGCGCGCTGACGACCGGGAACGCGGTGCCGACCAGGTACGCGGCGCCCACTCCGGCGCCGGTTACGGCCACCGCGGTCAGGAAGGGCTTCGTCGGTCTCGCGTGCGTGGTGCTCATGATTCGAGCTTCGTCCGCCCGGGGTGACCTCGGTAGCCGGGAAAGCGAGGGGTAGGTCATACACTTGGGCTATGACCACACCCGACCTGGACTCCCTGCGCCTGCTGGTGCTCGTGGACGAGCTCGGCAGTATCGGGCAGGCCGCCGCCAGCCTCGGGATCGCGCAGCCGTCGGCGAGCAAACGACTGTCCACAGTGGAGCGACGGCTGGGGCTGGTGCTGGTCGACCGTACGCGGCGCGGTTCCGCGCTCACTCCCGACGGTCGGGTCATCGCGGGCTGGGCGCACCGGGTGCTCTCCGAACTCGACGGTCTGCTCGACGGCGCCGAAGCGCTGCGCACCCAGCACGAGGCACATCTGCGGGTCGCCGCGAGCATGACGCTGGCCGAGTATCTGGTGCCGGGCTGGATCGGCGAACTCAAACGCCTCGACCCCGGGCTGTACCTCGGGCTGGAGGTCACCAACTCCGACCAGGCCGCCGAACTGGCACGGGAGGGCAAGGTCGATCTCGGGTTCGTCGAGTCGCCCGGTTCGTTGCCCGGCCTTTCGTCCCGGCGGGTGGCCACCGATCACCTGGTCCTCGTCGTGCCCGCGAGTCATCCGTGGGCACGCAAGCGCCGGCCCGTGACCGCGGCCGAACTGGCGATCACGCCGCTCGTGGTCCGCGAACCGGGTTCCGGGACCAGGGAGACCGTGGACGCCGCGTTGCGCAAGGCCGGTGTCGGTCCGGCGAAACCGTTGCTGGAACTGGGTTCCGCCTCCGCGGTCGGCAACGCGGTGATCGCGGGCGCCGGTCCGGCGGTGATCAGTGAACTCGCCATCGTCCGGGATGTCGCCGAAGGCAGGCTCGTCCCGGTCGCGGTGGACGGCGTCGACTTCGGCCGGGAACTGCGCGCGGTGTGGCCCGCCGGGCGACGGCTCGCCGGTCCGGCCGCGGCGCTGCTGGGCATCGCGGTCCGGAACGCGAAATCCCGATGAGTCCTTTCATGAAAGCGGAGTGCCGGACTCCGGGTAGCCGGCCGGATGGCGCATTGGAGGCTTTACTCCTCTAGCTCTTGAAAAGCCCGCGTGTAGGGACTCTCCTGGAGGGGTACCAGCTTCTCGAAGGTGTGTCCTCGTGCTGGGAGTCGTCATGACCGAGGTGAAGGCAGCGCCCCGACCAGACGCCGTCCGCTTCGGCGGGCGAAACCGGGCGCCCAAGGGCAGCGTGTTCCTCAATATCGTGCGCACCACCGATCACAAGACGATCGGGCTGATGTACCTCACCACCTCGTTCGGGTTCTTCGTCGCCGGCGGGTTCATGGCGCTGCTGATGCGCGGCGAACTGGGCAGGCCGGGGATGCAGTTCCTGTCGCAGGAGCAGTACAACCAGCTGTTCACCATGCACGGCCTCATCATGCTGCTGCTGTACGCGACACCGAACCTCTTCGCCTTCGCCAACTACATCCTGCCGCTGCAGATCGGCTCCCCGGACGTCGCTTTCCCGAGACTGAACGCGTTCTCCTACTGGCTCTACCTCTTCGGCGGGCTGATGGTGCTCAGCTCGTTCCTCACCCCGGCCGGCGCGCCCGACTTCGGCTGGACGATGTACACGCCGCTGTCCAACGCCGCGCACACCCCGGGCGTCGGCGCCGATCTGGTGATCATGGGCCTGATCGTCTCCGGACTCGGGACGATCCTCGGCGCGGTCAACATGGTCACCACGATCCTCTGCCTGCGCGCGCCGGGGATGACCATGTGGCGGCTGCCGCTGTTCACCTGGAACATCCTGTTCACCACGATCCTGATCCTGGCGGTCTTCCCGATCCTCACCGCGGCGCTGTTCGGCCTGATGGCGGACAGAAGGCTCGGCGCGCACGTCTTCGATCCGGCCAACGGCGGGGCGATCCTGTTCCAGCACCTGTTCTGGTTCTTCGGGCATCCCGAGGTGTACATCGTCGCGTTGCCGTATTTCGGCATCATCACCGAGATCGTCCCGGTGTTCAGCCGGAAACCGCTGTTCGGCTACAAACTCATGGTGTTCGCGACGATCGCGATCACCGCGCTGTCCTTCGCCGTGTGGGCGCACCACATGTTCGCCACCGGTGCGGTGCTGCTGCCGTTCTTCTCCATCATGACCTTCCTCATCGCGGTGCCGACCGGGATCAAGTTCTTCAACTGGATCGGCACCATGTGGAAGGGGCAGCTCACCTTCGAGTCACCGATGCTGTGGTCGATCGGGTTCATGGTGACGTTCCTGCTCGGCGGGCTGACCGGGATCATCCTCGCCGCGCCACCGCTGGACTTCCACATCCACGACACCTATTTCGTGGTGGCGCATTTCCACTACGTCCTGTTCGGCACCATCGTGTTCGCCACCTTCGCCGGGATCTACTTCTGGTTCCCCAAGATGACCGGGCGGATGCTCGACGAGCGGCTCGCGAAACTCCATTTCTGGACCACCTTCATCGGCTTCCACACGACGTTCCTCGTCCAGCACTGGCTCGGCAACCAAGGCATGCCGCGCCGCTACGCCGACTACCTGAGCAGCGACGGTTTCACCTTGCTGCACACCATTTCCACGATCGGCGCGTTCCTGCTCGGCGCGTCGGTGCTGCCGTTCGTCTGGAACGTCGTGCGCAGCTACCGGTTCGGGGAGATCGTCGAAGTCGACGACCCGTGGGGGCACGGGAACTCCCTGGAATGGGCGACGACCTGTCCGCCGCCCCGGCACAACTTCCACGACCTGCCGAGGATCCGGTCCGAACGTCCCGCGTTCGAACTCCACTACCCCCACATGATCCCCCGGCTGCGGGCCGAGGGGCACACCACCCCGTTCCAGCGCCGCGATCAGCCCACCCCGTCGGAACTGGCGGCGGACAAGGCGCTGAAGGACGACACCGCCTGACCGAGGGAATGAGGTACCGCGCATGATCCCCATGGACGTCGAAGGGATGGCAGTCCTGGCTCCGGAAGCGGCACCGGTGATGTTGCTGCGGGAGCGGGAGGGCGAACGCCGCTGGCTGGCGATCACGATCGGCGGCCCCGAGGCGAGCGCGGTGGCGCTCGCGCAGGAGAAGATCCGGCTGCCAAGGCCCGGCACGATCGAACTGATCGGCCAGGTGGTCGAATCGTTCGGGCACCGGGTCACCGGTGTCCAGGTCACCGCGCTGCGGGACGGCATCTTCTTCGCCGACCTGGTGCTCGATTCCGGGATCCGCGTCTCGGCCCGGCCGAGTGACGCGGTCGCGATCGGCCTGCGGGCCGGAGTCGGGATCGAGGTGGCGGACGCGGTGCTCGAGGTCGCTTCCGTACGGGTCGAGATCATGGGCTCCGGACCCGACGCGGAACTGCCGTCGGTGCCGCCGGACCCGGTCGCGCAGGAACGGGAGGTCGAGGAGTTCCGGGCGGCGCTGGACAAGATCGTGCCCGAGGACTTCGGGGACCTGCCTCCCGACCCTGGCCCTGGCCACTAACCCGTGCAATGAAGGGGCCTTTCATAGCAAATTTTGCTATGAAAGGCCCCTTCATTGCGGTTAAGTACGACTACTTCTTCGCCAGGCCCTGCTCGATCGCCTCGATGATGCGCGGCCGCATCTCGGCCGCGCTGATGATCGCGTCCACCGAGCCGACCTTCACCGCGCGTTCGATGCTGTGCACGCCGTCGAACTCGGCCGCGACCGCGCCCAGTTTCTCGGACCGCACCGACGACTGGAGTTCGGCCAGTTCCGCGGCGAGCGCGGCGCGTTCGGCACCGGTCGCCCCGCTCAGCTTCTCGGTGAGCGACCGCACCCGCGGGTCGGCCGCGGTCCGCGCGTTGACCTCACCGGCGAACACGACCGCCGCGGCGGGCGCGCCACCGAGCACGGAGGCGAACGAGCCTTCCAGCGCCAGCACCGTCATGTTCGGGTTCAGCGCCTTCGAGAAGACCACGAACGCGCCGCCGTGGTACCGCGAGATCACGGTGAACACGATCGGGCCTTCGAAGTTGACGATCGCCCGGCCGATCTCGGCGCCGTACTCCAGTTGCAGCTTCCGCATCGACTCCGGCGAACCGTCGAAACCGGACAGGTTCGCGAGCACCACGAGCGGCCGGTTGCCGCTGGCCGCGTTGATCGCCCGCGCCGCCTTCTTCGACGACCGCGGGAACAGGGTGCCCGCGGTGTAGGTGTCCGGTCCGTCGGTGGGCGGGAAGCCGCGGCGCGGCACCGAACGCGACTCGATCCCGAGCAGGCACACCGGCCGCCCGCCGAGGTGTACGTCCTGCACGGCCGCGGTCTCCGCGTCCGCCATTCCCGGCCAGCGCTCCAGCACCGGGTGGTCCTGATCCGACAGCGCGCGCATCACGGTGCGGATGTCGAACGGCTTCTTGCGGTCGGGGTTGGCCTCCCGCGAGAAGATCTGGCCGACCGTGGTGAAGTCGCTGTCGACGGCCGCGTGCGGGAACGACGAGACGTCCCGGTCGATCGGGTCGTTCGTGACCGCCTTGCGGGGTCCGGATTCGCCCGGCGCCACGTAGGTGTGGTCGTAGTGCGACATCAGCACGTCCCGCGCCGCGGCGAGGTTCGGCGCCCAGTACTGCGCCTGGCCGTTCGGGCCCATGACACGGTCGTAGCCGCCGATGCCGAAGTTGTCCTCCGCGGAGACACCGCCGGAGAAGTCGAGCGACTGCTTGCCGGTCAGCACCATCGCGGAGTCCGGCGTCATCACCAGGATTCCCTTGGTGTGCATGAGCATCGTCGCTTCGGCGTTCCAGTACGGCTGGGCGCCGACGTTGATCCCGGCGACCACGATGTTGATCTCGCCGCCGTTCTGGGTGAAGTGCACGATCCGTTTGAGCGCGGCCGCGACCCAGTCCATGTTCTCGGTGCCGGACTCCATCGAGATCCGGGCGCCCGCCGAGAGCGCGTACCACTCCAGCGGGACCCCCAGCCGCTCGGCGAGATCCAGCGCCGCGATCACCCGTGAGCACTCCGGCTCCGACAGCGCGCCGAGCGCCTTCGTCGGGTCGCCCAGCAGCACCACGCGCTGGACACCCTCGGGGTAACGCTCGGTCGGCGTGGTGACCACACCGGCGACGATCGCCGCCTTGTTGCGCCCCTTCTTCCGGTCGACCGGGACGAGGGTGTTCGTGTCGTCCATGTCGTACTCGGTGAACGAGCCGAGCATCTCGGTCAGCTCGTACGGGTACACCGTGTCGCGGCGGCGGGCGCGCAGGACGTTTTGGCGGTAGTCGTCGAGCGGGAGGATCGGCTCGGTGACGGGTTCGGACACCGACATCTGCACGCCGCCGCTGACGTCGTAGCCGATCCGCACGGCGACCTCGTTGACTTCACCGGTCGCGCGGTCACGCTGCCTGCCGAGGAACTGGACCTCTTCGAGACCCGCGCCCGCCGTCGACGGCTGCACCCGCTGGGCGACCGTGTCCAGTTCTTCGCCGGTGAGCTCACTGGTCGGCCACACATACAGCATGATCCGGTTGGTGTCGAAACGCTTCCTCGGCGGAAGCTTCGCCTGCACCCCGCGGATCGCGTCGAGGCACCCCGCCAGCGTGCCTTCGACCGCGGGCAGTGCCAGCAGCTTGCCGTCGCTGTCCCGCAACGGGGTCAGGTCACGGACCTGGGCGAGCGCGACCAGCCGCTGATCGGACGGGTTCATCGGCGAGACGCACTTGAACAGGTAGACGTCCTCGTCGCCGGACGGCAACCGCGTGAGGTCGAAGTTCGCCAGCCGCTGCAACTGCATCCGCTGCGCGATCAGCGGGTGCAGGCCGCGGATCAGCCGCTCTTCGCTGAACCCGGTCGAGGACGGGCGGAAGGTGAAGTGGTGGTGCATGACCGCGCCGCCGTGCCCGGCGACCGTGGTGGTGATCCGCCGGACGCGGCTGGGCAGCGACCCGGCCACGAGGACCTCACGCAGCCCGGCCGCCATCGCGTCATCGTCGGCCGACTCGTCGTCCCACGTCAGGTAGAGGTCCGCCTCGACGTCGGTGTCGGCGGGCAGCTTCGCGGCGAGATCGGCGACCGCCTCGATCGCCCCTGGCAGCCCGGCGCGGTCGACGGCGGTGGTCGCCATGTGGAACCGCTCGTTCTCGTCGGTGTAGTCACCGGTGACGAAGGTGCAGCCGCCGACGGTGACCTGCTGGACACCGGTGAGCGCGCGGTTGCCGTAGTAGCGGCGGCTCAGCACCTCCAGCAGCGGGGTGTGATCGGTGCCGGGACGGCCGATCCGCTGCCCGAGCAGGCGCACCAGCGGCTGCGCGCTGGCCAGCATGCTCGCGATCCGCTCGGCGCGGTCCGGCGAATCCGGATGCCGGTCGAGGTGGCTCAGGTGTTTGCGGACCTCGCTGTACACCTCGGCGCGGGTGCGGCGGAGCAGCGGCTGGGCGAACCAGCGGAACACCACACTGCGCGCCAGGTCGCCGACCACCGGGAAACGGAGCTGGGTGGCGGCGATGAGCGCCTCCAGCGCCTTGCCCGCCGGCTCGCGCATCGACTCGAACGGCTGCGGCTCGGTGAGCCACTGCCGCAGCAGCGCGGTGACGATCGCGACGTCGGACGAGGTCCGCTGCTGGGCGAGGAAGATACGGAAGACCGCCTCCTCCAGTTCCGGCGTCCGCTCCAGGTCCTCGATGCCGTAGTGCGCCAGCACCTTCTTGAGCTTGTTCTGGAACGACTCCGACAGCCCGGCGCGTTCGACGTCGAGGCTCTGCAGGTAGGTGTGGAAGAACTCGCGGGAGCTGTGCACCCGGGTGTCCGTCTTGACCTCCTCGCGTGCAGGCTTGTTGCGCATCAGCTCGGAAAGGTCGGCGAAGACGGTCAGCAGTTCGACCTCGCCCTCCAGCGGGCGGTCGCCGTTGCCCTCCAGTTCGGCGCGGGCGGCCAGGTACGCGCTCAGCGTGCGGCGCTCGTCGTGCGGGTCGACGTCGAAGCCGAGCAGGAGGCTGCGCAGATCCTGCTGTCCCCGCGTGATCCGCTGCACGGCCGACGTGCCGTCCGGCTCCACGGGCAGTTCGATCTCGACGCTACCGGTGTCTTCGGCGACCTCTTCGCCTTCTTCCGCCAGCGGCTCGAGCCGCAGCAGTGGAGCGCCGGTCTCGACCTGACTGCCGACCGAGACGACGCACTCACGCAGCTTCGCCCGGAACGGCGCGCGAAGGACCGTCTCCATCTTCATGCTTTCCAGCACCAGCACGGGCGCGCCTGCCTCGACCTCCGCGCCGACCTCCAGCGGTGTCGCGACGACGAGCGCGGGCGCGGGGGAGCGGACGACGCCGCCCTCGTCGCGGCTGACGCGGTGCGTGACGCCGTCGATCTCGACCAGGTGGATCGGTCCGTGCGTGCCGGTGACCAGGCGGAACCGGGTGCCGTTGACGGTGATCTGGCCGGTGTGCTCGTCGAACCGGTCGACCTCGACGTCGGCGGGGTGGACGTCGCCGCCGCCAGCCCAGATGCCGACGCGGAACCGGCGGTGGCCGACCCTGGCCACGCTCACGCGGTACGCGGCGCCACGCAGTTTGAGGTCGAGCGGACGGCCGCTCTCATGCTGAACCTGCGGGCGGCCACCGTGTGCGGTGGAGAGAAGCCGTTGGCGCTCAACGGCTTCTTCGTCTTCGTAGGCCTCGATCGCGGCGGCCGCGAGCGCGATCGCCGAGTGGCGATGCGTGACCAGCTTGCCTTCGCCGCGAACCCGGTCGATCCAGCCGGTGTCGGCGGAACCGTCGATCACCTCGGGCTGGTCGAGCAGGTCGAGCACGAAACTCTTGTTGGTCGCGCCGCCCTCGATGATGACCGTGGTCTGGGCCATCGCGCGGCGCAGACGGCCGAGCGCCTCGTCACGGTCGCGGCCATAGGCGATGATCTTCGCGATCATCGAGTCGAAGTCGGCCGGGATCGTGTCGCCTTCGCTGACCCCGGTGTCGACCCGGATACCGGGGCCGGCGGGCAGGGCGAGCCGCGCGATGCGGCCGGGCGACGGCGCGAAGTCGCGATCCGGGTCCTCGGCGTTGAGCCGCGCCTCGACGGCGTGACCGGACTCGGCGGGCTGGGGGCCTTCGAGCTTGCCGCCGGCCGCGACGTGCAGCTGGGCCTTGACCAGGTCTATGCCGGTGGTCAGCTCGGTGATCGGGTGCTCGACCTGAAGGCGGGTGTTCACCTCGAGGAAGGCGAACAGCTTGTCGCCGGGGTGGTAGAGGAACTCCACCGTCCCGGCGCCGCTGTAGCCGACCGCGAGCGCGAGCCGCTCGGCGGACCGCTTGAGCTCGTCGGCCTGCTCGAGGCTGAGTACGGGGGAGGCGGATTCCTCGATGATCTTCTGGTTGCGGCGCTGCACCGAACAGTCGCGGACGCCGAGCGCCCACGCGGTGCCCTGGCCGTCGGCGATGACCTGGACCTCGACGTGCCGGGCGCCCGTGACCAGGCGCTCCAGGAACACGACGCCGCTGCCGAAGGCGCGCTCGGCCTCCAAGCTGGTGCGCTCGTAGGCGTCCTCGAGCTCGTCGGCGGAGGTGATCACGCGGATACCGCGGCCACCACCGCCCGCGGTCGCCTTGAGCATCAGCGGGTAGCCGATTTCGTCGGCGGCCTTGATGGCGGCGTCGAGATCCGCGACGGCACCGCGGCTCCACGGCGCCACCGGCACACCGACCTCTTCGGCGATCAGCTTCGCGCCGATCTTGTCGCCGAGCTTGCGCATCGCGTTCGCGCTCGGCCCGATGAAGGTGACGCCCAGCCGCTCACACAACTCGGCGAACGCCGGATCCTCCGCCACGAACCCCCAGCCGACCCAGGCCGCGTCGGCCCCGGTCTCGGTCAACGCCCGCTCCAGCACGGCGAAGTCCAGATACGGACGCGCCGACGCCGGACCCAGATTGTGGCTGATGTCGGCTTCCCGCACGAACGTCGCCGACCGGTCCGCGTCCGTGTAGAGCGCGACGGTCTCGATCCGCCGTCCGGTCTCCGCCGAAAGCTCGCGGACGGCGTGGATGAGCCGCATCGCGGCTTCTCCGCGGTTGACGATGGCGACACGACTGAACACCGACTGAGCCTCCCAAGTACCTGACACGACAGCTGACCGTCCCCCCGGATCACGCGCGGGACAGTCTCCTGAACCTGTCTAACAGCCTGCCTCTTACCGGCCGGTACGAGAATGTCGTCGGTGGCGCATGCCGAGGGCCGGGTCTTGTAGGAACCCGCCAAAAAGTGGCCTGGAACACCTCGCCGAGGGGCCTGATGACGTCATGAAGTGGACAACTGGGGGTCCGGCTTGGTAGCCGGGTTCGCGAGGTGTCATCCGGTGTTCACGCCGGTTTCATCGGGTGGGGTTGTCGTCGCTTGGTTCGGTGAGGGAGGGGTGGCCGGTTTTCGGCGACGACCGGGAATGCTGGTGGTTCAGGGGGGCGGGCAGTGGCTGCCGTCGGGGTGACGGCGGCTCGGGATGGCTCAGTGGTGAGTCTCTGACGTGGGTTTCGGGTGGTGACGCTTGTCCGGGTGTTGCGTCGTCGTTTTCTGGCGACGCCCAGGAAGGCCCGGTCGGGGGGAAGGTTGCGGGCTAGCGTGGTTGGACTTGGGTGAGGGCACGCTCGGCCATGAGAACGGTGGTTTCTCAGGTCGAAGGGCGCGGCGGTGCGGGAGACAGCCGTTGCCGTTGTCCGGCGATGGCTCAGTGGTGGATCTCCGACGTGGGTTTCGGGTGGTGACGCTTGTTCGGGTGTTGCGTCGTCGTTTTCTGGCGATGCTCAGGAAGGTCAGGTCGCGGAGCCGGTTGCGGGCTAGCGTGGTTGGACTTGGGTGAGGGCACGCTCGGCCATGAGAACGGTGGTTTCTCAGAGCGAAGGCCGCGGCGGTGCGGGAGACAGCCGTTGCCGTTGTCCGGCGATGGCTCAGTGGTGGATCTCCGACGTGGGTTTCGGGTGGTGACGCTTGTTCGGGTG
>NZ_JBIUAQ010000014.1:0-703 GCF_044547565.1 Amycolatopsis sp. NPDC052450 | reverse complement strand
TTGCGTCGTCGTTTTCTGGCGATGCTCAGGAAGGTCAGGTCGCGGAGCCGGTTGCGGGCCAGTGTGGTTGGACTTGGGTGAGGGCGCACTCGGTCATGAGGGCGGTGGTTTCTCAGGTCGAAGGCTGCGGCGGTGCGGGAGACAGCCGTTGCCGTTTTCTGGCGATGCTTCAGAACGGCGGTGGTTCGTCGGCCACCTGAGGTTCATGCAGCGGCGGAGGCGAACTGTCGTAGCTCTGCCCTGTCGGTGTGGTGACCGTAAGAGTGCCGTCCGCAGCGAGCGAGTAAACCCAGCCGGGTTCGTCTTTGAGCCGGTGGTCCCGACGGCAGAGGTCGATCAGCTCGTCAGCGTTGGTGTGGCCGCCGAACTGCCACGGCACCACATGATCAAGATCGCAGGCCTGGGCGGGACGCTGGCAGCCGGGTCTTCGGCATTCCCGATCCCGCACCCGCACGAATTCGCCTACTCCCGCTGTGGGCCGATAGCGGTCCCGGCCCAGGTCGAGTACCTGGCCCTGTCATGATTTCCGTGTAAGCCACGGATGACTTCTTCTTTGATTCTAGTGGAGTGGTAGTCGGTCGGGGAAGAGTGCGGCGAGGGTGTTGAGGGCTTGTTTCCAGCCTCGGGTGCCGGTTCCTGATGGGCCGCCTCGGTTGCTGGTGATGTTGCGGAGTCCGAGGTAGAGCAGTTTTGTCGCGGCGGT
>NZ_JBIUAQ010000013.1:13210-220688 GCF_044547565.1 Amycolatopsis sp. NPDC052450 | reverse complement strand
GGGTCTCCTTTCTCGTATCCGAGATGATGGGTCATTTCCGCGTCCAGCGCCCGTTCGAGCACCGCCTTGGTCATCTGATTCAGCAATTCTTGCGCGCCCAGCGCCCCGCCATTCGCATACGCGTCCTTCACCAGCGCATCGAGCATTTCCGGCGGCAACGCACGAGCGAGCGCCTCGCCAGCCGCGGCGCCCGCCTCCCGGTGAGATGTGTCCTCGGTCACAGATGGAGCCCTTCTGGGTCGCGTCCGACGACCCGATCTTGGTCCATCCGCGGCTTACACGGTTGTCATGACACGGCCGATCAACTCGTCTGCGTTGGTGTGGCCGCCGAATTGCCACGGCACCACATGATCAAGATCGCAGGCCTGGGCGGGACGCTGGCAACCGGGTCTTCGGCATTCCCGATCCCGCACCCGCACGAACTCACCCACCCCCGCGGTGGGCCGATACCGATCCCGGCCCAGGTCGAGTACCTGTCCTGAGAGTGGGTCGGTGATGATGCGCCGCAGCACCGTGTCCGGCCCGCCCGCGATCTCCCGGGCCACCGACGCCGGGATATACCCGTGCCCGGCCAGCTCCGCAGGATCCTCGTTCACCCCGAGATAGGTCGCCAAATCCATGTAGAGGAACACCTCGGCCCGTTCACTGTTCCCGCCCTGCCCGCCCAGCAACAGGTCCAGGGCGACATCCGCGCGAAGCTGATCCAGCGTGCGCGGTTCGTCACCGGTCTTGAGCGCGCGTGCCTCCCGGTCGATCCGGGTGTAGGCGGCCGTGACTTTCTCCACCGGCCCGTCCTCGACCTCGATCGACGCCACCCCCGCCTCGCCCTGACGAATCGTCAACCGGCGGCCCGCCCGCGCATGCTCAGACCGACGAGAAGCACCCTCCCGATCCGCCATCGCCGCCGCATGATTCGCCGCCTTGCGGACCTGCTCCGAATTCCTCCCCGCCAACCGATCCTCCAACACCACATCCACCGCCCGAGCGTCCTCATCCGACAACCACGACGTCGCCGCCGCCACCTTCGCCGCCTTGAACCCGTCCACCACCCCACGATCCATCAACCCCAACGTGCACGGCAGCCGCGTGGCCAACGCCTCCGCCGTGGAAACCACGGTGCCCGCGTGACGGTCCACAACAGACAACGCGAACGCCACCTCCTGCACCACACTCCCCACCCCACCACGATGACGACCCAACCGTGCGATAGCCCGGAACCGCACCGCCTCCAACCGCGCGATCCCCTCCGACGCCGCCACCGCCACATCCACAACATCCCTATCCCCCAACGAATTCAGCGAACCATTGACCTCCTTCAACACATCCGACTCGGCCATGTCCTTGAGCAGCGCCACAACGGCGTGAGAAGTATCCACACCCAGAACCTACAACCCGCCACCGACAATTCCCGGACCTCACAGCCGCCACCGGCATTACCGATTTCCGACAACGACACAACTGGCTCGGCAGCAGTGCCGCAACACGCCCCACGGTGAGAGATCAGAGTCGGGAAGTCCCGCACACAAGGAGATCTCCTGCCATCCGCCGCCGCGAGCGTCACCGTTTCCCGGCAACGACACAGACCGGCTCGGCAGTGTTGCAACCCGGACCATGGTCGAGAGTCCCTGCGCACGCGGAGATCTCTCGACGTCCGACCCGCGGATGCCGCGGGCGTTGCCGATTTCCGGCAACCAGGCAACCTCACAACCCGGCCAACTACAGATCCACAGCACGACCACTGGCCAGAAACTGCGGCACAGCAACAAAACCCCCGCCACCAACCTGTTCCGCCAGCCAAATCTCCCCCTCCTCACCAGAAACCGCCCCCACCCGGACGGCCACGCCCACCAACCCGCGAAAGAACGAAGCCCCGCCAAGGAACCCGACCACTCCTTCCACCGAAACCTCACGAAACCCGCTTCCGGCCAGCAGTCGTCGAAACCCGCGTGCGATCCGGGGTGCGGTGATCACCGAAGCACGGGCGCGCACGATCTCACGAGTCAGTGCCGGATAGGAGGAATCGATCATCAGCGCCTCCCAATCGGGTCCTGACAACACGATTCGCCCGCCGGGAGCCAGAACTCGGCGTGCCTCCGCCAAAGCGCGCTCCGGCTCGGCCAGTTCATGGAAGACCTTGTCCGCCCGGTATCCCGCGAACCCACCGTCGACTGGCAACGCGTAAGCGTCACCGACCAGAAACTCAGACCCAGGCGATCGACGCTGAGCCTCTTCGATCATCTCGGTCGAGAGATCGACGCCGACAGCACGGAATCCCCGCGAAGACAACTCGGATACGGCCAGGCCGGCACCGCAGCCGACGTCGAGCACCGCGGCCCCGGGCTCAAGCCGGAGCAGTTCGTAGGTCCGGGCCCGCAGTTCGGCGGCTCCCGGCAGGGCATCGGCGGCGTCGAGCCGCTGCAACATGGACATACCGGGGATCGTCCGGCTTAATGGCGACATGAAGTCAAGCACCTTGAGCGTCGGCGAGGTCGCGGAGCGCTTCGGCCTGGCGACGCATGTCCTGCGCCATTGGGAATCCGTCGGCCTGCTCAAGCCGGCGCGGGCGGGCGATCGGCGGCGGTACGACGACGGCGATCTGTACCGGATAGCGATCATCCTGCGCTCGAAAGAGGCGGGATTGAGCCTCGACGGCATCCGCGAGATGTTTCAGAAGCCCGGCGAACGCGAAGCGGTCCTCAAGCGGCACAAGGAAGAACTCGAGCGACGTATCGCTGCGGCGCGGGCGTCGCTCGCGATCGTCGACTGTGCTCTCGGGTGCGAGCACGAAGACCTCACCCAGTGCTCGCATTTCCGGCAGGCGGTGGCGCGAGCCTGCTGACCCGCGCCACCTTCCCGGCTCAGCCGAGCAGTGCGCGCATCTCGGTGATCTCGGCCTGCTGACCGTCGATCACCTTCTGCGCCAAGGCTTTCACCTCGGCGTTGCTGCCCTGTTGCAGGGCGGTCTTCGCCATCTCGAGCGCGCCTTCGTGATGTTTGACCATCATCTCCAGCCACTGCTTGTCGAAGGCGGCGTCCTTGG
This sequence comes from Amycolatopsis sp. NPDC052450, assembly GCF_044547565.1. NCBI lineage: Bacteria > Bacillati > Actinomycetota > Actinomycetes > Pseudonocardiales > Pseudonocardiaceae > Amycolatopsis > Amycolatopsis sp. NPDC052450. The sequence goes on along the minus strand of NZ_JBIUAQ010000013.1, from coordinate 217,648 downwards.
CTTTGCCGAGTTTCGCGAGATCCTCCTCGGTCATCATGCCGGAAGCCGACCCGTGCCCGGAGTGCTCGCCCGACGGCGCCACTCCCCAGCCTTTCAGCAATCCGTTCAGCTGCTGGATCTCCGGATCCTGCGCCTTCTGGATCCGCGCGGCGAGGTCGACGACCTTCGTGTTACGAGTGCGGCCGTCGACGAGTTTCGCCATCGCGAGCGCCTGTTCGTGGTGCGGGATCATCCCTTGCGCGAACGTGACGTCGGCCTGGTTGTGGCCTGCCTGCTGGGGATCCGGCGCCTTCACCGTGGACATGTCGTGCCCGGTGGAGGCGGTGTCGGAGCTCGCGCAGCCGGTGAGCACGGCGAAGGAGGCCAGGGCGGCGAGGGCCGCCCCGACCAGTTTCCTGCTGGTCATGGTTTCTTTCCTCAACTCGGTTTCGGGCAGGGCGGGACGAACCCGCCTGTCACACCCGCAACACGCAAAGGAAGGACAATCTCTCGGGAACCGGTCTCCAGCGCGGAGGATCACGGCCCGACGCCGAACCGCCGCCCCGACGCGACTTCCAGGTCGCCCCCGCCGTCCGTCCATTCCGGACGAGCAGCCAGGTGACGATCAGCAGCACGGCCGCGGCGAGTACCGCGAGACACAGATGCAGTCCTTTGTGTCCGCCGTCGTCGTGCGAAGGCGTGTCCGCGCAACAGGGATCCGCCATCGCGACGGCCGAGTGCCCCGCGTCGTGGCCGGACTCGGCGACGACGTGGTGCATGCCGACCAGCCCCAGCGCCACCACGCACAACAGCAGCCACCGCAGGGCGGCCGGGTACGAGGACTGGGTCACGGTTCCACCGTAGCCGGATTCAGTGCGCCGCCGGACGGTGGGGTTTCCCCGCCGAATGCAGTGCCGGGAGGTCGCGATCGATGTGGTCGGCGTGGAACAACGCCTGCGCGAGCAGGCCGCGGACGTGGTCGTTCGCCGCCGAGTAGTAGACGAACGTCCCCTCGCGGCGGCCCTTGACCAGTCCGGCGAGCCGCAGTTTCGCGAGATGCTGGCTGACCGCCGTCGGCGCCGCGCCCGCCAGTTCCGCGAGACAGGCGACCGAGGACTCGCCCTGCAGGAGCGCCCAGAGCACCTTGATCCGCGTGGGATCCGCGAGCAGCCGGAACGTCTCCGCGGCCAGGTGGACCTGCTCCTCGGTGGGCATCTCGAAATCCGGGACCGACTCGTGCATGTCAGGAGGATAGCCGCTACCCTTCTGCCTGCGTACCTGCATGACTGCGCAGGTAATGAACCAGTGAGGTGAGGAATGACCGGCCATGGACACAGTCACGGCCACGGGCAGGGGAAGAGCCGCCTCCGCCACTTGCTGACCCCGCACAGCCACGACAGCGCCGATCGCGTCGACACCGCGCTGGAGACCAGCAAACGCGGCGTCCGGACGCTGATCTGGTCGTTCGCCGCCCTGTTCGTCACTGCCGTCGCCCAGCTCGCGCTCGTGCTGATCACCGGTTCGGTGGCCCTGCTCGGCGACACGATCCACAATTTCGCCGACGCGCTGACCGCGGTCCCGCTCGGCATCGCCTTCCTGCTCGGCCGCCGCGCCGCCACCCGCCGCTACACCTATGGACTAGGACGCGCCGAAGACCTGGCCGGCGTGCTCGTCGTCCTGCTCATCGCCGCGTCGGCCTTCCTCGCCGGGTACGAGTCCATCCAGCGGCTGCTCGATCCGCGCCCGGTCCAGCATCTGTGGGTGGTCGCCGCAGCGGGGGTCATCGGTTTCGCGGGCAACGAAATCGTGGCCAGGTACCGGATCACCGTCGGCCGCGAGATCGGGTCCGCCGCGCTGGTCGCCGACGGGCTGCACGCGCGCACGGACGGCTTCACCTCCCTCGCCGTCGTGCTCGGCGCGGCCGGCGTCGCGTTCGGTTTCCCGCAGGCCGACCCGATCGTCGGCCTCGCCATCACGGTCGCGATCCTGTTCGTCCTGCGCGACGCCGCCAAGGAGGTCTTCCGCCGCCTGATGGACGCCGTCGACCCGGCCGACGTCGATCGCGCCGAACGCGCGGCCGCCGAGGTGCCCGGGGTGCTCGGCACGCGGGACCTGCGGATGCGCTGGATCGGCCACAGCCTGCGCGCGGAACTGGCGGTTTCGGTCGAGTCCGGGCTGAGTGTCACCGAGGCACACCACCTCGCCCATCGGGTCGAGCGGCGGCTGCGCGAGGTTCTCCCGCGGCTCGCGGAAGCGGTCGTGCACACCGAACCGGCGAACGCCCATGAGATCGTCACCGGGTGACGCTGTCCGACAACGACATCCGCGCCGTCCGCGCCCACGCGCAACTGCTGACGGTCCCGGCCGCCGACGTGCTCGCCGTGGCCAGGTCCGTCGCCGCGATCCAGGCGCAGTCGACTCCCGCCGCCCGGCTCGCGATCCGGGCCCGCGGCCGGGGACTGACCGCGCCGGACGTCGACGGGTCCCGCGCGGTGGCGCGCACCTGGCTGATGCGCAAGACGCTCCACCTGGTGCCGACGGCGGATCTCCGCTGGCTGAACCGGTTGTTCGGTCCGCGCAACGTCCAGGCGGGGCAAGGCCGCCGCACGCAACTGGGGCTCACCGGCGAGCTGTGCGAACGCGCACTCGTAACGCTCCAGGATCTCTTGCCGAGCAAGGCACTCACCCGACACCAGCTCCTGGACGGCTTGGCCACCGACGGCATCGCGCTCGACGCGAGATCCCAGGCTCCGGCCCATCTCCTGGCGTACGCGGCGAATCGCGGTCTGCTCTGCCGAGGTCGGGACGACGGAACGGAACCGACGTACGTACTCCTCGACGAATGGGCCACCACCGAGGACCACACGCCGGACGAGCCGCACGCGGAACTCGCCCACCGGTACCTGACCGCGTATGGCGTCGCGACCGCCGAGGACTTCGGCGCCTGGTCCGGTCTCCCGCTCGGCCTGTGCCGCAAGGCTTTCGCCGCGCTGGATCTCGTGCCCGCCGGCCACGGCTTCGCGCTGGCGGAGACCGGCCTCTCCGCGCCACCGTGTCCCCCGCGCCTGCTCGGCGCCTTCGACACCTACCTGCTGGGCTACCGCGACCGCGAACTGCTCCTCGACCAGGCTGAGGCGAAGCGCGTCAACTCCGGCGGCGGGATGATCGCGCCGACCGTACTGGTCGACGGCCGGATCGCCGGAACCTGGCACACCAAGCGGACCGCGAAGCGGACGAACGTCGTCGTCGAGCCCTTCGCCACGCTTCCGCGGTCCGCCATCGACGGACTGGAGTCCGAAGTGGACGATTACGGCCGCTTCCTCGGGGAAGCCGCCGTCCTCGTCATTTGAGAGAGCGGAAGAATTCCCGCACGTCCCCGACCAGGATTTCGGGCTCCTCCAACGCCGCGAAGTGCCCGCCGCGATCGACATCGGTCCACCGCACGATCGTGTGCGCGTCCTCCGAATACCGCCGGATCCCGACGTCGTGCGCGAAGATCAGCGCCGCCGTCGGCACGCCGGAGTTCTTCTCGACGGCTCCCCAGGTTTCCGCCTGCGCGTAGCCGACGTACGCGGACGAAGCCGCCGTGCCGGTGAGCCAGGTGAACATGACGTTGGTCAGCAACCGGTCCCGGCCGATGATCTCCTCCGGCAGCGTCGGGCGCGGATGCGTCCACTCCCGGAACTTGTCCATGATCCAGGCCAGCTGCGCGACCGGCGAGTCCACGAGCCCGTAGCCGAGGGTCTGCGGTCGCGTCGACTGGATCGCGATGTACCCGAACTCCTCCCGCATGAAGGCGCCGATCCGCTTCACGCGGTCGCGTTCGATGTCGGTGAGCGAAGCGAGTTCCTCCTCCGACATCGACATCGGGGGCATCGGCGTCAGTCCGCCGTTGACGTGCACGCCGATCACCTTGTCCGGCGCGAACCTCGCCACCTCCGGTGACACGGAAGCGCCGAGGTCGCCGCCCTGCACGCCGTAGCGTTCGTACCCGAGCCGGCGCATCAGCTCCGCCCATGTGCGGCCGATCCGCGGCATGGTCCAGCCGGAATCCGAGACGGGGCCCGAAAAACCGAAACCGGGCAGCGATGGGATCACGAGGTGGAACGCGTCCGCCGGGTCGCCCCCGTACGCATTCGGGTCGGTGAGCGGACCGATGACGTCGAGGAACTCCACCACCGACCCCGGCCAGCCGTGCGTGAGGATCAGCGGCGTCGCGTCGGCCTCGGGCGAGCGGACGTGCAGGAAGTGGATCCGCTGCCCGTCGATGACCGTGGTGAACTGCGGATGGCCGTTGATCTCGCGTTCGGCGGCGCGCCAGTCGTAACCGTGGCGCCAATACTCGGCGAGTCCGCGCAGCCATGCCACCGGCACTCCGGTGTCCCAGCCGTCGCCGGGGAGCGGAGCGGGCCAGCGCGCGCTGTCGATCTTCGCGTGCAGTTCGTCCAGCTGCTCCTGAGCGACTTCGAGGCGGAAGGAGCGGATCTCGGTGTTTTCCATGATGCCCACGTTACGAGGCATTGCGGACAGTTTCGGTCCTCAATCGGAAAGGGCTTCCCGAGTACGGGAAGATGCGCTCGTGACGGACAAGTACTTGGCCTACGGCAGGCTCATCCGCGACGGGAAGATCCTGTTCATCAGGCGGCGGCCGGGGTCCTTCCTCGGCGGCCACTGGGAACTGCCGGGCGGGACCGTCGAGCCGGGCGAGCGGCCCGCCGAGACCGTCGTTCGCGAGTTCGCCGAGGAGACCGGGCTGACCGTCCGCGTCACCGGCCAACGCGGTGCCCGCAGCTGGGACGACGTCACGGGCAAGCCGATGCGGATCCACGCCACGGTGTACACGCTCGCCGAAGAGGAACCGCGAGACATCGTGCTCGACCCTGAGGAACACGACGCCCACGTCTGGTCCACACGGGAAGAAGCCGTCGCGCTCGACCTCGCCGAACACTTCCGGCACGCGCTCAGGGACTGATCGGTCCACATGCGACGGTCACCGTGATGTCATGAAAGGGTCGTTCAGGACACTTTTCGTCTCGAACGACCCTTTCCTGACATCCGGCCGCCGCGGACCGCCGGAAACTGTCGTACCCCGGTGGTCTCCTCTTCCCAGGCGACAGCGGGCCCGGCCGGGCCCGCGCGCGGAAGCGAGGAGAAAGTCCCATGGCCGGAGAAACAGTGCTCACGGTGATCGGAAACCTGACGACCGACCCGGAGCTGAGGTTCACCCCGTCGGGGGCGGCGGTCGCGAACTTCACGGTCGCGTCGACGCCGCGCGTACTGGACCGCGCGAGCGGGGAATGGCGCGACGGCGACCCGCTGTTCCTGCGCTGCTCATTGTGGAAACAGGCCGCGGAGAACCTGACCGAATCACTCACCAGGGGGACCAGGGTGATCGTGCAGGGCAGGTTGAAACAGCGATCGTTCGAGACGAAGGAAGGCGAGAAACGCACGGTGGTGGAGCTCGACGTCGACGAGATCGGCCCGTCGCTGCGTTATGCCACGGCGAAGGTGAACAAGGCGGGCCGAAGTTCGGGAGGCACCCCGTCGGACGGCGCGTGGGAACGAACGCCGGTGACCGCCGGAAGTCCGGAGCCGCCCTTCTGACCCGGCGGTTTCCCTCCCGGGAGGGACCGATCTCCCTCTCCGGCGCCATGCGGTCGCGGCCTTCCGGCTCGGATGCTGGAGGTCGTGACCACGACCAAGATCCTCACCGAAATCGGGCTGGACCCGGCCGACGAGCGGCACGCGGAGTTCGCCGCCGAACTCCGCACCGGGTTGTCCCTGGTCGAAGACAGACTTCAGGAGGTGTTACGCAGTCCGGGACAGCCGGATCTCACCGAAGCCGCCACCCATCTCGTCCGCGCGGGCGGGAAACGGCTGCGGCCGTTGATGGCGCTGGCCGGATCGGCGTTCGGTGGCGGACGAGGCGATGCGATCTCGGCCGCCGTACTCGCCGAGCTCGTCCACGTCGCGACGCTCTACCACGACGACGTCATGGACGAGGCGCCGATGCGGCATGGGGTGACCAGTGCGAACTCGTTGTGGGGCAACAAGAAGGCCGTCCTGATCGGCGATTACGTGCTCGCCTGCGCGGCACAGGTCGGTGCCGGGCTCGGCGACTACGCGTTGCGGTCGCAGGCTCAGACGTTCGGCAGGCTCGTACGCGGGCAGTTCCTGGAAACGACGGGACCGTTCGAAGACTGTGGCCGTCACGCGCCCTACGAGCACCACATCCAGGTGATGGCCGACAAATCCGCCTCGCTGATCGCGATGGCGGGACGGCTCGGCGCCCAGGTGTCGGGAGCGGATGAGCGGACCATCGAAACGTTGGGCCAGTACGGCGAACTGATCGGCGTCGCGTTCCAGATCTCCGACGACGTCCTCGACATCTCCGCGTCCACCACCGACCTCGGCAAGTCCGCGGGCACGGACCTTCGCGAGGGCATCATCACCCTGCCGATGCTGCACGCGCTCGACGACGAGGGACCAGGTGCCGCGCGGTTGCGCGAGATCGTCGGCCACGGGCCGGTTTCCGATCCGGCGGTCCGCCAGGAGGCACTCGGTCTCCTGCGGGGCTCCGCCGGTGTCGATCGTGCCCTCGCCGAAGCCCACGGATACGCCGCCAAGGCGAGGGATCTCGCGCTCGGTCTCCCCGACCGGCCGGCGAGAGCCCTGCTCGTCGGTCTCTCGGCGTTCGTGGTCGACCGCGGCGAATAGGCCCGTGACGGGTGTGACCAGGTTTAAGGTGGCGGAATGACCACCGACAACCTGGGAAACGTCGAAGGCCGCGACATCGGCTCCGGAATCTCGATCATCCGCGAACGGACCGACGTCGACGGTTCCGGGCCGAGGCTGCACCAGCACCCGTACCGGGAGACGTTCGTCATCATCCACGGCCGGGCCAGGTTCACCATCGGCGACGCGGAACGCGAAGGCGGAGCGGGCGAAGTCCTGGTCGTGCCCGCGGACACCCCGCACAAGTTCGCCGTGATCGGCCCGGAGACCTACGAAGCCGTCCACATCCACGAGAACGACCATTTCGTCACCGAATGGCTCGAATGAATTCTATCGGGCGCAAGAAAACCCTTTCCCAGGCTAGAATCCGTCGACGTGCTCGTGTCCGGCGGGCACCCGAGGCGACGGGAACCGGGAACTGTGACCGACGTGGCGGACCGCAGCGGTGACGAAACCCGCCGGGTGGACAGATTCGATCAGCGACGCGCGCAGCTGGCGATGTCGGCGATGGTCACCTTGTCCGAATTGGGCTACGCGCGCACGAGCCTGCGGGAGATCGCGCAGAACTCCGAGTTCTCCCACGGGGTGCTGCACTATTACTTCCGGAACAAGGCCGAGCTGATCACCTACTGTGTCAAGCAGTACAAGGCCGAATGCGTCACCAGGTACGACCGGATGGTCGAGACCGCGGAGACGGCCGAAGAACTGAGGCGGGCCTTCGGTGCCGCGACCGCGGCCACGCTGCGGGAAAACGCCCGGCTGCACCGGCTCTGGTACGACCTGCGTAACCAGAGCCTGTTCGAGAAGTTGTTCCAGACCGAAGTCCTCGCCATCGACGAGACACTCGAACTGATGATCTGGCGGGTCGTCTCCCGCTATGCGGAACTTCTCGGGAAAACGGCGGATTTCGCCCCCTCGACGACGTACGCGCTCTTCGACGGCCTGTTCCAGCAAGGTCTGCTGAAACACCTCGCCGGCCGGGAAGACGCGGCGAGGTGCCTTCAGGAATCGGTCGAACAGCTGCTGGCGCGGCTGTTCACCACTTGATGGTCGGATACCAGATGACGCCGGTCCGGCCCAGCACCCGCAGATCCCAGTACAGCAACGTGAAAGTGCCGGCGACCAGCAACGCGGCACCGGTCACCACGGCGATCCTGGTGGGTTTCGCGAGCATCCATCGCTGAAGCCGCCCACCCGTGCCGTGGGTGAGCAGCAGGAACAACAACGCCATTACCAGGATGTTGCCGACCGACTGGAGGGAGAACGCGGCGGCGCCGTACAAGACGTTGTGGCTTTCGGCCGCGCTGCGGAACATCATCCGGAACAGCGGGAACGGCCTGCCGATCAGGAATCCGCCGATGAGCGCGCCCATCAGCACGAGCGGCGCGGGCGGGAACCGGCGGGTGAGGCCGCCGATCGGGTTGCGGACGAGCCCGACGGACGCCAGGCCCAGCACGATGAACACGATCCCGATCACGCCGTAGACGATCATCGACTGGATGTTCCGCGGGGTGAGCCCGCCCGGCGACGAAACTGTCGAGAACTGCGGCATCCTCGTGCCGACGAGCGCGACGACGACGCCGTACACCACGGAGACCGTCAGCATTCCCGCCGCGATCCAGCCCAGCGGCTTCAAGGTGCCGGTGAACTTCGGCCGACCGGCGGTTCCTCCGCCGACAAGCGGCGCGACGGCGCCGAAAGCGGCGATATTGCACGCGGTGAACGTCCCGGCCAGCCCGGAGACGAACGCGAAGAACGTCCCGGCCAGCACTCCGCCGATCGGGGTCTCCTTGGCGTCGTGACCGAGGAGGGTGTTGGCCACGCTGTCGCCGATCACACTGTCCACAAAGGGCGCCGACCAGATCACCGTCAGCGCGAATCCGGCGAGGACGGACCAGAGCACCACCCGCCACCGATGTTCCGGATACGGGCCGGAGCCGAGGAAATGCGCCTGCGGCGAAACGGGAGCGCGTTCGGTGACGGACATTCGTGCCTCCAGCGGCAGATGACTTCCCCCTGCCGCTCATCGTTGTTGTGCCGGCGGGGGCGCACCACCTCCAAAATGCCGATCTGTCCTTGGGCCGACCGGTCCCGGGTAATCCGTGTTCCGCCGGATACGCCGAAAGTGGAGCGTGACCGAATACCACCGAAAAGGTGAAAGCTCCGCTGTCTCGTGGGATCATCGTCGGACGAATGCGGCAGCATGGCCCACCTGATCGGCCTTGACCGGCCACTGACCCTGCGGAGGACGATGGACTTCGACCAGGTCGCGGATGAGCTCTACGCCGGCGATCCGGCCGAGTTCGTGTCGGTGCGCAACCAACGGGCGAAAGAGGCGAAAGCGGCGGGGGAAGCCGCCTTGGCCGAGCGGATCCGCGCGTTACGGAAGCCCACGCTCGCGGCCACGATCCTCAATCGCCGGGCGGGTTCCCCCGAGCTCGCGGAGCTGGCCAGGCTGGGCGACGATCTGCGAAAGGCGCATTCGGCCCTGGCCGGCGCGGACCTGCGCAAGCTGGCCCGGCGGCGTCAGGAACTGGTGAACCGGATCCTGCGGGACGAACGGTCGATGAGCGAGCCTGTCACCCGCGAAGTCGAAGCGACCCTCGAGGCCGTCGTGGCCGATCCCGAGGTGGCGGCGCTCGCGCTGGCCGGGCGGCTGAGCAGCGGCGCGGACAGCTCGGGCGAACAGTGGCTGACCAGCGGGTTCACCCCTCAACCGAAACGCAAACCCGCTCCGGAGCGGGAAAAGCCCGCCACCGTGTCGCATTTGGACGATCGGCGGAAGGCGAAACGGGAGGCCGCCGAGAAGGCCGACCAGGAGCGGGTCGCCAAGGCCCGCGAAGAGGCCGAACGCGAAGAGAAACGGATAGCGGAGTTCAACCGGCTCCGGCGCGAGGCGGCCGATCTCGCGAAGGCGCGCAAGCAGGCCGAGATCGACCTTTCCCGCGCCGAACGCCGGTTCGAAAAGGCCACCGAGAAGGCGAACGACCTCCGGCGGCGGCTCGCCGACGCCGAACTCGACGAAGAGAACGCGAACAGCGAGACCACGGCCGCGCAGACCGTCTTGGACGATCTGCGCGCCGAAGCCGAGCGTGTCGACAAAGCGCTCGAGGAGTTCTAGACAAGCTGACGTTCTCGAGCCCGTGTGGCGGCCACCCGGCGTCCATAGGGTGTCTTGCCGCCGGGCTTGTAGACCGACAGAAAGGTCATGGTCACGTACATCGTCGTGGACACGATGATCGGGTAGAACCCGTCCACCCGGCGTCCCGCTGCCACGAACGCACCGTCCATAGTGGACTCGGCGGCCGCCGCCAGTTCCCGGATCCCCGGCAGCAGGGAGAACAGCGTCAGCCCGGCGGCGACCAGGGTCAGCACCAGTTTGATCGCGACCCACTTGTACCGGATCAGTCCCCATTTCGTGCCGACGCTGAGCACGATCCCGCTGATCAGGGCGGTCAGGCTGACCGGCAGCAGCAGGTAGCCGCCGATCTGGTCCATCATCAGGATGGCCCCGTGCTGACGGCGCGCGTCTTCGGTGAACACGGAGGTGAAGGTCAGGACCGCGTTCACCATGGTGATCCCGAGCCAGCCGAGTGACGAAACGACGTGGGCGACGAGGACGAGTTTCCGCCACCGCGGGGTGAACGTCATCGGCGGTCGCCGCACTGTGGAAGTACTCATGTGCCCAGTGTTTCCGCGGGCCGAGCTCCCGTCGTCCGTCGTGGAGCGGCACCTCGCCTACGTATCGCGGAGTACGAGCCCTCGGACGTACGCGGCCTGCCCGGCGTGCTGGAGATCGTCGGAAAGCACGCTGACCAGGCGAACCCCGAGGGTGACGGGCGGATCCCACGCCTCGTCGACGATACGGTCGAGGTCGGCTTCGGCCAGTCCTGCCGCCCACGCCGTCGTCGCTTCGTGCACCGCGTCGTGGTACCCGGTCAGCAGTTCGGCGGAGTCGACACGGACCGCCTCGACGTCCTCAGGGCGATGTCCGTATCCGGTGTCCGATGCCGGGAAGGGCAGTTCGAAGCGGCCCACCCAGTCCTGCGCGGTCCAGATCTGTTCGGTGCCCATCAGGTCGGCGAGGTGATCGTCCTGCACCCTGGTCAGATGCCAGACCAGCCAGGCGATCGTGTTCGCGCCCGGAGCCGGGCTCTCGGTCAGCTGGTCGGCGTCCAACCCCTCGACGGCGGCGTGCACGACCTCTTGGACGCGGCCGAACCCGTCGGCCACCACTTCGGCCAGTTTCATCGAATCCCCTTCCTGCGTCTCCCGCCCACGATGCCACCGGCAGGTGACCCCTGCCTTACAACCTTGACTTATATAAGCCCAGGCCGTGATAGTTGCCGGATGCACGCGTTCGACGTACTGGGGGATCCGGTGCGCCGCCGGATCCTGGAACTGCTCGCGGGCGGGGAACAGAGCTCCGGCGACGTGACCACCGTGGTGCGCGCCGAGTTCGGGATTTCGCAGCCCGCGGTCTCCCAGCATCTGCGCGTCCTGCGCGAGAACGGCTTCACCACCGTCCGCGCCGAGGGCGCGCGGCGCCTGTACTCGGTGGATCCGGGCCCGCTCAAGGAGATCGACGGCTGGCTGGAGCAGTACCGGCGGTTCTGGACCGGGCCGCTCGACGCGCTCGCCACCGAGATCGCCCGCGGCCGCCGCGAACGCCGGAAGGCCGCCGAAGACTAGGGTCGGCCCATGCGCAAGGGGTGGGGGCGTGCCGTCGTGATCGCCGTCGCGAGCGTCGTCATCGTGCTGGGGCTCGTCTTCGCGGTCACGGACCGCGGTGGGCGGGACAAGGGAGCGCGTTCGTACCCGGCCCCGCCGACGACACCACGCACGCCCTCCTACTCGACCGCCGCGGCCGCGCCCACGACCCGGCCGACGCTCACCGTCGACAGCGGCTGCCGCCTGGGTCAGGGCCCTGCCGAACTCGCCCCGGTCCCCGAGGCGACCACCCGGCGGGTGAACGCCGCCTGGGACCGCGTCGAACGGTGGCTCAAGGCCAACGCGCCGACGACGGCGAAGACCCTTCGCCCGCCCGCGACGATCGCGCGGATCGCCGAAGCCCAACGGAAGACCGGTGTCGCCCTCCCCGCCGAACTCGTCGCCTTCCTGCTGCGGCACGACGGCGTCTCGGGCATCGGCGAGAGCTTCGCTTTACCCCCGTTCCACCACCTCGCGTCCACGGAAACCGTCGCGGGCCAAGCGAAGGTCATGTGTGAAGTGCTGATCTCGAGCGGGCTGGACGGCAACGTCGGTTCCTGGTGGCACGGACGGTTCGTGCCGGTCGCCGTCGACGGCGGCGGGGACGGGCTGTTCCTTGACCAGCGCACCGGCACCGGGCGGCTCGGCGACTGGAACCACGAGGGGTCGGTGAGCTTCGACCGCTCGCCCGCGACCTTGACCGAACTGCTGGAGCAGACCGCGACGGCGCTGGAGACCGGCGGGACGGTCGCCGGCGGCTACCGGCCGGTCGTCACCGCGAACCGGGCGCTGGACTGGGAGTTCCCGCGCTGAAGTGCGCGGGCGCGTGGACTGTCGGACCCCGCCCCTAGAATCGTCCGGGTGGCAGCCCCCGACATCGGTACCTCGGAAGTCTCGGAAGCCCTTGAAACGCTGAACCGCGTCTTCGGCTACGACGACTTCCGCGGCGACCAGCACGCCATCGTCGAACACGTCATCGCAGGCGGTGACGCGCTCGTCCTCATGCCCACCGGCGGCGGGAAGTCACTGTGCTACCAGATTCCCGCGCTGGTCCGGCCGGGCGTCGGGGTGGTGATCTCACCGCTGATCGCGTTGATGCAGGACCAGGTCGACGCGCTGCGCAACGTCGGTGTGCGCGCGGGCTTCCTGAACTCGACGCAGGACTACGCCGAGCGGAACAGGGTCGAGGCCGCCTTCGTCGCCGGCGAGCTCGACCTGCTGTACCTGGCACCGGAGCGGCTTTCGGTCGAATCCACCGTGCGGCTGCTCGATCGCGGCAAGATCTCGCTGTTCGCGATCGACGAGGCGCACTGCGTCTCCCAGTGGGGGCACGATTTCCGGCCCGACTACCTGATGCTGTCCGCGGTGCACGAGCGCTGGCCGGACGTGCCGAGGATCGCGCTCACCGCCACCGCGACCAAGACCACGCACGCCGAGATCGCGTCCCGGCTCAATCTGGAGGACGCGCGGCATTTCGTCGCGAGCTTCGACCGGCCGAACATCCAGTACCGCATCGTCGGCAAGAACTCGCCGCAGCGGCAGCTGCTGGAGCTGCTGCGCACCGAGCACAAGGGCGACGCGGGCATCGTCTACTGCCTGGCGCGGAACTCGGTGGAGAAGACCGCGGACTTCCTGGTCGAGAACGGGATTCCGGCGGTGCCCTATCACGCCGGGCTGGACGCGCGGACACGCGCGAAGCACCAGTCGCGGTTCCTGCGCGAGGACGGGCTGATCGTCGTCGCGACGATCGCGTTCGGCATGGGCATCGACAAACCGGACGTACGGTTCGTCGCGCATCTGGACCTGCCGAAATCCGTCGAGGGTTACTACCAGGAGACCGGCCGCGCCGGTCGTGACGGGCTGCCGTCGACGGCGTGGCTGGCGTACGGCCTCCAGGACGTCGTCCAGCAGCGCAAGATGATCGACATGTCGGAGGGGTCCGAGGCGCACAAGCGGCAGCTGAGCGCCCACCTCAACGCGATGCTGGCGCTGTGCGAGACGGTCGAATGCCGTCGCGTGCAGGTGCTGAACTACTTCGGGCAGCAGAGCGAGCCGTGCGGCAACTGCGACACCTGCCTGGCGCCGCCGGAGACCTGGGACGGCACGATCCCGGCGCAGAAACTCCTCTCCACCATCGTCCGGCTGCAGAACGAACGGCGGCAGAAGTTCGGCGCGGGCCAGATCATCGACATCCTGCTCGGCAAGTCGACGCCGAAGGTGACGCAGCATCGGCACGACTCGCTGAAGGTGTTCGGGATCGGCACGGAGCTGAAGGAGCCCGAGTGGCGGGCGGTGGTGCGGCAACTGCTGGCGCAGGGGCTCGCGGCGGTCGAGGGTGACTACGGCTCGCTCGTGCTGACCGAGGGCAGTGCCGAGGTGCTGAACGGGCAGCGGAAGGTCCAGCTGCGGCGTGAGCCGGAGCGGGCGGCCAAGGCCGCGGCCCGGTCCAGCGCGAAGAAGGCCGCTGCCGCCGACATGCCCGCCGAGGCGGCGCCGGTGTTCGAACTGCTGCGGTCGTGGCGAGCCGCGGCGGCGAAGGAGCAGGGAGTGCCCGCGTACGTGATCTTCCACGACGCGACCCTGCGCCAGATCGCCACCAAACGGCCCGCCACGCTGCAGGAGCTGGGTTCGGTCAGCGGCGTCGGCGAGAACAAGCTCGCCAAGTACGGCGAGCAGATCCTCGAGACGCTCGCCGAGGCCTAGCTCAGTGCTCGTACGGCCGGCGCGGCGGCCGTCCGGTCATTCCGTCGACCTTGCGTACCGCGCCGTCGATCTGGCTGTGGTACTTGCCCTTCGTCTTGTGGTCGACGAAGGTCGCGGCCTTGTTCACGACCTTCGAGACCTTCTCGGGGTTCTTCCGCACGTAGGCGCGCACGGCCCCGGCGGTGCCGGCCAGGGCGGTCAACTTCCGCAGTAGAGGCACTGTGGTCCCTTTCCTCGGGGTCGTCTGGTGTCCTGCTCAACGACCGGTAGTGGTCACTGGGTTCCCCGAAGCGCGCCGAATCACTCATTTCGGATACCCGCGCCGGTCGGAGCACCGAAAACGGGGCGCGCGACGCGGGCCGAGACCAGTAAGTTCGGGCTCATGCGGGATCTTTCGCTGCTGCCCAAGGCCCATCTGCACGTCCACCTCGAAAGCACGATCCGGCCGGGCACGCTCCGTGACCTCGGCGAGGCGAACGGCGTCGCCGTACCCGCGGAACAACCCGTGTTCGACGGGTTCCGCGCGTTCGGGGACTACAACGGGCTGCTGCGGTCCTGTCTGCGGCGGCCGGAGGACTTCGAACGGGTGGCGCGCGAGTTCTGCGAGGACCAAGTCGCGGACGGGGTCCGCTACGCCGAAGTCACCTTCACGGCGGCTTCGCACGGCGAACGACTGGGCGAGCCGGACATGCCACTGGCGTCCGTCCTCAAGGGACTCTCGGCGGGGGCGGCCGAATACGGGCTCCACTGGCGGATGCTCCTGGATCACTCACGCCGCCGGCCGGTCGAACGCGCCCGGCTCACCCTCGACCTGGCGCGCCGGTACGCCCCGGACGGGGTGTTCGCGATCGGCCTCGCCGGGGAGGAGAAGTATCCGCTGGCGCCGTTCGCCGGGATCTGCGACGAGGCCGTCGAGGCCGGACTGCGCCTGATCCACCACGCGGGCGAGGACGCCGGACCGGCCAGCATCCGCGAGGCACTCGAGGTCGGCCACAGCGAGCGGATCGGCCACGGTATCCGGATCCTGGAGGACCTCGCGCTGGTCGCCGAGGTGCGGGAACGCGGTATCGCGCTGGAGGTCTGCCCGTCGTCGAACGTGACGCTCGGGCTCGTGCCGTCGTTCGAGGAGCATCCGCTCCCCCGGCTGGTCGACGCCGGGCTCGTGGTCACGCTCAGCACCGACGTCCCGTCGATCACGGGGACGACGCTGACCGACGAGTTCCTGCGCACTCGCGAGGCGTTCGCCTACGACGATCTCGCGCTCGCCGGACTCGCCCGGGCGTCCGTCGACGCGTCTTTCGCGCCCGCGGAACTCAAGCGGTCGATCCACCAAGAGATCGACGCCTGGCTCTCCTGACGCGTTTAGTCCTCTGATGGCGACTGGTCGCCATCAGAGGACTGAACGCGGGAGGTCAGCCGGTCGGGAAGTCGTCCGGCGTGCGGATGCGGTCCCGCACCCAGACACCGGCGGGCTTCAGCATCGAAGTGCCGGTGAAGGAGTTCCCGGCGCAGGTTCCGGTCTTGAACACGGCACCGGAACGGAAGTCGTCGGAGAAGTTCCAGTTCGTCCAGCCGATCTTCTTGGCGGCCAGCAGATCAAGGTACTTCTGCGAGTACGTGAAGTCGTTCCCGCCGTCACCCGTGTAGGTCTGGGTGCCGAATTCCGTGACGAACACCGGGATCCGGTCCGCGGTCCGCGCCAGCGCGTCGTAGTGCTCGTCCTGGTGCGAAGCCGCGTAGAAGTGGAACGTGTACATGATGTTGGTGGCGTTGACGGGGTTGTTCAGGATGTCGTTCTCGTCGCGGCCGTCGGAGATGCCGAAGGTCGACCATCCGTGCGTGCCGAGGAAGACGACGCTGTCCGGGTCCTGCGCCCGGATCACCGGGATGACCTCTTCGGCGTACCGCTTCACGTCCGCCCAGCCGACGCCGTTCGGTTCGTTCGCGACGTCGTAGATGATGTTGACCTTGTCCTTGTGCCGCTGGGCGATCTCGGCGAAGAACGTCTTCGCGAGGTGGGTGTTCGCGTTCGGGTCACCGGGGTCGAGCTGGTGCCAGTCGACGAGGACGTACATCCCGCGTTTCGTCGCTTCTTCGATGTAGTCGTGCATCATGTCGGTGAACTCGCGCGGGTTGCTTTCGTAGCCGTCGTCCTGGATGTACATGGCGACACGCAGGATGTCGGCCTTCCAGTCGTTGGCCAGCGCGTCCAGCGAAGCGGTCTTCACGCATTGGCTGTACCACTGGATCCCGTGCGTGCTCATCCCTCGCAGCTGGATGGGCTTGCCGTACTGGTTGCACAGTTTGACGCCGCAGACGTGGAGCTTCCCGTTGATCGACACCGGTGTCCCGGTGCCGCACGCCGGCGTGGTGACGGAGACGGCGTTGCCCGGCGCGGACGTGTTTCCGGCCGCGTCGTAGGCGACCACCGTGAACGAGTACGACGTCGACGCGGCGAGACCGGTCACCGTCGCGGGCGGATTCGCCGTCGTGGCAACGGTTTGCCCGTTCCGGAGGACGCGGTACCCGGTGACGCCGACGTTGTCGGACGACGCCTGCCAGGCCAGGGTCACACTGCCGCAGGTCACGTTCGACGTGGTGGGCGAACCTGGCGCCGACGGCGCTTCGGTGTCGTTGGAACCGCCACTGGCCTCGACCGAAAGCGAGTCCGCGTTCGGACCGCCGTTCGCCGTGACGGCGGTGGTGCGGATCTTGTTGCTGCCCGCCGTGAGGTTCACCGAGGTGGTGACGGTGCGCCACGTCGTCCACGCGCCGGTGCCGGCGAACCCGAGGTCGTCGACGGCGAGGGAGCCGTTGACGGTGATGTCGAGCGGGCGGCTGGCGGTGGTGCCGTTGGCATAGCGGAAGGTCAGCGTGTGCTGTCCCGCCTGCGCCGCGTTGACGGTGTACTCGACGTAGCTGCCGGTGACGTTGTCGTAGTTGACGAAGCCGGATCCGGTGAAGCCCTGGTGATTGGATTCGACCACGCCGCGGGAGACCGTCGCGTTCTCGGACTCGTAGCGGACGGGAGCCGCGGAAGCGGCCTGGGCGGAGATCGGGACCGAGGCGGCCGTGAGCACCGTGACCAGCGCCGCCCGCCATCTTGGGCGTACCACTTTGTGCCTCCTTCAGAAGCATCGTTGCGTTCCGTGGAGCAGGGGCGCGGCGAGCCCTTGTTAGGAAACCTTCCTAACGCGGACTAGTTTCACCATCCGGCCGAACCACTGTCAACCGGGCAAAGGGGGCGATCGCACCCCGCAATTCGTCACCTACTTGCGGTAGTCACGCAGGCGTGAAAGCGCAAGTAGGTGACGAATTGCGGGTCGTGGGCCGGTTCACCCCGATGGTGGGCCACAGAAGTTCTCCACAACAGTCACGTACCGTGGAACCGGTGACCGCTTCGTCCCCTTCGGCACTGGACCTCATGGACCAGTGGCAACCACCGCCCAAGAGACGCGGCCCGCGCGGCTGCGTGATGCTCGCGCTGCTGGTCGTGGGCGCCTTGGTGGCCGGCGCCGTCTGGGTCGTGGTCAGCCTCACCGACCGCGAGCCGGTGCCGGTCAAACCGGAATTCGTCGTCCCCGCGCTCAAACCGGCCCCGCGTTCGGCGATCCCCGGCGACGCCGGACCGCTGCCCGCGGAGCCCGCGAAGGACGCCTGGATCGCGAAGGTGTCGGAGAACACGGACATTCCTTCGCGCGCGTTGCGGGCGTACGTGAACGCCGCCGAGAAGACCGCGAAGACCACGCCACGCTGCGGAATCACCTGGGCGACCATCGCCGGGATCGGCCGGACCGAGTCCCAGCACGCCCGGCACGACGGTTCCCGCGCCGGCGAGGACGGCGTCGTGACGCCGCCGATCATCGGCATCCCGCTCGACGGCTCCCCCGGTGTGCTGGCGGTCGTCGACACCGACAAGGGCGCCCTCGACGGCGACCCGAAGTGGGATCGCGCGGTCGGGCCGATGCAGTTCCTGCCCGCCACCTGGAAGCGGTACGGCGTCCGTGCGAGCGGTGACGGCGCCGCGCCGGATCCGCAGAACATCGACGACGCCGCCATGACGACGGCGCGCTACCTGTGCGCGCGGGGCGGTGACCTCGGCAAACCCGCCGGCTGGTGGACCGCGGTGCTGATCTACAACAACTCCGCCGCGTACGGGCAGGAAGTGTTCAGCAACGCCGACGCCTATGGAAAGGCCGCGCTCAAGCCCTAGGCGGGCAGCAGCCTGGTCACCAGCCGCGTCAACTGGTGCACATTCCGGCATTCGTGCATCTCGACGACCTCCGCGTAGGCGTGCGCCTCGGAGTCCCCGGTGGACCACAACGCCGTCCGCTCGGGATTGAGCCAGTACGTATGCCGCGCGGCGGCGGCGATCCCGCGAACCGCCGCCAGGTTCGGGTCGCCGCCGTTGGTCCTGGCATCCCCGAGGATGAGCATGGATGTCTTGGGCCCCACGGCATCCGAGTACCGTTCGACGAATTCGCCGAGCGCGTGCCCGTAGTCGCTGTGCCCGTCCCAACGGGTCAGTTCCGCGTCGGCGAGGATGCGCGCGCCGAGGTCCTCCGGATCGGCGGCGCCGGTGTCGACGAGGTGGGTGATCTCGTCGCAAGCGTCGATGAACGCGAACACCCGCACCTTGCCGAACTGGTCGCGCAAGGCCTGCACCAGCAGCATGGTGAAGTTCGCGAAACCGGCCACCGAGCCCGACATGTCGCACAGCAGCACGAT
Source organism: Amycolatopsis sp. NPDC052450 (assembly GCF_044547565.1). Lineage (NCBI taxonomy): Bacteria > Bacillati > Actinomycetota > Actinomycetes > Pseudonocardiales > Pseudonocardiaceae > Amycolatopsis > Amycolatopsis sp. NPDC052450. The sequence continues at coordinate 198,793 of NZ_JBIUAQ010000013.1, read as the reverse complement.
TTCCGGCCTCCCTGGCCGGTGCCGCCGGTACGACGGCCGCATCGGGACGCCGCCGGTGGACAGTGAGCGCCGCAGCGTCCGGCGCAGGTCGATCTGCCCGCGCGCGTGCCGCCGCCGCCGGGCGGCCAGCCGGGTGGCGAGCTTGCGGGACAGGGGCTGGACGACACGGCGGAGTTCGGCGAGTTGCGCGCGGCTGGCGAGCAGGAAGTCGACGCGGTCGGCCGCGGGCGGGACGGCGTGCCGCGAAACCCGTTCCCTGCCACGGACTTCCGCCACCCTGCGGCGTGCTTCGGTCCGCACCAGTCCACGGAAGCCTTCGACCCGCCGCCGGACGTCGTCGCGGTCAAGCCGGTCGGTGAAGTCCTCCTGTGCGCCGGCACGGATCGCTTCGAGCACGCGGACCACGAGGGTCTGCGGCTGGAGCCGTTCCAGGGTCTGGTGCGCCGACCAGCCGCCGGAGCCCGACGTGCCGCCGTACTCCCCCAGCATGTCGACGGCCAGCCCGGCCAGTTGCGTCAGTTCCGTCTGATCGTCGGCGGCGAGCGCGGCGGCGAGCCGGTCCCGCAGCGCGGCCAGGTCTTCGACCGGGTCCTGCGAGGGCGCGCCGACGCCGAGCGGGAAGTAGATGTCGAACGTCGCGTCGAACACGGCGCGCTGGCCGCCGCGCCGGACGAGCGCCGCCGCGAGCCCTTCCCGCATCTGCTCGCGAGAGGCCAGGCCCAGCACTTCGAGTGCCGCGGCGGCGTCGACCGTCTCACTCGGACCCGCCGGGATCCCGTGTTCCCGCAACGCTTCCACGAACTCGACGAGCCTGCCCGGCACGCCGCTCACGAGTCGAGGACCTTGCCGAGTTCCAGCCGCGCGTCCGCCTTCACGACGTCTTCCTGGTGCTTGAGGATCACGCCGAGGCTCGCGCGGACGACGTCCTCGCCGAGGCTGCCCGCGCCGAGCGCCAGCAGCGTGCGGGCCCAGTCGATGGTCTCCGCGACCGACGGCGCCTTCCGCAGTTCCATCGCCCGCAGCGCGGTGATCACCTTGACCAAGGACGCGGCGAGCGCGTCGTCGACGCCCGGCACCTTGAGCCGCACGATGCGCTGCTCCAGTGCCGCGTCGGGGAAATCGATGTGCAGGAACAGGCACCGGCGGCGCAATGCCTCGGAAAGTTCGCGCGTCGCGTTGGAGGTCAGCACCACGAACGGCTTGCGCCCGGCGGTGATCGTGCCGAGTTCCGGGACGGTGATCTGGAAGTCGCCGAGCACCTCCAGCAGCAGACCCTCGATCTCGACGTCGGCCTTGTCTGTCTCGTCGATGAGCAGGACGGTCGGCTCGTCGCCCTCGATCGCCGTCAGCAGCGGCCTGGCCAGCAGGAACTCTTCACCGAAGATGTCGTTGCGGGCTTCGTCCCACGTCTCGTCCTTGCCGGCGGTGATCCGGAGAAGCTGCTTCGCGTGGTTCCACTCGTACAGCGCACGCGACTCGTCGACGCCTTCGTAGCACTGCAACCGCACGAGCCGGGAGCCGCTCGCCTGCGCGACCGCCTTCGCCAGTTCGGTCTTGCCGACGCCCGCGGGGCCCTCGATCAGCAACGGCTTGCCGAGGGCGTCCGCGAGGAACACCGTGGTGGCGACGGCCGCGGAGGCCAGGTAGCCGGTGTCGGCGAGCTTCGCCGTCACGTCTTCGACGGATGTGAAGTACCCGGTCCCAGCCACGCGGCCTCCCAGCTCGATCGCCTACCCGGCCGACTCTACGTCGCGGATCCGCTTGGGCAGCAGGAACCCGACCGCGAACGTGAGCACCACCATCACCGCGACCACCCAGAACGTCCGCTGCGCGGCGTCGGTCGGGTCGGCGGTCCCGGCGTCGAAGAACACCGTGCCCAGCAGCGCCATCCCCAGCGCGCCGCCGACCTGCTGGAGCGAGGTCAGCGCGCCCGACGCCGATCCGGCCTCCGACGGCTCCACCCCGGACAGCGCGATTTCGAAGTACGGTCCCATGATCAGCCCGGATCCGATCCCGACCACCAGCAACGCGGGGGCGATCAGCCACGGACCGGTTTCCGGGCCGAGGAGCAGGAGCAGACCGATCACGCCCGCGGTCATGATCAGCGCGCCGGTGTGCAGCACCTTGCGGCCGTGCTTGCGCACCACCTGCACGAGGCCCATCCCGACGATCATCCCCAGCGACATCGGCACCCCGGTCAGCCCGGCCTTGAGCGGCGAGAAACCGAGCCCGAGCTGCAGGTACAACGTGAAGACGAGACCGAAGCCGGAGAACGCCGCGAAGTAGATCGTCCCGGTCGCCATCCCGGCGAGGAAGCTGCGCTTGCGGAACAGGCTGGGTTCGACCAGCGGGTCACCACCGCGACCGCTCTTGCGCTTCTCGAACCAGGCGAAGACGCCGAACACCACGAGCGCGGCGGCCATCATCGCGAACGTCCACAGCGGCCAGCCGTACTCGCGCCCCTGGACCAGCGGGAAGACGATCAGCAGCGCTCCGGTCGTGGCGAGCAGCGCGCCGGGGATGTCGAGGGTGAGCGAACCGCCGGGGCGGGACTCGGGAAGGAACTTCAGCGCGGCCAGCACGGCGAGCGCTCCGATCGGAAGGTTGATCAGGAAGATCATCCGCCAGCCGGTGCCGAAGAGATCGGCGTCGACCAGCCAGCCGGCGAGGATCGGGCCGCCGACCGCGGCGAGCCCCATCACCGGGCCGAACATGCCGAACGCGGACTGAAGCTCCTTCCCGGTGAACATCTCCTTCATCATGCCGAGACCCTGCGGGATCATCGCGGCGCCGAACAGGCCCTGCACCACCCTGGCGGTGATGATCATCTCGGGGTTCACCGCGATCGCGCAGAACAGCGAGCCGACGACGAAGCCGGTCGCGCCGATCAGGAACATGCGTTTGCGGCCGAAGATGTCGCCGAGCCGTCCGCCGGTGAGCAGACCGGACACCATCGCGAGGGTGTAGGCGACGCCGAGCCACTGGATCATCGCCGTGCCGCCGCCGAGCGAGGCCCGCATGACCGGACCGGCGATGCTCGTGACCGTCATGTCGAGCAGTTCCATCACCGAGCCGGTCAGGATCACGAACAGCGCGGGCCAGCGCCAGCGGTAGGACTTCTCCACGTTTTCCGTGGTCACACCGCTCGGGGTGTCCAGTGTCATCGTCATGGGGACAACGCTAAAGTCAATTCCGGCCACTTTCTGACCGGAATCGGAGCGAACCTGGATTCATGGCGAATACGAGTGCGCGGATGCTGCGGCTGCTGTCGCTGCTGCAGACACACCGCTTCTGGTCGGGAATCGAACTGAGCGACAAGCTCGAGGTGAGCGAGCGAACGCTGCGGCGCGACGTCGAACGGCTGCGCGAGCTCGGCTATCCCGTGAACGCGAGCCGCGGCGTCGCGGGCGGCTACCAGCTGCGGTCGGGCACCGTCATGCCCCCGCTGCTGCTGGACGACGAGGAGGCCGTGGCGATCGCCGTCGGCCTGCGGACGGCGGCGGGCGGTTCGGTGGAGGGCATCGAGGAGACCTCGGTCCGGGCACTGACGAAAGTCGTCCAGGTGATGCCGCCCCGGCTGCGCAGACGTGTCGACGCGCTCCAGGCGTACACGACGCCGGCGGCCGTCACGGGTCCCCGCGTCAACGCGGCCAGCCTGACGGTGATCGCGCAGGCGTGCCGGGACGACGAGCGGCTGAAGTTCGACTACGCGGCGCGCGGCGGCGAGGAGTCCGCGCGGCTGGTCGAGCCGCACCGGCTCGTCTCACTCGGACGGCGCTGGTACCTGGTGGCGTGGGACCTCGACCGGGTGGACTGGCGCACTTTCCGCGTCGACCGGTTGAGTGAGCCACGCACCACCGGCGCCCGCTACCGGCCACGGGAGATCCCCGGCGGGGACGCGGTCAAATTCGTCGAGGCCCAGATCAAGGCCCGGCCGACCACGTACGAACTGGTGGTCCGGGTCGAGGCGCCGAAAGCGGAGGTCGAGGCGGCCGTGCGCTACATCGGTGGCGCGCTCGAAGCGATCGACGAGACGTCCTGCCGTCTGACGATGAACGTCGACACCTTCGACTGGCCCGTCCTGATCCTCGCCGCCATAGGGGCACCCTTCGAGGTCGAGAGCCCTTCGGCGTTCAAAGATCACCTGGGCGCCGTCGCCACCCTCTTCACACAGGCCTCGGCGGGCTAGCATCGGGCCGGTGAGCACCTATGTCGCGGCCGAGGGCCGATACGAGAGCATCCCCTACCGCCGCACCGGGCGCAGCGGCCTGAAGCTGCCCGCGATCTCGCTGGGCTTGTGGCACAACTTCGGCGACGACAAGCCGCTGGGCACCCAGCGGGACATCGCGCGGCGCGCGTTCGACCTGGGCATCACCCATTTCGACCTCGCCAACAACTACGGCCCGCCCTACGGTTCGGCCGAGGAGAACTTCGGCAGGCTGCTGGCCTCGGACTTCAAGCCGTACCGGGACGAGTTGGTCATCTCGACCAAGGCGGGCTACGACATGTGGCCGGGTCCGTACGGGGAATGGGGTTCGCGCAAGTACCTGCTGTCCTCTTTGGACCAGTCGCTCGGCCGGATGGGCCTGGACTACGTCGACATCTTCTACTCGCACCGGTTCGACCCCGAGACGCCGCTCGAAGAGACCGTCGGCGCGCTCGACACCGCCGTCCGTTCCGGACGCGCGCTGTACGTCGGCATCTCGTCGTACTCGTCCGAGAAGACCGCCGAGGCCGCGCGGCTCCTGCGCGAACTGGGCACTCCGCTGCTGATCCACCAGCCGTCGTACTCGATGTTCAACCGCTGGCTCGAAGGCGACAAACTGCTCGACACGCTCGAAACCGAAGGCGCGGGCTGCATCGCCTTCTCGCCGCTGGCGCAGGGACTGCTGACCAGCCGCTACCTCGACGGCGTTCCCGAGAATTCCCGTGCGGCGCAAGGGAAGTCGCTCAATCCGGAGACGATCACCGAGAACACCGTCGGCAAGATCCGGGCGCTGAACGAGATCGCCGGGCGGCGCGGGCAGACGCTGGCGCAGCTCGCGCTCGCGTGGGGCCTGCGTGACCCGCGGATGACGTCGGTGCTGATCGGCGCGAGCAGCGTCGCCCAGCTGGAGGACAACGTCGGCGCGTTGAAGAACCTGCACTTCACCAAGGAGGAGCTGGCCGAGATCGACCGCTACGCCACCGAGGCCGACATCAACCTCTGGAAGCGCTCGACCGACGCCGGATAGCACCCGAAATCGCGTTGCCCCATCCGGCCGGGGAGCCGAAACTGCGGACATGACTTTCGAAGAGCTGCTCACCGAGGGAGAGGCCGTCCCGGTCGAAGGCTGGGACTTCTCCTGGTTCGAAGGCCGGGCCACGGAGGAACGGCCGCCGTGGGGCTACTCGCGGCTGCTCGGTGAGCGGATGGCGGCGGCGTCCGCCGGGCTCGACCTGCAGACCGGCGGCGGCGAGGTGCTCGCGGGCATCCCGAAACCGCCGCCGGTCCTGGCCGCGACCGAAGGCTGGCCGCCGAACGTCGAGGTCGCCAAGAAGACCCTCGCGCCCTTGGGCGGCGAGGTGATCGAGGCCGAGTACGACGCGCCGTTGCCCTTCCCCGACGAGTCGTTCGACGTGGTGAGCAGCCGTCATCCGATCGCGAACCCGTGGCGGGAGATCGCGCGCGTTCTGCGGCCGGGCGGGATCTTCCTGTCGCAGCAGATCGGCGCCGGAACCGTCCGCGAACTGAAGGAGTTCTTCCTCGGTCCGCAGGACTACGGTGGCTGGACACCCGACGTGCTGCGCGTCGAGGCGGAGGCCGTCGGGCTGCGGGTGGAGCGACTCGAACCGGCGAAACTCCGGATGGAGTTCTTCGACCTCGCCGCCGTGGTGCACTTCCTGCGGAAGGTGATCTGGATCGTGCCGGGGTTCGAGGTGGCGAAGTACCGCGACAAGCTCGCGGAACTCCATCGGATGATCGAGACCGACGGGAAGTTCGTCGCGCACTCGCGGCGGGTGCTCGTGGAGGCCGTCAAGCCGTCGTGAGCCGCTCCAGCTGCTCAGTGCTCAACTCGACCTTCGCCGCGGCGAAGTTCTCCTCCAGGTGCGCGATGTTCGCCGTCCCCGGGATCGGCAGGATCACCGGTGACCTGGCGAGCAGCCACGCGAGCCCGACCTGCGCCGTGGTCACCCCCAGCTCCGCGGCGACGGCGGTGAGCACGGAACCGGCCTCCGACGCGGCGCCGAGCACCGGACGCCAAGGCAGGAAAGCGATCCCGGCCGCCTCGCACGCGTCCAGCACCGCCTCGTACTCGCGGTCGAGGAGGCTGTAGCGGTTCTGCACGCTCGCGATGTCCACGAACTCCCGTGCCCGCGCGAGTTCGTCCACGGTGACCTCGGAGAGCCCGATCCGGCCGATCTTGCCTTCGTCACGCAGGTCCCGCAGCGCGCCGAGCTGATCGGCCAGCGGGGTGTCCGGATCGAGACGGTGCAGTTGCAGCAGCTCGATCCGTTCGACACGCAACCGTCGCAACCCGTCGTCGACCTGCGTCCGCAGCGATTCCGGCCGTGCGTCGTACTTCCAGTCGTCCCCGGTCCGCACGACGCCGACCTTGGTGGTGACCACCAGGTCGTCCGGGTACGGGTACAGCGCTTCCGCGAGGAGTTCCTCGTTGGCACCGCCGCCGTACAGATGCGCGGTGTCGATCAGGGTGATGCCGAGCTCCACGGCCCTTCGCGCCAAGGCGATGGACGCCTCACGCGCGGGGCCCGCTTCGGTCGGCAGTCGCATGGCGCCGAAACCGAGGCGGTGCACGGGCAGATCTCCGCCGATGGCGAATTCGTTCATGCGGGGAACCTAGCGCAGCGGATCCCTCGGCGAGGGCAGATGAGAGGTGTCCGGGAACATGTGGAGCGCGCGCAGGGCGGCGCCGAGTTCGGCGATGTCGGCCGGGTCCGTCAGCGAACGGCCCAGTTCCTCGGAGATCCGCTTCAACCGGTGCCGGATCGTGTTGGGGTGACAGAACATCCGCTCCGACGTCAGTTTCGTGGAGCCCTGGCATTCGAACCACGCCCGCAACGTCAGCAGCAGCACGTTCCGGTCGTCACCGGGCAGGTCGAGGATCGGCCGCAGCACGTGATGCGCGAGCTGGACCGACGCCTCCGGCGCGCTGGCGACGAGGCCGGCGAGCGGGGATTCGTTGAACTGCACCATTCCCGTCGTCCCCGGCATCATGCTGGAGAGCGCGACCCTGGCGAGGTGCAGCGCGCGGGAGGTGTTGCCGAGGCCGGTGAACACCGGGCTGACCCCGATCCGGCCGATCTGGTCCTCCCGCAGCAACTCGACGATCAGCTGCGACGCCGACGGATCCCGCATCGACACGACCCCGACCTGCAGGTCCGGCGTGAGCCGCCAGGCGGACGCGTGCTGCCGGTCGCGGAGCCGGTTTTCGATCTGGGGCAACGGTTCGTGCCCGACGCGCGGGGTCTCCGCCGCGACGACCACGTAGGTCCCGTCGAGCGAGAGTTCCAGCACTCGCGCGATGTCCCACAGTGTGCCCTCGGTGGCCGCGCCGCCGGCGAACAGCGCCTCGACCAACGCGGAGCGTCTGCTTTGGTGCGCCAGCATGACTTCGGCGGTGGTGTCGCGATACGTCGTCGTCAGCGCCTCGGCGTAGTCGTCGATCAGCGCCCAGATCGCCGACGTCGCGGCGACGAGGCCGCGGAGGTCCTGATGCTCACCCGAAGCGGTCAGTTCGACGAACCGGTCCCACACCTCGGTGAGCCCGATCCGGTAGGCCCGCAGCAGTTCCGGCAGCGGCGCGCCCTGCAACGCCCGTGCGCGCCCGGTCGCCCGCGCCTGCGTGAGGTCGGGCTCCTCGGTGCCGCGCAGGGTCCGCATGACGAACTCGAGGTTGTTCCGCACCGAGGTCCGCAGTTCGGCGAGGGTGACGAACTGCGCGTCGCGGTACACCGGCATCTCGGCGCGGATCTGGGCGACGGTGCTCTCGATGAGCCTCGGCAGCTGTTTTTCGACCTCGAAGGCCAATTCGGCGACGACGGCGGCCGAGCCTTCGCGGAGCACAGTTCGGTAGTGCATGGACGTCCTCCGGGGCAGGGACTCCTCGTCGAATCCCTGGGGACGCCATCTAACACGACTTGCCAGGAGGTGGCCTGTCGAAGCCGAAAGGCTCCGCCGGTGCGGCGGGAAATAGGGATTTCCACCGCACCGGCGGGAATTCACATCTTCGCGGCCGCGCTCTTGATGGCTTCGCGGATCCGGAAGTAGGTGCCGCACCGGCAGACGTTCTGGATCGCGTCGATCTCGGCGTCGGTCGGGTTCTTCGTCTTCTTCAGCAGCGCCACCGCGGCCATGATCTGCCCCGGCTGGCAGTAGCCGCACTGCGCGACGTCCTGCTCCAGCCAAGCCTCCTGCACCGGGTGCAGGTCATCGCCGTCGGCGAGGCCTTCGATGGTGGTGACGTCCTTGCCCGAGCAGTCGGACACCGGCGTCACGCACGGGTTGAACGCCTCGCCGTCGAGGTGGCTGGTGCAGGCCTTGCAGACGTTGATCCCGCAGCCGTACTTCGGGCCGCGGACACCGAGTTTGTCCCGCAGCGCCCACAGCATGGGCAGATCCGCGGGCGCGTCGACGGTGACGGTCTTCCCGTTCACCGTGAAGGTGTAGTTGGGCATCGGAACTCCTTGGCGGGGAAGGAAAGTCAGCGGGGGAAGGGTTCGAAGTCGACCGGGAAGTCAATCGGGAAGCTTCGCGGCTTGATGCCGGTCGCCCGCGCATAGGCGTTCCCGATCGCGCCGACCGGTGCCGGCACGCCGAGCTCCCCGGCGCCGCCGATCTCGCCCGTCTCCGGCATGACGAACACCTTGACGTCCATCGGCGAGTCCTTCTGCCGCGCGTAGTGGAACTGCGAGTAGCTGCCCTCGAGCGGAAGGCCCTTGTCGATGTGCAGCCCCGCGGTCAGCGTGGTCGAGATGCCGTCGGTCAGGCCGCCGAGCATCTGCGCCTCGATCCCGCGAGGGTTGATCGGCTTGCCGACGTCGACCGCGATGGTCGCCTTGGTGACGCGCGGCTTCTTCGGGTCGCGTCCGTCGAGTTCGACCAGGCAGGCGGTGTACGACTTGTACTCGCCGTGCACGGCGACACCCTGCGCGAAACCCTTGGGCATCTTCTTGCCCCACTCGCCGAGTTCGGCGACCTTGTCCAGGACCGCACGCTGCCGGTCGTCCTTGATGAACTCCCGCCGGAACGCCACCGGATCCTTGCCGAGCTTCGCGGCGATCTCGTCGACCATGATCTCTTCCGCGCCGCGGGTGCTCGACGAGTACACCGACCGCCACGCGCCGGTGTGGAAGTCCACCGGGACCTCGTTGAGCAGCTGAGTGGTGACACCGAAGTTGTACGGCGACTTCACCGTCAACAGGAACACCGTCTGCGCGAAGCTCAGGTTTCCGCCGACCGGCAGTTGCGCGGCGAAGGCGGTCAGGACCTCGCCGAGCCCGTGACCCCAGTCGGTCTCCACGCTGGCGACGCGGTGCTCGAAGGTGAGCACCTGTCCGAGCGCGAAGGTGGCGCGGATCTTGTGGTGACTGGCGGCGCGGGCGCGGCCGTGGCGCATGTCGTCGATACGGCTCCACATCAGCCGCACCGGCCGCTTCATCGCCTTCGAGATCCGCGCGGCTTCGATCGCGCCGTCGGAGAACAGGCGGCGGCCGAACGATCCGCCCGCCTGCTGGACGTGCACGGTGACCTTGTTCTCCGGCAGTCCGAGTTCCTGCGCGATGTTCTGCTTCGCGAGGATCGGGACCTTCATCCCGGACCAGATGGTCGCGCTGTCCTCGCGGACGTCGGCGACCGCGGAGTTGGTCTCCAGCGGCGCGTGGCTGGCGAAGGCGAAATCGAATTCGCCGTCGACGTACTGGGTCAGCAGCGGCGGCACGACGAACGGCAGCGCCGCGGCTTGCAGCTTCTTCTTGATCGTCGCGTTGTTCTCGCCGTCGACGGTGCCGGCGTTCCAGGTGACGTCGAGGGCGTTCTTACCGTCGAGTGCCTGGCCGAAGGTCTCCGCCAGCACCGCGACCCCGGTCTTGATCACGGCGATGTCGATGATGCCGGGCATCGCGCGCACGGCGGCCTCGTTGTTGACCTTCTCGACCGTGCCGTTGATCGTCGGCGGGCGGCGGACCATCGCCGGTTTCGCGCCGGGGATGTCCAGGTCGAGCGTGTACTTCAGCTGCCCGGTGACCATCGCGCGCGCGTCCTTGCGCGATTGCGGCGTGCCGACGAGCCGGTGCGCGGACTCCGCCTTCGGGGTCGCCGTGAGCTTTCCCAGATCGGCACGGGCGGCGGGCTTGGACAGCGCGCCGTAGTCCGCGCGGCGACCGTCGGGCGCGATCACCGCACCGTCCCTTGTGGACAGACGATCGGCCTTGGCGCCCCATTGCCGAGCCGCCGTCGCCACCAGCCGGGCGCGCGCGGCGGCCGCCGCGATCCGCACCGGGGTATAGAGCGAACGCATCGTGTTGGAACCGCCGGTCAGCTGGTTGAACAGCAGTTCGGAGCGGGCATCGGAGAGCACGACGTCGACGCGGTCGAGCGGCAGGTCCATCTCCTCGGCGACCAGCATCGCGTTGGCCGTGGTGATGCCCTGGCCGACCTCGGTCCGGGGCAGTTCCAGCCGGACGCTGCCGTCTTCGCGGACTTCGAGGACGAGAAGGTTGGCGGTGGGGGCGTTCGAAAGGATGAGGACGTCGCCGAGGTCGAGGATCTCGGCAGGGCCGGGCGGAGTCGGGATGACGGCTTCGGCCTCTTCGGGTGCGAAGCCGTCGATGCCGATCTTCGTGGCGATCGTGAGCGTGGGCGCCGCGACGAGGAAGCTCAGGAACCGGCGGCGGCCGAGACCGCCGGGGTCCTGAGTCTCGCCTGGGGTTCCAGTGGTGGGACTGGCCATCGGGAAGATCCCTTCGAGAGCGCGCGGAGAAGGCGGGGACCCTCGCGCGGCCTGGGGTCGGATGGCGACACGCTAGGCATCGGCATTCGGCCTAGTCAACGCGGAGTAGTCGGGTCAGCCCATCTGTGTGACGCGGTGACAGCGAAGCGCCCCGAATGTGTGGCGCGCCACAGCGCACACCGCAATTCGTCATCTGGTTGCGATAGTTCGTGTCACCAACTACCGCAACCAGATGACGAATTGCGTCAGATGGAGTCGCGCTCCCGGCCCGCTTCGAGCAGGTCTTCGCGGGCACGCGCGATACGCGAGCGCACGGTGCCGACCGGGCAACCGCAGATCTCGGCCGCCTCGGCGTACGAAAGGCCCAGCACCTGAGTGAGGACGAGGACCTCGCGCCGCTCCGGGTCGAGCCCGTCGAGCAGCATCCGCAGCTCCACGAGGTCTTCGAACCCCGCGACACCCTCCGCCTGACGAGCGCCGCGACGCTCGGCGGTGGCTTCCCAGTCGACATCGGCGAGCTTCGGACGGGCCGAAGCCGCCCGGATACGGTCGACGACCACCCGGCGCGCGATCGACAGGAGCCAGGTCCGCGAGGAGGACCGGCCGGCGAACCGGCGCAGGCTGCCGAACGCGCGCAGGTACGTCTCCTGGGTGAGATCGTCGGCGGCGCTGACGTCGGCGAGATGCGCCACGAAGCGCCAGACGTCCGCCTGAGTGGCGCGCACCCAGTCTTCGAGAGCCCGCCGGTCTCCGCGGGCGGCGGCGAGGGCGAGCGCGGTCACCCGCTCGTCGTCGTGGTTGCGCGGCCCGGCCATACGAGAAACGTAGCAGCGTCCCGGGAACCCGGGCAGGCCCGCGCCCGACAAGTGAGACGTGAAGTGCGAGACCTGCCGCGAGGCCCTGTCGGCCCGGCTCGACGGCGAAACCGAACCCGCCCCGCCCGAGGTGGTCGACCGGCACGTGGCAGGCTGCGCCGCCTGCCGGTCGTGGCTCTCGCGCGCCGAGCGGCTGCACCGCACGATGCTGCTGCGGCCCGCCCCGCCGGTCCCGGACCTCACCGCCGTCATCCTCGAGCGCACCCCCGCCCCGCCGAGAGAGGGCTGGCCCGCCAGGATCGCGCTCGCCATGGTCGCGATCGCTCAGCTCGGTCTCGCCTTCGCCCAGCTGCTGGGCGTCGACGACCACGGCGCGGGACACGGCACGGAATCGCTGGTCGGGCACCTTTCCCACGAAAGCAGCGCGTGGAACCTCGCCGTCGGCGTCGGACTCGGCTGGGCGGCCGTCCGCACGAAGGCTGCGGCAGGGCAGCTACCGGCGCTGACCGGTTTCGTCGCGCTCCTCCTGGCGTTGTCGGCGGGCGACCTCGTCACCGGACAGGTCACCGCCGGACGCGTGCTCACCCACGGGCTGGTCGTCGCCGGACTGCTTTTGCTCTTCGTGGTGAACCGCCAGCACCGTCTGCGCAACCGCCCCAGTCCCGCGACGACGGCCGACAGTCCGGGTTCCCCCCTCGCGGAAACGGACCACGAGACCGGCGAAGTCCCCGAACGGCCCCGTCAGCACAGGGGATTCCGGCGTCCCGCGAGCCGCCACGTGGCGTGAGCCTTCTGGTCTAGACCATTACCGGTCACTGGGAGCACCTGCCCGGATACCGGGTGAATCACCGGGTTTTCGCGCGCGGCGTGCGCGATTCGCGGCGCCGGCACGTTTATCGTCACCGGGAACCACCGAATGTAAACCTTCTTGCCCATTTCGGGCCGGACCCGGATAACTTTGGTGGAACACCTTGGTTCGACAGGAGGCGAAGCTCGTGGTTGGCGCAGAAAATCCGCCCGTCGGCACCCCCGCCGGGATGCGGAAGATCAATCAGCGCGCCGTACTGGACCTCCTGCGCCGCAGCGGCCCGGCGACGCGACCCCAAGTCGCCAAGGACACCGGTCTTTCGAAACCCACGGTGAGCCAAGCGTTACTGGCGCTCGAAGCGGCCGGTCTCGCCAGGGCGACCGGGCACACCTCGACCGGCACCGGCCGGTCCGCAGTCCTCTACGAAGCGGATCCCACGGCCGGATACGTGCTGGGTGTCGACATCGGACGCGAACATCTGCGGGTCGCCGTCTCGGATCTCGGCCACACCGTGGTCGCCCGCCGTGACGAGCGGAACACCTCGCGTTCGGGCACCGCGCTCGTCAGCGCGGTGGGTGCCCTCGCGGCGGCGACGGTGCGCGAGGCGGGGCTCAGCCAGACCGACATCGTCGTGCGGGTCCTCGGCTCACCCGGCGTCGCGGATCCGGCGAAACGCTGCTTCCGGCACGCGCCGAACCTGCCCGGCTGGGGCAAGGCCGGTCTGCTCGACGAACTCGAAGCCGTCCTGGGCCCGGACCTCATGGTCGAGAACGACGCGAACCTCACCGCCGTCGGCGAATGGGAACGCGGTGCCGCGCGCGGCGCGTCGGTGTTCGGCTGCATCACCATCGGCACCGGTGTCGGCATGGGTGTGATGGTCGACGGCCAGGTCTTCCGCGGCGCGACGGGCGCGGCAGGCGAAATCGGCTACCTGCCCTACGGCCAATCGGACGCGCCGGGCGAAGGTGAGGACGCCCCGCCGGTCCGCGGCCACCTCGAAGAGGCGACGGCGGCACAGTCCGTCGTCCGCGGCGCACGCGAACTCGGCCTCGGCACGGCGAAGTCGGCTCGCGAGGTCTTCCGGCTCGCCCGCGACGGCGACGAACTCGCCCTCCGCGCCGTCGAGGCGGAGGCGGACAGGCTCGCGTACACCGTGGCGTCGGTGGCGGCGGTGATCGACCCCGAACTGATCGTGCTCGGCGGCGGGATCGGCACCGCGGCCGATCTGCTGCTCGACCCGATCGACCGCGCGCTGCGCGCGTTCACGCCCCTGGTGCCCGCGGTCGTCCAGGGCGAACTGGGCGACGACGGGGTGCTGACCGGCGCGATCAGCGTCGGGTTGCGCGCCGCCGAGGGCCTGGTCTTCGAACGCAAGGTCGGCGCGGCCTAGGCAGGGCTTTACCTTCGCGGTAATCGACGGCGGCGAACCCGCGCGAAACGATGCCCGTATGACCACAGCCAAGAAGATCGTCGTCGACTGCTTCGAGAACCTGTTCGTACGCAAGGACTTCGCCGCCGCGGGCGCGAACGTGCACCCGGATTTCGTCACGCACAGCCCGGGTTTCCCTTCCGGCCGTGACGCTTTCGTCGAAGCGATGCGGAATTCACCGATGACCGGCGCCGACGTCTCCGTGAAACGCGTGATCGCCGACGAGGATCACGTCGTCGTGCACCTGCACGTGGTCTCGCCGGGCGAGAAGCTCGGCACGGCCGTCGTCGACATCGTGCGCGTGGAGGACGGGCTCATCGTGGAGCACTGGGACGTCAAGCAGCCGGTTCCGCCCGGCGCCGCGATGTTCTAAGGCTTGATGATCAGGCAGGTGCTCGACGCGGTCGCGAGCACCTTGCCCTGCCCGTCGCGGATGTCGCCCTCGGCGAACGCGACGCGCGAACCGGCCTTCACGACCCAGCCGTGCGCGCGGATCTCCCCCACCGAACCGGAAATGGCGCGCAGGTAGTTCACCTTCAGCTCGACAGAGGTGTACCCGACGCCGGCGGGCAGGGTCGAGTGCACCGCGCAGGCCACCGCCGAATCCAGCAGGGTCGCCGCGACACCGCCGTGCACGGTCCCGATCGGGTTGTACAGCGACTCGTCCGGCGTCGCGGCGAGGACGACGTCACCTTCGGCCACGCTCACCCAGCGCATGCCGAAATGCGCCGAGATCGGCGGTGGCGGGATCCGGCCCTCGGCGATACCGGTCAGGTAGTCGAGCCCGGACAGTTCCCGGCCGAGCCGGGCGGTGGGCAGCGGATCCTGCCAGGTCACGGTCTTCTGCCTGGTCTGCCCGGTGACGTCGATGGTCATCCCTGCCTCCTAAGACGATCGTCCTAGGCTTTCCTAAGACGGTCGTCCTAGTCAAGGGCTATGCTGAGCGACGTGTCCGACACCACCACTCGCGAGCGGATGATCTCGACCGCGATGACGCTCTTCCGCCGCGAGGGCTACCAGGCGACCTCGTGGCGGCGGCTGGTCGAGCAGGCCGGGACGCCGTGGGGGTCGGCGTACCACCATTTCCCCGGCGGCAAGGAACAACTCGCGGTCGCCGCGATCGAACTCGGCACCGCCGTCGTGGCGAAGACGGTCCGCCGTGCCTTCGAGCGCAACGAGACCGTCGAGGACGCCGTGCGCTGGTGGTACCGCAAGGCGGGCGAGGCCTTGGCCGCCGACGACTACCGCGGCGGCTGCCCGCTCGCCACGATCACACTGGAGATGGCGCACGCCTCGCCCGCGATCACCAAGGCGTGCCAGGACGCGTTCGCCGCCTGGCACGTGCTGCTGGTCGAATTGCTCGGCGGACGCGGCGTGAAAGACTCCGAAGACGTCGCCGCGGCCATCATGAACAACCTCGAAGGAGCCCTGCTGGTCAGCCGGGTCCGCCGGTCCCCCGAACCGCTCGACCGGGCCGCACGGCACGTCGCGCTCGTGGTCCGCGCCGCCTGAGAGAGCCGAGCGGGCACCGGCGAGCGCGGGTAGCGTTCGGAGGCATGATCGGTCTGCCCGGCTCCATCACGGCCTGCCTCTTCGACCTCGACGGCGTGCTGACCGGCACCGCGGCCCAGCATCGCGCGGCGTGGAAACGCACGTTCGACGAATTCCTGCGCGCCCGCGACGGTGACGCGTTCGCCCCGTTCACCGACGCCGACTACGCGGCCTACGTCGACGGAATGCCGAGGGCCGACGGCGTCCGCACCTTCCTCACTTCGCGCGGGATCGAACTGCCCGAGGGAAGCCCGGGCGACGGCATCGACGCCGCCACCGTCAACGGCATCGGGAACCGCAAGAACCAGCTGGTCCTGAAGATCATCGACGAAGAGGGGGTCACTCCGTATCCGGGTTCCGTCCGATACCTGGAGGCGGCGAAGGCGGCCGGCTTGCGCATCGGCGTCGTCACCTCGTCGGCCAATGGCGCGAAGGTGCTCGACGCCGCCGACTTGACCAGGTTCGTCGAAGCGCGGATCGACGGGATCGTGATCACCGAAAGGAAGCTGCGCGGCAAGCCCGCCCCCGATTCGTTTCTCGCCGGCGCCGAGGCGTTCGGTGTCGCCCCGGAGAACGCGGCCGTCTTCGAGGACGCCCTCGCGGGGGTGCAGGCGGGCAAGGAAGGCGGTTTCGGTTACGTCGTCGGGGTGAACCGCGCGCATCAGGCGGGCGAACTGCTCGCACACGGTGCCGACGTCGTGGTGGACGACCTCGCCGAACTCCTGGAGGACCGCAAGTGACCGAATCGCTTTTCCGCGGCTACGAGGTCTCGCCATGGGAGCTGCGCTGGCACGGGATGGACGTCGACGCGTTGCAGCGCACCGAATCGGCGTTCGCGATGTCGAACGGGCACATCGGCCTGCGCGCGACGCTGGAGGAGGCGGAGCCGCGTGGCCTGCCGGGCACCTACCTGAACGGTTTCTACGAACAGCACGATCTTCCCTACGCGGAGACCGGATACGGCTACCCCGAAGAGGGACAGACCGTCGTCAACGTGACCGACGGCAAGATCATCCGGCTGCTGGTCGAGGACGAGCCACTCGACATGAGGTACGGACAGGCGACGGAGCACGACCGCGTGCTCGACTTCCGGAAGGGCACCCTCGCGCGCCACACCGTCTGGTCGTCACCGACCGGCCGCCGGGTGCGGGTGAAGACCGAACGCCTGGTCTCCTTCACCCAGCGTGCCGTCGCCGCGATCCGGTACGAGGTCGAACCGCTCGACGACGAGCTCCAGCTGGTGGTGCAGTCGGATCTGCTGGCGAACGAACCGATCGAGTCCGACACGCGTGATCCGCGGGTCGCGGCCGCGCTGGAGTCGCCGCTGATCGGCGAATACCACCACGCGGAGGCGTATCACGCGGTGCTGGTGCACCAGACCCGGAAATCCGGGTTGCGGATGGCCGCCGCGATGGACCACAAGATCGACGTCTCCGACGGCGTGCGCACGCATATCGAGGCCGAAGAGGATCTGGCTCGGCTCACCATCGCCGTCGACGTGCCCCAGGGCGGACGGCTGCGGATCACCAAGTACCTCGCCTACGGCTGGTCCGCACAGCGTTCGGTGCCCGCCGTGCGCGCGCAGGTCGAGGCCGCGCTGGCGGGGGCCCGGCAGACCGGCTGGAAGGGACTGCTCGCCGAACAGAAGGAGTTCCTCGACGACTTCTGGGAAACCTCGGACATCGAAATCGAGGGCGACCCGGAACTGCAGCAGGCCGTCCGGTTCGCGCTCTTCCACCTCCTGCAGGCCGGGGCCCGCGGCGAGACGAGGGCGTTGGCGGGCAAGGGTTTGACCGGCCCCGGCTACGACGGGCACGCGTTCTGGGACACCGAGACCTTCGTCCTGCCCGTGCTCACCTACAGCATCCCGGACGCCGCCCGCGACGCCCTGCGCTGGCGTCACTCCACTTTGGACAAAGCCAGGGAAAGGGCCGCCCAGCTGGGTTTGCGCGGCGCGGCGTTCCCCTGGCGGTCCATCAACGGCGCGGAGTGTTCGGCGTACTGGCCGGCGGGCACCGCGGCGTTCCACGTCAGCGCGGACATCTCGGACGCCGTCGTGCGGTATCTCAACGCCACCGGCGACGACGAGTTCATGCGGACCTGCGGCGCGGAGCTGCTCCTCGAAACCGCGCGGATGTGGTTGTCACTGGGGCATTTCGACCGGCGGGGCCGGTTCCGGATCGACGGTGTCACCGGGCCGGACGAGTACTCCGCGGTGGCGGACAACAACGTCTACACGAACCTGATGGCCCGCCGGAACCTGTTCTACGCCGCCGAAATCGTCGGCCAGCACGACGACGTTGCCCGGCAGTTCGACGTCAGCGAGGAGGAGGTCGCCTCGTGGCGCAAGGCGGCCGAGGCGATGCTGGTGCCCTACGACGAGGACCTCGGCGTCCATCCGCAGTCCGAAGGGTTCCTCGAGCACGACGAGTGGGATTTCGAGGGCACGGACCTGGACTTCTACCCGCTGCTGCTGAACTTCCCGTATTTCGACCTGTACCGCAAGCAAGTCGTCAAACAGGCTGATCTGGTGCTCGCGCTGCACCTGTGCGGGGATTCCTTCACCCCGGAGCAAAAGGCGCGCGACTTCGCCTACTACGAGGCGCGGACGGTGCGGGATTCCTCGCTGTCGGCGGGAACCCAGGCCGTGGTGGCCGCCGAAGTCGGGCACCTTGAACTGGCGTACGACTACCTCGCCGAAGCGGCGCTCACCGACCTGCACGACGTGCACAACAACGTCCGCAACGGTCTGCACCTGGCTTCACTGGCGGGCGCGTGGCAGGGCACCGTCGCCGGGTTCGGCGGGCTGCGCGATCACGGCGGACGGCTGACCTTCGCGCCGCGGCTACCGCCGCAACTCCGGCGGATCGCGTTCCGGCTGACCTTCCGCGGCACCCGGTTCCAGGTCGAGATCGACGGCGAGGGCGCGACGTATCACGTGATCACCGGGGAGCCGCTGGAACTGGCGCACCACGGCGAGACGTTCACGGTGACCGCCGAGCCGGTGCGGCTGCCGATCCCGGTGGTCGATCCCGGTCCGGCGCCGGTACAGCCCGCGGGCCGCGCTCCGGTGCGGAGGCAGCCGAAGGACGGGTGACCGGTCACTCGCGCGCCATGAACGGTCCGTTACTTGCAAAATTTGCAAGTAACGGACCGATCCTAGCGCGCGCGACGGCTCAGTCCGGGGGTTCGATCGGCACTTCGCCGCTGCCCGGCACGCCGTCGACGTCCTTCGTGCCGTGCGGCCCGACGTCACGATTGGGCGCGCCCGGCACGTCGGTCTTCGGCTGGATCCCGCGGAGGTCGTCGAGGTCTTCTTCGTCGTCCTGCCCGAAGTTCTTCTTGCTTTCCCTCATGTGTCCGGGGTACCCGCTCACGGCCGGAAACGCCAGTTTTCAGGCGGCTTTCGCCGGCTTGCCCTCCAGCGTGACGAGCCCGTCGAGCATGCCGAGCAGCAGTCCGTCCCTGGTGGACCACGGGCAGATGGCGACCTGGCCACCGGAAAGCGTGAGCAGCGCCTCGGCGACGATCGCGCCCGCGAGCGCCTGGTGCGAGCGCTGCCGCGAGATGCCCGGCAGTTCGGCGCGGCGTTTCGCGGGCAGCTTCGCCAGCCTCGGGATCCACGCGCGCAAGTCTTCGAGGTGCAGTTCCCTGGCACGGGACGGCCGGTCGCCGGCGAGCCGCGCGAGTTGGCGCAGCACCTTGGAGCAGCCGACGGCGCGATGGTCGCGAATCCGCGGCAGGACGTCCTGCATCGCGTCGCGGACCTCGTCGAGCACGTGCTCCCGCATCGCCCGCACGACCTTGGGCGACGGGCATTCGGTGGCGAACCAGTCCCGCGTCAGCGAACGCGCGCCGAGGGGCAGCGAGTGCGCGAACTCGGCTTCTTCGGCGCTTCCCGCGGCGAGCTCGACGGTCCCGCCGCCGATGTCGAGCACCAGCAGCCCGCCGGCCGAAGCCCCGTACCACCGGCGCGCGCCGACGTACGCCAGCTCCGCCTCGCGGCGGCCGGTGAGGAATCGCAGCTCGACCCCGGTGGCCTTCGCGACGTCACGGACGACCTGCTTCACGTTGGCCGCGTCGCGGATCGACGAAGTGGCCAGCGGGAACACGTCCTCGACGCCGTGTTTGGCGGCCATGGTCATCCCCGCCTCGACCGCGGACGAGACCGCGTCGATACCGCGCCGGGTCAGGTTCCCGCCGTCGTCGAGTTCCCTGTCGAGCCGCAGTCGCGTCTGGTGGCTCAGCGCGGGATCGAGCGGCGAACCACCCTTGGCCAGAACCACCAGCCGTGCACTGAACGACCCGACGTCCAGGACCGCGGCGGACGGTTCCCCGATCTGCTTGCGCACGCGAGGCACCTCACCTTCGTCGCGAACGTATTCCCCCGAGGTCTCGCTTTCACTCCTGATAATGGCGGATTTTCTCGCCGTTCAGGCGTGGTTTACGTTCTCTTTCCACCGGGAGGCCGCTTTTTGACCACGAAGAAGATATACCGGCGCAGGTCAAGTATACCGTATCGATACAGGTGAGAGGTTCACCTCTCCCCCGCGTGCCTAGTCGATGAGTTCGCGCAGCTTCGAAACCTGCGCCACGCGGGCTTCCCGGCCGGGCAGCAGCGGGTTGACGACCAGCGTGGTCGCGCCTGCCTCGCGGAAGGCGGCCAGCCGCTCTTTGACGTAACCCTCCGGCCCGATCAGCGAGATCGCCTTGATCAGCTCCTTCGGCACCGCCGCGGCGGCTTCGTCCTTCTTGCCGTCCAGGTACAGGTCCTGGATGAGCTTCGCTTCGGCCTCATAGCCGTATCGCTGAGCGAGACTGTTGTAGAAGTTCTTGCCGCGCGCGCCCATCCCGCCGATGTACAGCGCCAGCATGCCGCGCAGGTGGTCCAGCATCCCGTCGACGTCGTCACCGATCGCGAGCGCGGTGCCGACGAAGGTGTCCAGCTCGCCCAGCGACGGGTCGCGCTTGGCCTTGCCCTCGGCCAGAGACGCTCCCCAGACGTCGGCCGCCTTCTCCGGGTGGAAGAAGATCGGCTCCCAGCCCTCGGCGAGTTCGGCCGTGAGCGCGACGTTCTTGGGGCCGATCGAGGCCAGCAGGATCGGGATCCGCTCGCGCACCGGGTGGTTGATCAGCTTCAGCGGTTTGCCGAGGCCCGTGCCCTGCTCGGGTGGCAGCGGGATCGAGTAGTGCGTGCCGGAGTGCACCACCTTCTCCCGCCGCCACACCTGACGGCAGATGTCGATGATCTCGCGCGTGCGACCGAGCGGCGCGTCGTACTTCACACCGTGGAAACCCTCGATGACCTGCGGACCGGAGGCGCCGATGCCGAGGGTGAACCGGCCGTCGGAGACGAAGTCCAGCCCGGCGGCGGTCATCGCGGTCAGCGTCGGCGTCCGCGTGTAGATCTGGAAGATGCCGGACGCGATCTGGACCCGCTCGGTCTTCGCCGCGACGTAGCCGAGCTGGCTGACCGCGTCGAACGAATAGGCCTCGGGGACGAAGACGATGTCCAGTCCGGCCTTCTCCAGCTCGACGATGTCCGCCACGCTGTCGGCGAAACCACCGGCGTAGCTGATCGCGGTCCCGATCCTCATCGACATCTCCTCACAAGTTACTGAGCGTTCGCTTAGCGACAGTATGCGCCGGGACGACGGCGTCCGCCTGTGTGCCGGCTCACTGCGCGGCCACCCACGCCTTGACGACGTCGTCCAGCACCCGCAGCGGCAGGATGCCGTTGCTCAGCACGACCTCGTGGAAGCCCTTGATGTCGAACCGGTCGCCCAGCGCGGCCTCGGCCTCGGCACGGATCCGCTCGATCTCCAGCCGTCCCACCATGTACGACAGCGCCTGCCCGGGAACGGCGGCGTAGCGGTCGATCTCGGCCTCGATCTCCACCCTCGCCATCGGCGTGTTCTCGGCCAGGAAGTCGACGGCCTGCTGACGGCTCCAGCCGAGCGCGTGCATCCCGGTGTCGACGACCAGCCGTCCGGCGCGCATCGAATCCTGGGTGAGCATGCCGAACCTGGTCAGATCGCTGGAGTACAGGCCCATCTCGTCGGCGAGGCGCTCCGAGTAGAGACCCCAGCCTTCGACGTAGGCGTTGACGTCGGCGTGGCCGCGCAACATCGGCAGGCCCTCGAGTTCGTGCGCGATGCAGATCTGGAAGTGGTGCCCCGGAACGGCTTCGTGGAAGGCGATCGCCTCGCTCGTGTGCTTCGGGCGCTGCTCGGCCTCGTAGGTGTTCGCGTAGTAGGTGCCCGGCCGCGATCCGTCGAGCGCCGCCTCGATGTAGTACGCCAGCGTGCCGCCGGGCGCCTCCGCCGGCGGGACCGGCTCGACCTGGCACCGCTGCTCGGGGATGGTCGAGAACCACTGCGGGGCAACGGCTTCGGCGCGGGTGATGGCGTCACGCGCGGCGTCGAGCAGTTCGTCGCCGTCCCGCCAGCGCAGGGCCGGGTCGGTGCGCAGCCGCTCGAAGATCTCGTCGAGATCCTTGGTGCCGAAGATCTTGTCGCCCAGTTCGCGGTACTGGTCGGCCAGTTTCGCGATCATGTCGAGCCCGGTGTCGTGCAGGTCCCGCGCGGTGCGCTCGGTGGAGGTGTGCGCCCGGATCAGCGCGGCGTACTTCTCCTGGCCGCCGGGAAGCGCGCACAGCCCCGGCTCCTTCTCGGACTTCGCCACGGGACGCAGCTCGTCGGCGAGGAAGTCGCGATACCGGGCGTAGGCGGGCCGGACGACCTCGGCCAGCAGCCGATCCCGTTCGGCTTCGTAGCCCTTCACGGAAACGGAGGCGGTGAGCGCCAGCGGGTCACCCGCCTCGTCACCGAGATAGCGCTCGACGTAAGCGATCCCGCCTTCGACGAGGAACCCGGGCGGGACCAGCCCCTCGGCCGCCGCCGCGCGCTGGCGCACGATCAAAGCGTCCAGGTAGGCGCCCATTCCGTCCAGCCGCTTCAGGTAACCGCGGACCTTTTCCTCGTCGTTCAGCGACAGCACCGCGAGTTCGTTGAGCATGAACAGCGCGGGCGAGGCCAGCCCATCGCTGACCGAGAACTCGGCGGCGCGGGCGTCGATCACGTCGATCATCGCCTTCGCCTGCTGGATCACGACCTCGCGGGTGACCACTTCGGCCGGGGAAAGTCCTTCGGTGGCAAGGGCTTCGGCCCGCTCGGCGATGGCGACCGCCGAAGCGCGCTGTGCGGCCGCGGCCTCCGCGCTCGGATCGGGCAGCGCGCCGTGGTCTCCGGGCAGCCCGAGCAGGGACCGCCACAGCGGGAACTCCTCGAACTTGAGCTCCATCAGCTCGTCGGCGAGACCGTTCGGGGTGTCGCCGTGCCCGGCGATCCAGTCGCGGACCACCCCGTCCAGCACCGAAAGCGGCAGCGAGCCGCCGCACAGCACGACATCGTGGAAGGCCTTGATGTCGAACCGGCTGCCCAGCGTCAGCTCGGCCTGCGCGCGGATGCGCTGGATCTCCAGCCGTCCCACCATGTACGACAGCGCCTGCCCGGGGAACGCGATGTACCGGTCCACTTCGGACTCGATCTCCACCGGCGCCATCGGCGTGTTCTCGGCGAGGAAGTCGATGGCCTGGCGGCGGCTCCAGCCCAGCGCGTGCAGCCCGGTGTCGACGACCAGCCGTCCGGCGCGCATCGAATCCATGGTCAGCATGCCTAGCTTCGCGACGTCGTCGGAGTACAGGCCCATCTCGTCGGCGAGGCGCTCGGTGTACAGGCCCCAGCCCTCGGCGTACGCGGTGAAGTCGCCGATGCGGCGCAGCAGCGGGAGCTCGGTGAGCCCCTGCGCGAGGCTCAGCTGGAAGTGGTGGCCGGGGATGGCCTCGTGGAACGCCGTCGCCTCGGCCGCGTGCCGGAACCGCTCCTCCGCCTTGTGGGTGTTGGCGAAGTAGATGCCCGGCCGGGAGCCGTCGACCGCGGGCCACATGTAGTACGCGGCGGGCGCGCCGGGCGCGGATTCGGCGGGGACCGGCTCGACCGTCCACGGCTGCGGCGGGATCCGGCCGAACCACTTCGGCGCCTCGGCCTCGGCCCTGGTGATGGCCGCGCGGGCGGAGTCCAGCATCTCGTCGGCGCTGGACCACTGCAGGGCCGGGTCGCTGCGAAGCTTGCTGAAGATCTCGGCGAGGTCGCTGGTGCCGAAGACCCGGGAGCCGTACTCGCGGTACTCGTCGGCCAGGTTCGCGATCACGTCGAGCCCGGTCTGGTGCAGCTCACGCGGGGTGCGGACGGTCGTCGTGTGCATCTCGGCGAGCAGCGCGTAGATCCGCTCGCCGTCGGGAAGCCAGCAGACGCCGGGCTTGTCCTCGGGACGGCCGTGCGGCGCGATCTCCTTCGCGAGCACCTCGCGGTACTCGGCGATCGCGGGCCGGACGACGTCACGCAGGAGGCCGGCGCGGCGGGTCTCGAAGTCTTCGTCGGGCGCGGGCTGGCGCAGCAGCGGATCGGCCGACGGATCGGCGAGGTGCCGGTCGAGGTACGCGACGGCGGCGTCGACAAGGTACGCGACCGGGACCAGGCCGCGGGCGACGCCGTCACGATGCCGCTGCGCGGCCTGCCGCAGGTACTCGGGGATCGCGGCGATA
Source organism: Amycolatopsis sp. NPDC052450 (assembly GCF_044547565.1). NCBI lineage: Bacteria > Bacillati > Actinomycetota > Actinomycetes > Pseudonocardiales > Pseudonocardiaceae > Amycolatopsis > Amycolatopsis sp. NPDC052450. The sequence continues at coordinate 174,633 of NZ_JBIUAQ010000013.1, read as the reverse complement.
CGCCCGAGGTGGGCCTCCGCCTGCGCGCCCGTCCCGACCGACATCATCGGCAGCACGGTGAGCACCTCGGCGGCGGGCGAGATGAACAGGTCGCTGACGGTGAACTCGACGAACCGCGAGTCCAGCAGCGCGATCCTCGCCCGCGCCATCGCGATCAGGACGTCACGGGTGGTCTTCTCCTCCGCGCTCATGCCCTCGGCGGCGAGCGCCTCGGCCCGCTCGGCGAGCCCGGCCAGCCGCGCGCGGAAGGCGTCTCCCGCGGCCTCGCTGAGATCGGTGAGCCCGGTCGATTCCGGACGGAAGCCCTGCAAAGCGGGCATGACCGGCTCGGCGTCGAAGAGGGCTTCGACGAACTCGTCGGCGAGGGCGGAGACTTCGCTCATGTTTCTTCCCCAGTGATCGGTGGAGGCGGTATCCCCGACCCTAATGGAGACCGCGACCTACCGAAGCCGGGTTTTGCGGCACTCGGACGGCCTCTTCCCGCGGCGCCGGAGGCGAGGCGGTAGCGTTCCCGGACGTGGCCGTGACCGATCCCGTGGACATCCGCCTGCTCGCCGCCCTCGCGGACCTGGGCAAGGCGGCCGTACACGAACTCGCGGCCAAGGTCGGGATGGATCCGCGCGAGGTCGCGTACCGGCTGGTCGCCCTCTCCGGCAGCGGATTGCCGCTGCTCGTCGGCGTGGAGAGCGACCCGAACGGGCTACGGGCCGCCATCGCGGGCGCGCCGCCTTCGTGGGCCCAGCAGCCCCCACAGCCACAGCAGCCCCAGCGCCCGCCCGGTCACTCCGGGCCGCACAACGTCCAGGGCACGCCCTCGGGGCCGTACAACGTCCAGGGAACGCCGTCGGGCGCGTACAACGTGCACGGGACGCCGTCAGGCGCGTACAACGTGCACGGCACGCCGTCGGGGCGCTATCCCGGCCCGCCGTCGGCCCCGGTACGTCAGCCGATGGCACCGCCGCCGCGGCCGCCCGCCCCGCCGCAGCAGCAGTTCGCCCCGCCCCCGATGGCGCCCGCCGACCCGGTGATGAGCACCTGGGGCGTGCCGCAGACCGCGTCCTGGGCCCGCGGTGACGAACAGCAGGTCACCGCGCAAGCGGCGCCGGAGGGCAAGAAGGGCCGGACCGGTGACGTGATGGAGACCCAGGGCCTGGAGGGCGAACAGCTCACCGTCCAGCTGCTCGAGGTCCAGGACCCGGCGGACTACCTGTTCAGCGCGGCGGGCTACTCGCTGGAAGCCGGGGAACGCTCGGTCGTGGTGCACACCGAGATCACCAACCGCGGGAACATCCCGTTCGTGTCGCTTCCGGACAACTATCTCGAACTGCTCACCGCGGACGGCAAGCCGATCACGAAGGCGCCGGTCTCGCTGACCTCGCGCCCGCCGCACAAGATCGGTGTCCGGCCCGGCGAGACCCTCGGCGGGCACACCGTCTACGTGCTGCCGGACGCCACCCGCGTCGTCGCCGTGCGCTGGTCACCCCGGCCTGAGCCGGACGAGCGCACGCTGACCTGGTCCATCGAGGACTGACCCCGCGCTGCGGAAGTCCGTGAAGGCCTCCTTGAGGGACCCAGAGTCCCTCAAGGAGGCCTTCACGGACCAACAGCCCAGCTGGGCAAGCGCGTCTAGTTTTCGTCCTGCAGGATCCGCAGCGCGGTGGCGAGGTCGTCCGGGTACTCCGATTCGAACTCGACCCAGCGCCCGTCGGACGGGTGGGCGAAGCCGAGCGTCTTCGCGTGCAGCCATTGCCGGGAAAGCCCGAGCTTGCGCGCCAGCACCGGGTCGGCACCGTAGGTCAGGTCACCGACGCAGGGGTGTTTGAGCGCCGAGAAGTGCACGCGGATCTGGTGCGTGCGGCCGGTCTCCAGTTTGATCTGCGCCAGCGAAGCGGCGCGGAAGGCCTCGACGACCTCGTAGTGCGTGACGCTGGGCCGCCCGCCCTGCACGACCGCGAACTTGTAGTCGTGCCGGGGGTGCCGGTCGATCGGCGCGTCGATGGTGCCGCGCGTCGGGTCCGGGTGGCCCTGGACGATGGCGTGGTAACCCTTGTCGACGGTGCGTTCCTTGAACGCCCGCTTCAGCACGGTGTACGCGTGCTCGCTCTTCGCCACCACCATCACGCCGGTGGTGCCGGCGTCCAGCCGGTGCACGACGCCCTGGCGTTCGGCGGCGCCCGAGGTCGCGATCCGCAGCCCGGCGGCGGCGAGCCCGCCGACGACGGTCGGCCCGGTCCAGCCGGGGCTCGGGTGTACGGCGACGCCGACCGGCTTCGAGATCACCACGATGTCGTCATCGTCGTGCAGGATCTTCATGCCTTCGACGGGTTCCACGACGACCTCGATGGGCGAGGCCGGATCGGGCAGCGTCACTTCGAGCAGCCCGCCGGCGGTCAGCCGGTCCGACTTCCCGGCCTGCCTGCCGTCGAGCAGGATCTCGCCGGATTCGGCCAGTTCCGCCACGATCGTGCGGGAAAGTCCCAGTAGTTTCGCCAGCCCCGCGTCGACGCGCATGCCGTCGAGCCCGTCGGGAACGGGCAACATCCGCGCGCTCATTCGCTCGCCGCTTTCTTCTTGTCTTTGGTGGATGTTCCGTCGTAGTCCTTGCCCAGCAAGGAAAGGATCACGATGAGCACGCCGCCGACACAGATCGCGGAGTCGGCGACGTTGAAGATCGCCCAGCCCTGCCCGTTCGGCGCGAACGCGGAGATCATGTCGACCACGTGCCCCCGCAGCGGGCCGGGCGCGCGGAAGATCCGGTCGGTGAGGTTGCCGAGCGCACCGGCCAGCACCAGGCCGAGGCCGATCGCCCAGCCGACCGAGCGCAGCCGCCGGGACAGCCAGACGATGGCGATCACGACGGCGATCGCGACCAGCGCGAGCACCCAGGTCAGCCCGGTCGCCATCGAGAAGGCGGCGCCGGGGTTGCGCACCAGCTGGAAGTACACCAGCCCGCCGAGGAACTCGACCGGCTGCTTGCCCTCGAGCGTGGACACGGCGATCTGCTTGGTGACGAGGTCGATCGCCCACAGCACCGCGGCGACGGCGAACACCACGGCGACGCGCTTCTTGGGCAGCGGCGGCGACGGTGGCGCGGTTTCGGGCTCTGTACTCACTCACCCATTGTCCACTGAGCGTGCTCAGGCCTCCTCGGCGGCTGTCTTCGGCCTGCTCAGCAGGGCCGCGAACGCGCCGGCGAGCACGACCAGCGACGACAGCACCAACGCGAGCTGTCCTCGCGCGAGCACGACCGCGCAGAGCACGAACGCCGCGGCCACGACGAGCACCAGCACGCTGCGCTCCAGCCAGGCGAGCCCGGCCAAACCGAGCGTCAGCAGAACCGCGCTCCGCGCGTCGCCGTCCATGTCGAGTTCCCAGTAGCCGACCAGATCCGCCAGCACGATGGCGACCAGCCCGCCGAGCGCGATCCCGGCGACCTTCCACCACCGCACGGTCTTCGCCCGGAAGGCGTAGAACAGCACCGTGCCGAGGTAGACGGCGAGCACGGCGAACAGCCAGCCGTCGTTCCGGCCGGCGCCGGACAACGGCATGTCCAGCACGGCCGCGGTCTCGCGGCTCATCTCGACCCCGTACAAGCCCACGTACCCGTAGGAATGCCGCTGGTCTGTACCGGGCGCGTAGGCGAACCAGCCCCAGGATCCCCTTCCGCCGTAGGACAGGGCCACCACCGCCAGCTGGGCGAATCCCAGCAACGCCAGCGGAAACCAGTAACGCGGTCGCTCGTTCCCCATGCGGGGAGAGGCTAGTGGGTCAGGCGCAGAACGGGGGCAGTTCCCGCGGATCGTTCTCCGGGACCCAACGGCCCTCGGGCTTCTCGTACTGCCAGCGGGCGCCGCGGGCGACGATCTGGCGCAGCGCCAGCACGAGCCGGTCCACGTGTTCGGTGGTGCTGCCGAGGCCGAGGCTGACCCGGACGGCCTGCTGCCCGGTCGAACCGGCGGCGGAGATCAGCCGTTTGGTGGCGATGTGCGCGCAGAACGCGCCGTCCCGCACGCCGATGCCGTACTCCGCCGAAAGGACCGCGGCGAGCCAGCCAGGGTCGAAACCGTCGACGACGAAGCTGAGCGTGCCGACCCGGTCGACCGGCGCGTCGAACAGCCGCAGTTCGGCGAATCCGGGAACGGCGGCGAGACCGCGACGCAGCCGCGCCAGCAGTTCGTCCTCGTGGGCGACGATCCCGTCCCAGTTCCCGGCCAGCGTCTGGCAGGCGACACCGAGCGCGTACACGCCGACGGTGTTGGGGGAACCGGCTTCGTGTCGCTCGGGGCCGGAATTCCAGACCACGCCGAGGTTTTCGGAGTCACGGTTGACGAGCTTCGTCGCGCCGCCGCCGGCGAGGTACGGCTGGGCGGCGCGCAGCCAGTCGGCGCGGCCGATCAGCGCGCCCGCACCGAAAGGCGCGTACAGCTTGTGGCCCGAGAGCGCGACATAGTCGACGTCCAGTTCACGCACCGAGATCTTCCGATGCGGGGCGAGCTGCGCCGCGTCGAGCGCGATCCGGGCGCCGTGCCGCCGCGCGACGGCGGCGATCTCCTTGACCGGCAACAGTTCCCCGGTCACGTTGGACGCGCCGGTGATGACGATCAGCCGCGGGCCCTGCGGGCAGTCCGCGAGCGCTTCGTCCACAGCGGACACCGCGGCGAGCCGGGTGCGAGGGGTCTGGATCCGGCGAACATTCGGACCCTTCCACGGCAGCAGCGCGGCGTGGTGGTCGGTGTCGAACACGACGACCGACGTGTGCTTCGGCAGGCTGCGCGCGAGAAGGTTGAAGGAATCGGTGGTGTTGCGGGTGAACACGACGGCGTCGGTCGACCGCGCGTCGACGAAGTCGCGCACGATCCCGCGCGTGCGCTCGTAAAGCTTGGTGGAGATCTGCGAAGCGAACCCGGCGCCGCGATGCACGCTGGCGTACCAGGGCAGGAATTCGTCGACGGCGGCCCGCACCTTGTCCAGACAGGGGGCGCTCGCCGCGTGATCGAGATTCGCGTATCCGATATCGCCGCCGGTCACCAGCGGGACCCGCAGATCGGCACACGCGACCGTCGGGATTTCGTGCGTGGCAACGGTTTCCGCGACAGCGGCGGGGGCGTTCGTGCGTTCGAGAGCGAGAGTCATCGTCATCCTCCGGGCCAGGGGACCCGACGAGGATCCCGCGCTTGCCCGTCGCACCACGCGACGAGCCAGGTCCTCACCCGGGGCACCCCACCGCGGAAGGAGGGTTGCCGGTCAGCTAGCCGGGGCTTGACGCTGACACTCGTGACCTACGGACGAAGTTAGCCGATACACCGGCGATCAAGCCACCCCTCGTCCGCATCTTGAGACGCCGCTCACGTGCTCGCGCAAGCGAGGGAGCCCGCAATTCGGCACCTGATTGCGATGGTCCGGGCCGCGAACTATCGCAATCAGGTGCCGAATTGCGGGAGGTCAGACGCGGAATCGGCCGGGAAGAGGGACGATCGCGCGGGAGGACACCTCGGTCGCGGTCCCCGTGTACTGATCGGTGCCCGCGGTGAACTGCCAGCCACCGAAGGTCTTGCCGTCGACGGTCTCGCCGTAGGCCTCCGCGACCTCGGTCGAGACCTCGTCGTAGGACATGCCGTTCCAGTTGCCCGCGCCGACGCCGAAGTCGCGCGAGTCGCCGCCCTGCGCGGCGGCCGCGGGCAGCGTCCACAGGGTGAAGTGCACGTGGGCGCCGGTGCTGCCGCCACCGCACGGCAGCGCGTTACCGGTCCGGCCGAGGGCGTCACCAGGGGCGACCTTCTGGCCGTCGGTGACCGCGATGCCTTCCAGGTGGTAGTACCCGGTCCGCCAGCCGCCGTCGTGGTCGACGGTCACCCAGTCGCCGCCGTCACAGTGCTGGATCCGGACCGTGCCCGCGAGCGGGGCGCGAACGGTCCGGTCGCCGGGGCTGAAGTCGATGGCGTTCTTCACGCCGGACGTCCCGTTGTCCGAGTGGACCCCCGCCGAGTAGACCGACTGGCCTGTTTCGAAGGGCAGCCCGAACACGGGAAAGGCGCCGGCCGCTGTCGCCGCCGGGGCGGTGAGAACCACCCCGACGAGTGCCGCAGCGACCCCCAAACCGGCGAACCGCACAGGAAGTTTCGTCACCTTGTGTACTCCTTATCCCGCGACACTCACCCATTCGATGGAGTCGATTGCCGGGAAAGTAATCCAAAAGGAGGGCGAAAGGGAAGAAGTTTCTGAGATCAACCGACGAACAGCTGGTGCCGGGCCGTGAACTACTGGCCGGATTCGCCTTTCCACCTGGCGAGGCGTCCGGCGCGGTCGACGGCCCGCAGGCGGCGCTCGGCCGCGTCACGGACTTCGACGGTGGTCACGACGAGTAACTGATCCCGTTCCTGGAGCCGGGTGTTCTTGTTGGGCGTGAAGCCGGTGCCGTCGCGGACGAGGAGGCTGATCGTCGCCCCGATGGGCAGCCGTAGTTCGGCCAGGTAGACGCCGTGCATCTTGGATCCGGCGTTGATCCTGACCTGCAGGAGTTCCGCGCCCATCTCGTCGAGTGGGGCGGAGTCGACGTCGATCTCGTGCGCTTCGGCGTGCTGGGCGAGCCCGAGCACGCGCGCGAGCGGCGTCAGCGTCGCGCCCTGGAGCAGCGTCAGCACGATGACCAGCACGAACACCGCGTCGACCAGTTCCTGCGCGCCGGGCACCCCCGACGACAGGGGGATCAGCGCGAGCACGATCGGGACCGCCCCGCGCAAGCCCGCCCAGGACAGGAACACCTGTTCTCGCCAGGGGATCTTGAACGGCAGCGCCGCGAGCACCACCGACAACGGACGGGCGAGCAACAGCACGACCGCGCCCGCGACCAGGCCCTGGACCAGGCTTTCGAGGATCCTGCTCGGCGAGGCGAACAGGCCGAGCAGCACGAACAGCCCGATCTGCGCGAGCCAGCCGAGCCCCTCGGCGAAGGACAGCGTGTCCGACCGGTGCGGCAGCTTCGAGTTCCCCAGCACCAGTGCCGCGACGTAGGTGGCGAGCAGGCCCGACGCGTGGGCGAGCTGCCCGCTCGAGTACGCCACGACGCAGACCGCGACCGTGGCCAGCGGGTACAGACCGGTGGCGGGCAGCGCCGCCCGGCGCAGCGCGAACGCCCCACCCCAGCCGAAAGCGAGGCCGATCACCAGGCCGGCGGCCAGTTCGTAGACCACCAGCAGCGGCAGCGACCAGTCGATGGTCGCGCCCTCGGCCAGCACGACGACGGCGATGTAGGCCGGGGCGTCGTTGATCCCCGACTCGATCTCCAGCGCGCCGACGAGCCGTTTGCCGATCCCCGCCGATCTCAGCACGGAGAAGACCGCGGCGGCGTCGGTCGAGGCCAGGACCGCGCCCCACAGCAGCGCCATCCGCCAGTCCAGGCCCAGCAGCCAGTGCAGGGCCGCGCCGGTGACCGCGATGCTCACCACGACGGCCACTGTGGACAGTGCGATGCCGATGCCCAGCGACGGTTTCACGGCCGTCCAGCGGGTGGTGAGGCCACCCTCGGAAAGGATCATCACCAGCGCGGCGAGGCCGAGCGACTGGGTGAGCTCGGGGTTGTCGTACTGGATGCCGAATCCGGCTTCGCCGAGCAGGACCCCCATCCCCAGGTACAGCAGCAGCGAGGGGAGGCCGACCCGGATCGACACCCGGACGGCGATCACGGCGACGAGGAGCACCGCGCCACCGGTACCGAGGATGAGCGGGAGCTGCTCCATGTCGCCTCCCGTCCGGCCGCCGTGAGGGCTCCAGAATAGTGAGGCGGTGGTCGTCACTCGTTGGTGTACCGGTCGAAAAGCCTCCGGATAGCCTGTGTTACAGACTGTCCATTAGGGACTGCGCAGGGCCACCAGGTCGACACCGAGGTCCGCGAACGGTTCCGCCGCCGCGGGCAGGACTTTCACCGCGCGGTTGCCCTCACGGGACAACCAGCCGGCACTCACCGCGTGAGACAGTAACGCCGCGGGGACCCGGCCCGCCAAATGATCACGCCGAACCGTCCAATCCAGACAGTCACGCAGCATCGGGCGGCGGCCGTCGGCGATCTCCACCCCGAGCCCGCCGAGCACCTCGCGTCCGCGACCGGTCAGCGTCAGGCCGTCGGCCTCGTCGATCAGCCCGGTGGCGAGCATGCCGTCCCGCAGCGCGACGCCGACCGTCCCGGCGAGGTGGTCGTAGCAGGTCCGAGCGAACTCGAGCCGTTTCACCCGCACCGATGAGCGCAATCCCTTCACCGGGCGGTGCTCGGCGTGCTGCGCCAGATGCTCGATCAGCTCCGCCACCCGGGGGTCGGCTATCCGGACGTAACTGTGCCGGCCCTGTTTCACCCGCACGACGAATCCGGCCTCGGCCAGCTTCGTCACGTGCTCGCTCGCCGTCGACGCGGCCACCTCGGCCGCGCCCGCCAGCTCCGTCACCGTCCAGGCGCGCCCGTCGAGCAGCGCGAGGCACATCGACGCGCGGCTCGGATCGGCGAGCACGGCCGCGACCTCGGCCAGTGCGATCGTTTCCATGCGTTCACCGTAGAAGACCCACGCTTCGGCGAGCGCCGAACCGTCAGCCTGCCAGGAACTTGGCCGCCAGCTGCACCGCGGGCTTGGAGTCGTTGGCACCCTCCAGCATGACGGCGAAGGCGACGTCCCCGCGGTAGCCGACGAACCAGCCGTTGGCGTCGGCACCCGAACCGAACTGCGCCGTCCCCGTCTTGCCGAAGACGGCACCGCTGCCCTTCAACGCCTTCGCGGTCCCCGTCGTGCAGACCTCGCGCATCATCGCGCGGACCTGGTTCAGCACCCCGGCGGGCGGAGCCTGGTAACCGGCGTTGACCTTGGTCTCCAGCCCCTGCCACAGCTTCGGCACCACCGGCTTCCCCGTGGCGACGGTCGCGGCCATGAGCGCCGCGCCCAGCGGGCTGACCTGCACCCTTCCCTGGCCGATCCCGGCCTCGACCTGCTCGTCGCCGCTGCCCGACGACTCCACCTTCCCGGTCTCGGTGGCCAGCCCCGGGATCTCGAAGTCGGCGTTGAGGCCGAACTGGCTCGCGGCCTTGGCGAGGCCGTCCGCGGGCAGTTGCCCGGCGAGCCGCCCGAAGGTCGTGTTGCACGACGCGGCGAACGCCGTCTTCAGCGACACCGTCCCCAGGTCGAACCCGTTGTCGTTCTTGAGCGTGCGGGTGCCGATCTGCTCGCTGCCCGGGCAGGCCACCGGCGAGTCGGCGGAAACCCCGCCCTGCTGCAACGCCGCGGTCGCCGTCGCGATCTTGAAGGCCGAACCCGGCGCGTAGAGACCGCTGAGCGCCTTCGGCTGGTTCCCGGCCGCGCCGTTCTGCGCGACCGCCAGGAGTTCGCCCGAGGTCTTCATCGCGACGATGATCGCCGATCCGCCGAAGCCGTCGACGGCTTTCTGCGCGGCGGCCTGTGACGCCACGCTCAACGTCGAGACCAGCGGTTCATCGGTTTCGACGGCCTGCCCGAAGAGCGTTTCGACCGGTTTTCCGGAGGCGTCGACGCGCGACACCGTGACGGTGGCCGGGGTCCCGGTGCCGCCTTTCTGCTCGGCGGCGACCTTGGACAGCGCCCCCTGCAGGATCGGCGCGACCCCGGCCGCCTCACCGCCGACGAGGGCCTTGCCGTCCCGGTCTGCCACGACCGGTTTGGCCGAAACGGGCGCGACGGAAAGCCGCTGCCCGGCTTCGAGCTTCGGGTGGATCGCCGACATCGCCCAGCGGACCACCCATTTCCCGCCGTTGCGCACCAGGTCCAGCTTGCCTTCGTACTTCCAGACGCTGTTGCCCGCGAAGGTCCACGCGGCGTGGAAGGTGGCCGACGTCGAGGTCGCCTCGCCCGGCGTCGTCGGTACCTCGCCGAGCGTCGTCTTGACGGACGCCCCGTTGAGCGCGTTGCGCGTCCCCGTCAACGCGGCCGTGGCCGCCGCCGGATCGTCGACCGGGGCGGTGGTCAGGTCACCGAGGTCGAACAGCCGCAGGAACCGGGCGGCGACCTGCGCCGGGCTGTCCTGCACATTCGCGGCGGACTCCCCTGGTCCGCCGTCAGCCGCGGGCGCCTGGTCCTCCTTGACCAGCAACACCACCGCGGCCGCCACGACGGCGACGACCGCCAGCACGGCGCCGATCAGGATCCCTCTTTTCCGGGCAGGACTCATGGATTCGCTCTCCCCCAGTGCGGCGCGCCCCTCGCGCGCCCCGGGCGCCAGCCTGCCCATTTCCCCGGGGCAAGGCTGCCTTAGGGCGGGAAAGCGGCTATTCCGAATCCGATTCGTGATCCCGGCGATCGGGCCTCCCGGATGCAATGAAAGGCCCCTTCATTGCAAATTTTGCAATGAAGGGGCCTTTCATGTCACTTGCGAGGGTCAGGCCTTGGCGACCGCCACGGTCACCTTGGTGCCCTCCCCGACCGTCCCGGCCGAGCCGTCGGCGACGGCGCCGTAGGCCACCGAAGTCGCCAGCGTCTCCGCAGCGATGAACTCCTCGTGCGTCTTCGCGGCCGTGACCACGTCTTCCGGCGCGTCGACCGTCAGCGCGATCCGGTCGGCCACGTCGAGCCCGGCGTCACGGCGGGCCTGCTGCACGACCCGGACCAGGTCGCGGGCGAGGCCCTCGGCCGCCAGTTCGCCGGTCACCTCGGTGTCGATCAGCACCAGTCCGGCGCCGCCCGGCAGTTCCGCGGCCGCGCCGCCGCCCTTGGCGACCAGGCGCCGGTCGTACTCGCCTTCGACGAGTTCGATCCCGGCGGCCACGACGGCACCGCTCTCCGACGTCGTCCACTCACCGGCCTTGACGGCCTTGATCACCGTCTGGACGTCCTTGCCGAGCCGCGGTCCGGCGGCGCGGGCGTTCACCGCGACCTCGAAACCGCCGTGCGCGGCGACGTCCGTGGTCAGCTCGACCGACTTGACGTTGACCTCGTCACGCAGGATATCGGTGAACTCGCGCAGCGAATCCGCCTCGTGCGCGGCGACGACCAGCTTGGCCAGCGGCAGCCGCACCCGCAGCTTGTTCGACTTCCGCAGCGAAAGCGCCGAGGACGCCACCTGGCGCACCCGGTCCATCGCCGTCACCAGCGCCGCGTCGGCGGGCAGGTCGAGCGCGTTCGGCCAGTCGGTCAGGTGCACCGAGCGGCCGCCGGTCAGCCCGCGCCAGACGACCTCGCTGGTCAGCGGCAGCAGCGGCGCCACCACCCGCGACGTCACCTCCAGCACCGTGTGCAGGGTGTCGATCGCGTCCTGCTCGCCTGCCCAGAACCGGTCGCGCGACCGGCGCACGTACCAGTTCGTCAGCACTTCGAGGAAGTCACGGACGGTCGAGCAGGCACCGGCGACGTCGTAGGTGTCGAGCGCGTGCTCGACGTCGGTCACCAGTTCGTGTGTCTTCGCCAGCACATACCGGTCGAGGACGTGCTTCGAATCCGTGCGCCACTGGCCTTCCACGCCCTCGGCGTTCGCGTAGAGCGCGAGGAAGTAGTACGAGTTCCACAGCGGCAGCACGGCCTGGCGGACGGCGTCGCGGATGCCCTTGTCGGTGACGACCAGGTTCCCGCCGCGCAGGATCGGGCTCGCCATCAGGTACCAGCGCATCGCGTCGGAGCCGTCGCGGTCGAAGACCTCGTTGACGTCCGGGTAGTTGCGCAGCGACTTGGACATCTTCTGGCCGTCCGAGCCGAGCACGATTCCGTGCGAGACGCAGGTGCGGAACGCCGGCCGGTCGAACAGGGCGGTCGCCAGCACGTGCAGCAGGTAGAACCAGCCGCGCGTCTGCCCGATGTACTCGACGATGAAGTCACCCGGGTAGTGGTGCTCGAACCACTCGGTGTTCTCGAACGGGTAATGCACCTGCGCGTACGGCATGGAACCCGAGTCGAACCAGACGTCGAACACGTCCTCGATCCGGCGCATGGTGGACTTCCCGGTCGGGTCGTCCGGGTTGGGCCGGGTCAGCTCGTCGATGAACGGCCGGTGCAGGTTCTCCAGCCGCACGCCGAAGTCGCGTTCGAGTTCGTCGAGTGAGCCGTAGACGTCCGTGCGCGGGTACGCCGGGTCGTCCGACTGCCACACCGGGATCGGCGTGCCGAAGTACCGGTTGCGGGAGACCGACCAGTCGCGGGCGTTCTCCAGCCACTTGCCGAACTGGCCGTCCTTGACGTTCTCCGGGTACCAGGTGATCTGCTGGTTCAGCTCGATCATCCGGTCCTTGAACTCGGTCACCGCGACGAACCACGACGAGACGGCGCGGTAGATCAACGGGTTGCGGCAGCGCCAGCAGTGCGGGTACGGGTGCTCGTAGGTCTCGTGGCGCAGCAGCACCGCGCCCTGGCGGCCGGCGGAACCGGTGCCGTTCTTGAGGTCCTTGATGATGTTCGGGTTGGCGTCGAACACCTGCTGGCCCGCGTAGTCCGAGACGGTGGCGTCGAACTTGCCCTGCGCGTCGACCGGGGTGACCGGCACGATGCCCGCCGCGTCGGTGACGACCTTGTCCTCTTCACCGTAGGCGGGCGCGATGTGGACTACACCGGTGCCGTCCTCGGTGGTGACGTAGTCCGCGGACAGCACGCGGTGCGCGTTCTCGTGTCCGGTGAAATACGGGAACGGTGGGGCGTAACGGGTTCCGAGCAGTTCGGTGCCCGTGTAGTGCCCGACGACGGCCGGCTCTTCACCGAGCTCGCGAGCGTACGAGGCGACACGCGCTTCGGCGAGCAGGAACCGCTTGCCGTCGGACTCCACCACGACGTAACGCACGTCGGGGTGCACCGCGGTCGCGAGGTTGGACGGCAGCGTCCACGGGGTCGTGGTCCAGATCAGGAGGTACGTACCGTCGAGCTCGTTGTCGTTGCCCTCCAAGCGGAAACCGACCGTGACGGCCGGGTCCTGGCGGCTGGCGTAGACGTCGTCGTCCATGCGCAGCTCGTGGTTGGACAGCGGCGTCTCGTCGCGCCAGCAGTAGGGCAGGACCCGGTAGCCCTCATAGACCAGGCCCTTGTCCCACAGCTGCTTGAACGCCCAGATGACCGACTCCATGTAGGACAGGTCGAGCGTCTTGTAGTCGTTGTCGAAGTCGACCCAGCGGGCCTGGCGGGTGACGTAGTCCTGCCATTCGCCGGTGTAGCGCAGCACGGACTCGCGGCAGGCTTCGTTGAAGACGTCGATGCCCATGGCGTCGATCTCGGACTTCTCGGTGATCCCGAGCTGGCGCATGGCCTCGAGTTCGGCGGGCAGGCCGTGGGTGTCCCAGCCGAAGCGGCGCTCGACGCGCTTGCCCTTCATGGTCTGGTAACGCGGCACCAGGTCCTTCACGTACCCGGTGAGCAGGTGACCGTAGTGCGGGAGACCGTTGGCGAACGGCGGGCCGTCGTAGAAGACGTACTCGTTCGAACCGTTGACACCGGGGTCGCGGGCGTCGATCGAAGCCTGGAAGGTCCGATCGGATTCCCAGTACGCGAGGACGCGCTTTTCCGACTCGGGGAACGAAGGCTGGGACGGGACGCCGGTCTCGCCGTCCATCTGTGCCTTGGGATACATCTTCGGTGCTCCTCGCGGTTCGTCTCTCTCGTACGGGCTCGCGCCCACACGGGGACGAGACGGCCGTTTCCGGCGCGTTCCGCGGTACCACCCCGCTTGCCCGGCCGGTGGTGTTCCGGCTGGGCCGCTCATTCGACGGCTGTGACGGGCCGTACCCGTCCGGTTCTACTGAGGGCCCGTTCTGCTGAGAGGCGGGCCCTGTTCTTCCGGAGGCTCCCCGGTGATGGCCGGATCGGTGCCAGTTGATTCAAGGGTAGCGCGCGGGGGCAACCGGGTTGTCCGGGGTGGGCTTATCGATACTGCGGACATGACGCGAGACGACTGGCTGGCCGGACAGACACGGACCTTCACCGCACTGCCCGGCAAGCGAGTCGACAAGTGGACCGGCGTGGAGATGGCACTGCGGGAAGATGTGGCGGGAACCGGCCCGCAATTCGCCGACCCCGACGTTCCCTGCCTTCAGCTGTACTGGCTTCAAGCTCGGCTGGACGACGGCAGCGCACTGGAGATCGGCACCTATCAGGACGACGATGGCTTCGGCCTCCACGGCCACGCGTCGGGCGGATCGTCCGACGACGGCCATTGGGACGGGATCTATCGCTGGAGGTCCCTTCCCGAGTTGCCGATCGGCCAGGTCGAACACGTCTCCGTCTTCCACGAGCGGCATTTCCTGGCCGAAGTTCACTTCCGGATCGGAGCACGGCCACTGGCGCTGATCGCGGGTGAACTGGAGGAGACGCACGAGGGCGGGCTGATCTTCCAACGACTCGACGAATCGGTCCTCGCCTTCACCGATCTTGTCGCGGTCGACCGCGTCCCTTGGAACACGGCGCGACAAGTCCATCCCGCTGCCTTCTGAAAGCGCGAACGTGTAGGCCGTTATACGGCCACAGGTCGGCCTGGATCCTGCACCGGAAGTTCGCGCCGTAAATCCGTAGCGATAGCCGGCCGTTTCGCGCCTGGACCGGGGGCATGAGGTGCGTCGCGAAAGCCACTTTCGCGACGCCTGGGGTCGCGAAAGTGGCTTTCGCGGCACGACGCCGAATCACCACACGAACTTCCGACTCGGGACACTAGATCCTGAGGTGCATGGTGTTCCTCCGTGGTGTTCGGGTGGGGTCGAGGTAGGTGGGGGCGGTGAATTCGGGGAGTCCGTCTTGGGCGATGTGGACTTTCCATTTGCTGTGGTGGATGAGTCGGTGGTGTTTGGTGCACAACAGGACCAAATTATCGATTTTGGTGTCGCCGTGGTGTCGCCAGAAAACAATGTGGTGGGCGGTGCAGCGGGGTACGGGCATGTCACAGCCCGGGAAGGCGCAGCCGCCATCGCGGAGGGTCAACGCATACTTCTGCGCCAGGGAGACGGTCCGTTTCGAGCGGCCGATGTCCAAGGGTTCGCCTGCGGTGCCGAGGACGCCGGGCCGGACGCGGGCGTCGCAGGCGAGGACCCTCGCGTCGGTGGCACTGATCGGTCCCACGAGGTCCAGGTGGGCCTCACCGAGATCCCGCATGAGGTCCTCATACGACATGGTGACCAAAATGTGCGTCGCCTCGCCCGCCTGGCCGGGAAGGTTCCGGCTGGTGGTCTTCAAGCGGACGTAGTCGGTGAAGGCGTCGCCGTAGCGTTCGTCTTGAGTACGAGAGTCCTGGACACCGTCGATGGCTTTGTGGGGTTTGGCCATCGGATCCAAGTCGGACTTCAAGCGAGCGTAGGTTTCGAGGTCGAGGGTGGCTTTCAAGCCGAGGGTGCCGTCGCGGTGTTGGACGAACCGCAGCTCCGGTCGGGTGTCTTTGGGGTCTTCGTTGCGGGGTTCTTTGCCGTCGGGGTCGAGTTTGTCCAGCAGGCGGCGTCCGGCGCGGGCGATCTGCCGCGGCCCGGCGTGCCGGGCGAGGTCGACGAGGATCTTTTCTCCGGCTCGGATGTCTTCGTCGGGCACAGTCGACGGGATGCGGGCGAGGGTGCGGATGATGGCGTCGATCTGCGAGCCGCCGATCGCGCCTTCGGCGGCGGCCGCGGCTGTCAGTGGTGCCAGGGGCGGCACGGTGCCGCCGCCGACTTCGACGCCGGGGTGCAGGGCGAGGACGCGGTCGGCGCGGGCGCTGGCTTCCTTGTCCGTCACATGGAAGTCTTCGAAGATCAGCGCCGCCAGCGTGGAATGGCCGCTGCATCCGCGTACTCCGCGGGCATTGATTTCCGCGAGGATCGCGTTCTGTTCCGCGTCCGCCTGTCGTTTGATGATTTCGAGTTCTTGTTTGCGGGCGTGCAGTGTCGCGGTGTCGACGCGCCACCACTCGGCGGGTGTCGTCGGGGATGCGTCGTTGCTGGCCACGACACCCACACTACACCTAATCGAACAGACGTGCGAGCACTAACGGCCTAGTGAGAAAAGAATCCGTAATGCGCTAGCAGCGAAGCGACTTTAAAGGCGCTAAGGCGTCTTAAGTGGCAATTCGGGTTCTGGCGACCCTTCACAAAATGACGACAGGAGACCAGTGCGCGCCGGCGCCGGCGGCCACCGAACAAGGCCCGAGTTGCCATCCTCGCCGTCGCCTCTAGGTTGACGGGTATGTCGATCTGCGAGGCCCCGTGAAAGGGCCCGGACTCCTCGTCGTCCTGCTGGTGGTCCTCGGCGGCGTCAGCGGGCTCGGGTTCGTCCTGGGGTTGGGTAACGCGGCCACCCTGGCGGCCCTCACCGCGCTCTTCTGTCTCATGGCGGCGGTCGGCGGGCCGCTTTGGGCGGATCTGCGGCTCTTGGCGTGGTTCGCGCCTGCGCTGATCCTCGCGGTCGGTGTGCCGCGGTTGCTGGGGTCGGTGTCGCAGTGGGCGGCGATCGGGCTGCTGGTGGTGATCGTGGTCGTCGCCGGGCTGTTGCCGGTGCTCGGGGCGCGGTTCGTGACGGTCGGCCTGGGGCTCGGGATGGCGTCGCTGTTCGGGTACGGCTTCCAGTTGACGGGGACGGCGTCGGCGGGGCAGATCCTGGGCGCGCCCGCGCTAGCGGTGGGGGTCGTGGTGCTGTTGCGGCTGGTGATGGGCGCGAAGGATCCGGCCAAACCGACCCGTGACGCGCTGGCCGACGCGCTCGCGACGGGTTCGTCCGAAACGCAGGAACGCGCGGCGAGGCTCTGGCTCGCGGATCGGCCTCGTCGCTGGACCGGCAGGGTTCTCGGCGGCATGTTCCGATATCGCGCGGCAACCGGGTTGCTGGAGATCCGGCGGAAACGACTGAACAGCGAAGAAATCGGCGAAACGCTCAGCGCCGCCAAGGAAGAAGCCGCCAGGCTGGCCGGGGCCGTCCGGAGCACGACGGCACCGGACGAGGTCGAACCGGTGCGGCGCAAGGAACCCGTCGGGCTTCCCGGCGCCACGGCGAGGCTCGTCGACGGGCTCTGGGACGCGCTCGAAACCATCCGGACCGCGGCGGTCGATCGCGACGAGTCGCTTGTGGACGTTCCGAAAGGACTCCGCAAGGAGTTACGCAGGATCGAGCTGAGCGGCGCGTTTTCCTGGCAGTCGGCGCAGTTCCGGCACGCGCTCCGCTGCGGGCTCGGCGTCGGACTGGCTCTGGTGGTCGCGAGTTTCCGGCCCGGCGACCCGCTCACCGTGTCGTTCCTGCTCGGCACTTTCGCCATCATGCAGCCGGAATGGCGGGACAGTCTCGGCAAGGCCTGGCAGCGGATCGGCGGCTCTCTCGGCGGCGCCGTCGTGCTCACGCTCGTTCTTTGGCTTCTGCCGCAAGGGTTTCTGTTGCCGATCGGGCTCGTCGCACTGCTCGGCGGGTTCTCGTTCATGCAGACGCGGCCGGCGGTGTTCAACGGTTGCATGGTCCTGATGTCGGTCGGCATGAACGCGACCACCAGACATCTCGACCCGCGTTACGTCCTCGTCGAGTACCTGCTTCTGATGGTCCTCGCCGGCGCCATCGCCCTGCTGTTCGGTTTCGCCGCGATCCCTGGTGTGCCGAAACCCGGGCCGGTGGAACGGTTCGAGAGCGCGGTCGGCGCCACGCGTGCGCTGCTCGGCTCGGTGGGGCGGAAACTGCGTGGCGAGGACGTCGACCCGCGGACGCTCGGTCGAGAGTTCCGTGCCGCCGCCATCGCCCACCACGGCCTGCGCGCGGCGGAGCCGGGCACCAAGGAACCCGCGCCCGGCCAGCGCGACGCGCTGGAGAACGCCGCCGAAGCCTTGCGCGGCCTGTCCGTCACCGCGTCGTCGCTCTTGCTGCGGCCGGGATCAGCCGGAGCGGCGGACGCTGTCGACGAAGCGGCCCGCACGCTCGGGACGGAAGAGGCGGTGGAGATCCCGGTGCCACGGGACGCGGACGAGGAACAGCGGCTGGTGCTCGACACGATCGCCGCCGACGTGGTGACGGTCGGCGAAGCGGCCCAGAAGCTTTAGGCCTTCTCGCGGTGCTGCCCGGCGATCTCGGCGTCGGGCGTGCACAGCGCGCATGGGGTGAACCCGAGCTGCCGCGCCTCACCGATGCCGAGCGGGATCGTGTCCCGGGTTTCGAGCCACGTGCACGACGTCACGTGGTAGCGCGGGTACTCGTCGACGACGACGACCTCGGTCTCGAGTTCGGAGACGACCGCCACATCCTCGGGGTCGCTCTCCTCCTCGCCGGGGTCGCCGGTGCGCTGAGGCTCCGAAACCTCTTCCTCGTCGCCCAGTTCACCGGCGGCGGGCATCAAGACGGTCTGCTCGACGTCCTCGGGTTTCTTTTCCTCACCCTCGGCGGTCTCGGCGTCGTCGGAGGCGTCTTCGGCAGGGTCCTCCGCCTCTTCCTCGACGGGAGCGCGCTTCTTCCGGCGGCGCAGCAGGTCGAAGAGGAGCAGCAACCCCGCGACGACGGAGAGACCGATGGAGATCCAAGCCCACAGGGAGTTCGCGGTGATGAGCGCCGCGACGAGCAGCCCCAGAGCCGCCAGTACCAGTACCAGGACGATGTAGAGCACGGTGAATTACAACACGAGAGCCAAGCGAAACGGCCTCGACCCTCCGGAGAGTGCCGAGGCCGTTCCACTGTGTAGAAACCGGGCAGAGATCAGCCCGCTTCGGCCCGAGGACCGAACGAGTAACCCTGTCCGCCACCGGAGGACGACGACTGCCCCGAGTTCGACGAGGACGCCGAGGCGGGAGCGGCCGAACCGCGGTCGTCGAGCTCACGCAGCTGGGACTCGAGGAATCCGCGCAGCCTCGTGCGGTACTCCCGCTCGATCGTGCGCAGCTCTTCGATCTTCTTGCCCAGCGAGCCCTTCTCCGCGTTCATGTTGTTCATGGTCTCGGTGTACTTGCGCTGAGCTTCGCGCTCCATGGTCGTCGCCTTGTCGCGCGCCTGGCGCTCCAAGGTCTCGGCACGGGTTCGCGCGTCGTTCAGCATGGTCTCGGCACGCGTGCGTGCCTCGTTCACCATCGAGTCCGACTTGGATCGCGCGTCCGACAGCAGCTGCTCGGACTTGGTCCGGGCTTCGGCGAGCATGCCGTCCGACTCGGTCTTGGCCTCGGCGGTGAGCCGGTCGGCCATTTCCTGGGCCAGCCCGAGCACCTTCGCGGCCTGGACGTTGGGCTCCCCGTTGTCCGGCACCATCGAATGGGCCTGGGTCTGCTCCATCGCCGACTGCGGCGGCGGCACCGGCGCCAGGCGGCGCGACGGCTCGTCGCGTACCTGTGGCGGCGGGCCGACGGCACCGGCCTTGGCGTTCTCGAGCTCACCACGGGTGGTCTCGAGCTCGTTGTCGAGCTGCTCGACCTGCTGCCGCAGCTCGTTGTTGTCCTCGATCAACCGGGCAAGCTCGGTCTCCACCAGGTCGAGGAACGCGTCCACCTCGTCCTCGTTGTAGCCCCTTTTGCCAATGGGCGGCTTGCTGAACGCGACGTTATGCACGTCAGCGGGGGTCAACGACATCAGATCACCTCACGCACTCCATGGCCTGCAGGTCCACCGGGGCTTCCCCGAAAATCACCCTGGCGTTGCCAGCTGCATCGCGAAGAACACAACCAACAGCAGCACCATAATCGATAAGTCCAGTCCGACGCCGCCGATTCGTACGGTCGGGATGATTCGTCTGAACAGACGAACCGGTGGGTCGGTCACTGTGTAGATGGTCTCGAGCGTTACCGCAACCCCTCCGGCAGGACGCCACTCGCGAGCGAAAGCACGCACGAGCTCGACGACGATCCGTGCCGTCAGCAGGAGCCAGAAAGCGAACAGCACGTACCAGACGACCAGCAACACAGCATTCACGTAACCACTCTGCCATGCCTCGCGTCAAAACACGCAGTTGACGGGCTCCGGATGCCGATGAGTCGACAAAATCACATCCGGCTGCGTTCAGCGGTCACCGGGTGATCAGCCGCGCAGGAATAATCCGCCTTCGGCAATCCGCCGACGGTCCTCCGCGGTGACGTCCACATCGGGCGGTGAGAGAAGGAACACCTTGTTGGTGACCTTGTCCATCGATCCGCGCAACGCGAAAGCGAGCCCCGCGGCGAAGTCGACGAGACGCTTCGCGTCCGCGTTCTCCATCTCCGTGAGGTTCATGATCACCGGGATGCCCTCCCGGTAGTGCTCCCCGATCGCCCGCGCCTCGGCGTAGCTCGTCGGGTGCAGCGTCGTGATCCGGCTCAACGGGTCACGCACCGCGGCACGGACCGGCTCGGTGACCGGCCGCAGCCGCGCGACCGGCTCCGGCTGGCGATCGATCGCCAATGCCCCGTGGACCGCAGGCTCCGGGCTGGGCACGGAGCGTGACCGAGGCCGCGGCGCGGGCTCGTCATAAGTGTCATCGACGTCCCGGTAACGTCCACCCCGTGACCGGGCCGGCGGCTCATCGTCGTAGTCGTACTCATCGTCGGCGTATTCCTTTGAGGCGTAGCCTCGCCGGTAGTCATCCTCGACGTCATAGCCGTCTTCGTCCGCGGGCACCATCCCGAAGTAGGCCTTCAGCTTCTGCAGCGCGCTCATGCCTCTCCCTAGCCTTAGCCGCGTCCCGCACCGTACTCCCCCGCCCTCGCCGCCACTCCCCGTAACGACGAGACGGTATTCCCTAAGGCGAGGCTAAACCGCGTCCACCGAGCAACGCGGTTCCGACACGCACACAGGTCGAGCCGTGCGCGATAGCCTGCTCGAGATCATTGCTCATTCCGGCGGAGATCTCACGGGCTTTTGGGTGTTCTTCCCGAAGACTCTCCGACGCGCGAGCGAGTTCCTCGAACGCCTCAGCGGGATCAGTACCCAGCGGAGCCACGGCCATAAGCCCTCGGAGGCGAAGATCACCCACATGGGCTATCCGCTCCGCCAACTGGCGTAACTCGCTCAACCGAATGCCCCCGCGGTTCGGATCGTCATCGAGACTTACTTGAATGAGGACGTCCAACGGGTGCTCGCGTTGCCCGGAATCGAGGGCCGACCTGGTCGCCTTCGCGAGCGCGTCGGCCAGGCGTCCGGAGTCGACGGACTGGACCTCGTCCGCCCAGCGCACGACCGATTTGGCCTTGTTCCGTTGCAGGCTGCCGACCATATGCCAGCGGATCCGGGCGTCGGGACGGAGACCGGCGACCTCTTCGGCCTTCGCGCCCGCCTCCTGATCGCGGTTCTCGGCGAGGTCGAGCGCGCCGAGGTCGGCGAGCAGCGCGGCGTCGAGCGCGGGGAAGGTCTTGGTGACCGCGAGCAGCTTGACCTCGTCGCGCGTCCGGCCGGCTGCCTTGCACGCGGCGCCGATCCGCTCTTCCACTTCGGCGAGGGACGCGGCGAGTTCCGCCTTTCGTGCGTCGTTCACGACGCGTCCAGCCAGGTGATCCCCGCGATCCGGCCGGTGGTGCCGTCGCGGCGGAAGCTGAAGAGTGTCTTGTCTTCGTTGGTGCAGCGGGGATCCACGCCGATCTTGCCGACGCCGAGGTCGGCCAGCTGCCGCCAGAGACCGGCGCGCAGGTCGAGCCCCGGCGTGCCCTTGCGGGTTTTGCAGGCACTGCCCGGCACGTGTTTTTCGACGTCGGCGGCCATATCCGCGGGGACTTCGTAGCAGTCGCCGCAAATAGCGGGGCCGAGCAGCCCTTCGATCCTGGCCGGTTCGGCGCCGAGCGAACGCATCGCCTCGATCGCGGCGGGGACGACACCGACCCTGGCGCCGACGCGGCCCGCGTGGACGGCGGCGGCGACACCGGCTTCGACGTCGGCGAGCATCAGGGGAACGCAATCGGCGACGAGCACCACGAGCGCGAGACCGGGCTCGGCCGTCACGAGCGCGTCGGTCGCTTCGGCGGCGGAGGTTTCGGAACCGTCGACGACGGTGGCGGTGCGGCCGTGGACCTGTTCCATCCACGCCAGCCTGTCCTCGGCGAGGCCGAGTTCGGTGGCGAGACGTTTGCGGTTGGCGTAGACGTCGCCCGCGTCGTCACCGACGTGATCACCGAGGTTGAAGGTGTCGAAAGGCGGCCGGGAGGCCCCGCCCGCCCTTGTCGTGACAATCCGCCGTACCCGCAAGACTTGCCTCCCTGGCGACCTCGGCTGAGGTGACCAAGGTCTTTTGATCCTTTGAAGTCGCGCCTTTTGGCCGACAGGCCCCGCTATCACGATGGCAGGGCGCCCCCTCGGGGAGAATGTACCTTCTCCCCGAACGGGCGCCCTGGCAGCGTGACAGCGGCAGCGCGATAATTACCTGCGCATGAACGGGGGCACGTCGACCTCGTCGTCCGAAGGGTCGTCGTGCACCGGGGTGGCGCGGCCGGGCAGGCTGCCGTGGGTCGAGTTCGACCCGATCGGCGAGTAGCCGCGCGAGCCGCCGCCGGGCTGCGGAAGTCCGCCGCTCAGCGAGCCGTTGCCGTCGTTGCGGGAGGACGGCATCGGCGTGTGCGTGCGCGGCGGCGCGACCGGGTAGCCGTTCGATCCGGTCGACGGCACCGGCGTGGCACCCGAAGGCGGGCTCTGCACCGGGGTCGCCCCGCCGCCGTTGACCTGGCCCGCCTGCGCGGACGCGGTCGACGAGTTGGAGCGGGAGCCGAAGGTCGACGGGTCGAGCTTCTTGTGGGTCGGGGTGCCGGCGTCGAAACCGGCCGCGATCACGGTGACCCGGACCTCGTCGCCGAGCGAGTCGTCGATGATCGTCCCGAAGATGATGTTGGCGTCGGGGTGCGCGGATTCCTGCACCAGCGACGCGGCTTCGTTGATCTCGAACAGGCCGAGGTCCGACCCGCCCGCGATCGACAGCAGCGCGCCGTGCGCACCGTCCATCGACGCTTCCAGCAGCGGCGAGTTGATCGCCTTCTCCGCGGCCTGGATCGCCCGGCCTTCACCGCGCGCCGAGCCGATGCCCATCAGCGCGGAACCCGCACCGGACATGACGCTCTTGACGTCGGCGAAGTCCAGGTTGATCAGACCCGGTGTGGTGATCAGGTCGGTGATGCCCTGGACACCCGAAAGCAGTACCTCGTCCGCCGAGCGGAAGGCGTCCATCAGCGAGACGCCGATGTCGCCCAGCTGGAGGAGCCGGTCGTTCGGGATGACGATGAGGGTGTCGCATTCGTTGCGCAGCTGCTGGATGCCGTCTTCGGCCTGCTTGCTGCGGCGCTTGCCCTCGAAGGTGAACGGACGGGTGACGACGCCGATGGTCAGCGCGCCGAGTTTGCGGGCGATCTGGGCGACGACGGGCGCGCCACCGGTGCCGGTGCCACCGCCTTCACCCGCGGTCACGAACACCATGTCGGCGCCCTTGATGACCTCTTCGATCTCTTCGCGGTGGTCCTCGGCGGCCTTCTGCCCCACTTCGGGGGCGGCGCCGGCACCGAGGCCGCGGGTCAGTTCCCGGCCGATGTCGAGCTTGACGTCGGCGTCGGACATGAGCAGTGCCTGAGCGTCGGTGTTCACCGCGATGAACTCGACGCCCTTGAGGCCGACCTCGATCATGCGGTTCACGGCGTTCACTCCGCCGCCGCCGATACCGACGACCTTGATCACCGCAAGGTAGTTGTGCGGGGGCGTCATCGGAGCCGCCTTCCTGATCGTGTGTGCTCGTGCTGCCCGCCGGTCGCTGAGCCTGGGCCGAACCCTCGAGCTGAAGTTCAGATTGAGAGTTATGTCAACTGCCGACGTTGAAGCAGGACGGTATGCACCAGGCTGGCTTGAATCCAGTAGCCACGCCGTGTGTCGCAAAGGTGTTTTGCCACAACATGTTCGCGGGCGCAAGAGCGAGACCCGGTCGCGGCGGCGAACGGCGGCCTGGTAAGAGCGGGGATCAGGTGGGCATGGACATGACCATGACGACGTCCTTCGACGGCGTTCCGGTCGGTGATCCGCCTGCCTGTTCGACACTGAGCGCGAGCTTCTCGGCCCCGCCGAGTCCGTCGGCGACCAGCAGCGCACCGTCCTGACCACCGGATATGAGCCCGGCGGGCTTGGGCGCGGTGCCTGGGAACATCAGCCACGCCTGATACGTCCGGCCCGGTTCGTTCTTCGGTAGCTGCGCCGCCATGAAGACGAGCTTGTCCTTCGAGCGCGACATCATCACAGTCCCGCCTCCCCCGCCGGAAGCTTCGGCGTGCCCGGTCCGGAGATCGGCCGCCGAAAGCACTTCGGCGACGGGCGCGTACCGCGCCGCGTACTGCGCGGCCTGTTCGCGCGCGGCCG
Source organism: Amycolatopsis sp. NPDC052450 (assembly GCF_044547565.1). Taxonomy (NCBI): domain Bacteria; kingdom Bacillati; phylum Actinomycetota; class Actinomycetes; order Pseudonocardiales; family Pseudonocardiaceae; genus Amycolatopsis; species Amycolatopsis sp. NPDC052450. The sequence goes on along the minus strand of NZ_JBIUAQ010000013.1, from coordinate 150,466 downwards.
TCAGCTGGGTGTGGTTGTCGTAGGCGATGCCGCCGAACACGGCGGTGCCCGCCAATCCGACGATCGCCGCCGCGGCGGCCGCGATCGCCCAGCGCGGGGCGCGGCGGCGGCCCTTGACGCGCTCCCCGGTCTCGAAGCGCGTCTTCGGCGGCTGCTGCCTGGTCGCCATCGCCTCCGCGAGCACCCGGCGCTTGAGTTCGGGCGGCGGGTCTTCGGCCAGCGCGGCACCGAGGCGGGTCGCGGTCATCTGCAGTTCGAGGACCTCTTGAGCGCACGAAGCGCACTCGCCGAGATGCCGCTGGAACTGGGCACGCTCCACTTCGGACAGCGCGTCGACGGCGTAGGCCCCGGTGAGCGTGTGCATTTCGGGCATCGTCATGCCGTCACCCCCAAACAGTCCCGGAGCCTGATCAGGCCGTCCCGGAGCCGGGTCTTGATGGTCCCGTGCGGAGTCTGGAGCACCTCTGAGACCTCGCGATAGGTATAGCCCTGGTAATAGGCGAGCAGCACGGATTCCCGTTGCAGCTCGGTCAAGGTCGTGAGACAGCGGCGCACCTGCGACCGTTCCCAGCGGGCCGCGACGGCCTCGGCCACCTCGTCGAAGGGCCGCGCGCGGGCGGCCTCGAAGGTCGCCTTGACCTCGCGATCCGAACTGGCGCGTGCCGAGCGGACGCGGTCGACGGCACGGCGGTGCGCGAGCGTCATGGCCCAGTTCAGCGCGCTCCCCCGCTCCGGGGAGTAACGCGTGGCCGTGCGCCACAGCTCCACCATGACCTCCTGGGTGACCTCTTCCGACTGCGCGGAGTCACGCAGGATCCGCCGCACCAGTCCGAGGACCGGCCCGGCGAGTTTGTCGTACAAGGCGTCGAAGGCCCGCTCGTCGCCCTTCGCGACCCGGACGAGCAGATCCTCGGCCGTCGGACCGGCCGGTTCGCCGTCCCCGGGGACGGGCGCCATCCGGCGCGGGCGTGCCGATTCATCCATCAAGGGTGCCTCCGGCCGTCTGCGGCGTCCGCCGGGTGATCGGCGCCTTCTTCCACCACAGTGTGACCCCGTGCCGCCGGATCAGCGCGGAGACCCGGTGCGGCATGAGCGGACGGGTGAGCAGCATATGCGCCAGCCACTTGGCGGTGGCCGGTCGCCGCACCCCGCGCAGCGATGCCGTCAGCGGTGTCTTCCCGTCCTGGCGGAGGGCGATCTTGACCGAGAGCAGCGACTCCGGCCTTGGCACCTCCATCCGGTACCCGCCGTCCATCGACTGGAACGGCGAGACGTAGAACTCCTTGTCCGCGAAGGCGTTCCCGGACTCGTCGGGACGCAGGAGGTACGCGTGCCGACCGCCGTAGGTGTTGTGGACCTCGGCGACCACGCATTCGAGTTCCCCGTCGGGCCGGTGGCACCAGTACAAGGTGATGGGATTGAAGTTGTGGCCGAACATCCGCGCGCCGGCGAGCATCAGCACCCGGCCGCCGTCGAGGTCGACGTCGCGAGCCGCGAGCCAACGGTCCAATTTGGACCGGATGCTGGAAGCGTCCTCGGGCGAGAAGTGGTCTCGTGAGTCGAAGCGGGCGAAGGGGCGCACCCACCACGGCAGCTTCGGCGGCACGTCGAGGTCGACGAACCACAGATAGACGCGATGGGCGAACGAGAGCGGCGGATCGAGGCGCCGGACATGCGCCACCGTGGAGTCGTAGAGCACGGCCATGACGGTCACCAGCGCACCCCGAAGTTCTCGGCCGCGCGGACACCGGAAGCGCAGCCGTCCTCGTGGAACCCCCAGCCGTGATAGGCCCCGGCGAAGGCGACCACGCCGTCACCGAGTTCGGGAAGACGACGCTGGGCGGCCACGGATTCCGGCGTGTAGACGGGGTGTTCGTAGGTCATCTTGGCCAGCACCGAACCGGTGTCGGGGGCGGTGCCGGGGTTGAGCGTGACGACGTAGCCTGTCGGCTCGTCGAGCCGCATCAGGCGGTTCATGTCGTAGGACACCTGGACCGCGCCGTGGCCGGCGCCGCAGAACGGGGTGGCGTAGTTCCAGCCCGCCCGCGCCGATTCCGCCGTCGGGAGTACGCCGGTGTCGGTGTGCAGCCACGCCTCGTTGCTGGAGTACCGGAACGAGCCGAGGACGGCGCGTTCGGCCTCGGTCGGTGACGTGAGCAGCTTCAGCGCCTGGTCCGCGTGCGTGGCCAGGACGACTTTGTCGAGCTTGTGCCGCGTGTCGGCGTCGTCGCGGACCTCGATCCCGCGCGCGGTGCGCTCGACCGACCGGACCGGCGTCGACAGGTGCACGGCGGTCAGCTGCTTGGCGGCCCGCTCGACGTACTCGCGGGAGCCGCCGTCGACGGTGCGCCAGCGCGGGGACCCGCCGACCGAGAGCATCCCGTGGTTGCGCAGGAACTCGAACAGGTAGCGCGCCGGGTAGCGGAGCGTGTCGGTCCGGTCGGCCGACCAGACGGTCGAGACGACCGGGAGCATGAAGTGGTCGACGAAGTACTTCGAGTACCCGCCGATCGCGAGGAATGCGCCGAGTGTGACGTCTCCGGCCTCGGGCGCTTCGAGGACGCGCTTGGCGTGCCGATGGAAGCGCTTGACGTCGGCGAGCATCCGCAGATAGCGCCCTCGCGTGACGTTGCGCGGCTGGGCGAACAGGCCCTTCAAGCCCTTCGCCCCGGCGTATTGGAGGCCGCAGCCGTCGCAGCGGATGCTCATCGACATCTCCGCGTCGCGGGTGGCGACGCCCAGTTCGGCGAACAGGCGGAGCAGGTTCGGATACGTGCGCTCGTTGTGCACGATGAACCCGGAGTCGACGCCGACGGTGCCGCCGTGCGCGCTCGGGACGTCGTGGGTGTGCGCGTGCCCGCCCAGCCTGTCGTCGGCTTCGAACAGCAGCACTTCGTAGCGGCGTTGGAGCAGATAGGCCGCCGTGAGACCGGCGACGCCGCTGCCGATGACTCCGATGCGTTGACCCTTGGTGTGCACGTGAGGCATTCGGAGCCGGATCGGGCGAGGATTGGATCGCGTGAACCGGTGCCACATCCGACCCATCCCTTTCCGGTCCGGGAGCGAATGACGACTATGCCGAACAGTCCCGCGTCCCGCCTGGCCCCGTTCGTCGAGCGGCTCCTCGGTTGCTCCCTGCCGGTCGGTCTCCGTACCTGGGACGGCGTCCGCGCCGGTCCGCCGGATGCCCCGACCGTGGTACTCCGTAACCGGCGTGCGCTGCGCCGTCTCCTCTACGCCCCCGGCGAATTGGGGTTGGCGAGGGCCTACGTCTCCGGCGACCTCGATGTCGAAGGCGACCTCGCCGACGGATTCCGCCGGATCTGGGCGCTGACCCGGTCGGGTGCCCTGCGCGGCGCCAGGCTGGGCCCGCGCGAATGGGCCGAGGCGCTGCGGATCGCGGTACGCCTCGGCGTCGTCGGGCCTCCGCCCAAGCCTCCCGCCGAGGAGGCCCGGCTGTCCGGCAAGCTGCATACGCTGCTCCGTGACAAGTCCGCGATCGCGCATCACTACGACCTGGGCAACGCCTTCTACCAGCTGCTGCTCGACGAATCGATGGCCTACTCGTCCGGATACTGGACCTCCGACGAGGACGGCTACGGCGTCGAGCAGGCCCAATGGGACAAACTCGAGCTGATCTGCCGCAAGCTCGGCCTCCGCCCGGGGATGCGCCTGCTCGACGTCGGCTGCGGCTGGGGCTCGCTCCTGGTGCACGCCGCGAAACACCACGGCGTGCACGCCGTCGGGATCACGCTGTCGGCGGAGCAACAGCAACACGTCCGCGGCCGGCTCGCCCAGCACGACCTGGAGGAACGGGTCGAGGTCCGGCGGCAGGACTACCGCGAGCTGTGCACACGGACCCTCGGCGGGAAAACGAACCTCGGGTCGGCCGACGAGCCGTTCGACGCCGTCGCGTCCATCGAGATGGGTGAACACGTCGGCGAAGAGAACTACCCCGAGTACACGCGGACGCTGTTCCGGATGCTCAAGCCCACCGGACGGCTGGTCCTGCAGCAGATGTCCCGCGGCGTGGTGGCCCCCGGCGGCGGCGCGTTCATCGAGCGCTACATCGCCCCCGACATGACGATGCGGCCGTTGAGCCGCACGCTCGGGCATCTGGAGACCGCCGGGTTCGAGATCCGCGAGGTCCACGCGCTGCGCGAGCACTACGTGCGTACGGTCCGGGCATGGGAGAAGACCCTGGAAGGCAACTGGGACGACGTCGTGGCGCTGATCGGTGAGTCCGGTGCGCGGGTCTGGCGGCTGTACCTGGTCGGCGGGGCGCTCGCGTTCGAGGAGAACCGGATGGGCGTCGACCAGATCCTCGCGGTCCGCCCGTCCGACGAGGGCTTGAGCGCGATGCCCGCCACCCGGGAGTGGTCCTGATGCCCCTCGGCGGCACCCTCGCGGTGACGGCGGGCGCGACCCTCGTCGCCTTCGTCGTCACCTTCGCCGTCGCGCGGTGGCGCAAGCGGTACGACACCGTCGACACGTTCTGGGGGCCGGGCTTCGCGCTCGTCGCGCTGGTGGCGGCCCCGCTCGGGGACGGGCCGGTGGCGCTGCGCGTGGTCACCGCACTGCTGACCACGATCTGGGGTGTGCGCCTCGGCGTCCACCTCCACCTGCGCAACCACAAGCTGCCGGAAGACCCGCGTTACGTGCGGATGACGGAGAGCGCCGGCCCGAATCCGGCGCTCAAGCTCTTCGTCCGCGTGTACCTGGTCCAGGCCGTGGTGCTCTGGTTCGTCTCGCTGCCGGTCCAGTTCGCGATGTACGGCGGCTCGTTCGGGCCGGTGGCGTGGCTCGGTGTCGCGGTGTGGCTGGCCGGCTTCGCGTTCGAGACGATCGGCGACGAGCAGCTACGCCGCTTCAAGGCCGACCCGGACAACAAGGGGAAGGTGCTCGACAGCGGGCTGTGGCGCTACACGCGGCATCCCAACTACTTCGGTGACGCGTGCGTGTGGTGGGGCCTCTACCTGCTGGCGTGTTCGAGCTGGGTGGGGGCGGCGACGATCCTGTCGCCGATCGCGATGACGTACACGCTCGCCAAGGGCACCGGAAAACCCTTGCTGGAGAAGGGTTTGCGGCGTTCCAGGCCGGGATACGCGACCTACGTCGAGCGGACCAGCGGCTTCTTCCCGCTGCCCCCGCGCCGCGTCACTCCCCGGTGAGACCGTCGGTCAGCTCGCGCAACAGGTCGAGGTGGCCGGCGTGCCTGCCGGTCTCCTCGATCATGTGCGCGACCACGAACCGGACATTGACCTGGCGATCGTCGCGGAAGGGGACCACGTCGTCCAGCCCCATCCCGGCGACGACCTTGCGGCTGCGTTCGCACTCGGCCTCGTAGGCGGCGATCAGCTGGTCGATCGGGGTCTGCATGGCGACCCGGAATTCGGCGTCCGGATCGACCTCCAGCGCCTCCTTCCAGACGTCTTCCTGTCCGTTGAGCACGACGGTGAACCAGTACTGCTCGACGAGGGTCAGATGCCCGAGCAGACCGGCGACGGTGGTCAGTTCGCTCGGGACGAGCGGCCGCCGGGCCTGCTCGTCGGTGAGGCCCGCGCACTTCCACACGACCGTGGCGCGGAGGAAGTCGAGGAAGCCGTTCAGCTGGGTGCGCTCGTCGCCGATGAGCGGCGGTTCGGGGCGCTTCGGTTCGTCCGTCATGGTGGTGCAGTCTGCCGGTTTCCTCCGATGATCCGCTAACGAGTTACCCCGGGACGCACTGTCCACCATCTGCCGCAGAGCCGTGGTCCATGTCCGAACGCGATCCCATCGTTCGAGTGAAACCGACGGTAATTAGCGCCGAGGAAACATGACGACCACCCGCCCGTCATGTCAGGCTGATGCAGTTGTGCCCATCGCCGGAGAACCGAGAAAGGTCACTGATGTCAGGCCCTCAGCTGAGCGCACTCGATGTCGCTTTCCTTTGCCTGGAAAGCGAAACGACACCTATGCACATGGGTGCGGTGGCCACCTTCCGCCCGCACGGGCAGGTGCACGCGCGTAAGCTGACCACGCTGCTCGCCGAGCGGGCGGCACGGCTCCCGAAGCTGCGTCAGCGCCCTCGCGCCGCGCTGTTCCCGCCTGGCGCCGCCACCTGGGCCGAGGACCCGGATTTCGTTGCCAGTGAACATATTTCACATCACCACCTGAGTTCCCTGTACGAACCGGACCCGCTCTCCGCCTACGCGTCGCGCTGGATGGGACGGCCGCTCGACACCGGAAAACCCTTGTGGGACCTGCGTCTCGTCACCGGCCTGCCGGACGGCGAGTTCGCGTTGCTGCTGAAACTGCACCACGCGCTCACCGACGGGGCGGGCGCGTACGCCGTCGCCGCGGGCCTGCTCGACGAGCTCCCCCGGGCGACGAGGCGTCCGCACAGCGGCTCCGGACCGCCCACGCCTCGCTCCCCTGTGGACGCTGTCAAGGAAGCCTTCGGCTCGACGCTGGCCCAGGCCGGGATCGCCTCTTCGGTCGTCCGCGCGACCCGTTCGCCGCTGTCGCCGATCAGCGCGCCGCCGTCGACCGAACGACGGCTCGGCCTCGTCCGGCTGGACACCACCGAGATCCGGCGGATCCGCCGGGCCCACGGCGGGACGGCCAACGACGTCGTGCTGGCGATCCTCAGCGGTGCGCTGCGCGAATGGATGATCAACCGCGGCCAGCGCGCCGACGACCGGACGCTGCGGGCGCTCATCCCGGTCAGTGTGCGCGGGCGGTCCGCCGAGCAACTCGGCGGGAACAAGCTGTCCGGCTACCTCTGCGATCTGCCGGTCGGCCTCGACGACCCGCTGGAGCGGCTGCTGGCCGTCCAGCGTGAGATGAGCCGGAACAAGGCCGCGGGCCCGGCCCGTGGCCCCGGCGCGTTCCCGCTGCTCGCCGACCGGATGCCGCCGATGCTGCACCGGCTCGGCAGCAAGGCCGCCGGACTGGCCGCGCCGCTGCTGTTCGACCTCGTGATCACCACCGTGCCGGTGCCGCCCAACCGGCTCACCCTCGACGGCACGAAACTCGACGGCGTGTACCCGTTCGTGCCGCTGGCGCCGCGGCAGGCGATCGGGATCGCGGTGGCGACCTACCGCGACTCCGTCCACATCGGACTTCAAGCGAACGGGGCGGCGGTTTCGGACGTGGGTTCGCTGCGGGACGGGGTGCTCAAGTCGGCCGCGAGGCTGCTGGACACCGCCTAGCGCGTGCAATGAAAGGCCCCTTCATTGCAAATTTTGCAATGAAGGGGCCTTTCATCTCAGTCTTGAGAGGCGTCAGCCGCGCAGCATCTCCGCGACCAGGAACGCCAGCTCCAGCGACTGCTGCGTGTTCAGGCGCGGGTCGCAAGCGGTCTCGTACCGGCCCGAGAGGTCCAGATCCGAGATCTCCTGCGCGCCGCCGAGGCATTCGGTGACGTCCTCGCCGGTGAGCTCGACGTGGATGCCGCCCGGGTAGGTGCCGAGCTTGCGGTGCACCTCGAAGAAGCCCTGCACCTCGTCCACGATCCGGTCGAAGTGCCGGGTCTTGTAGCCCGTCGAAGCCTCGTGCGTGTTGCCGTGCATCGGGTCGCACTGCCAGATGACCTTGTGCCCGGACGCCTCGACCTTTTCGACGATCGCGGGCAGCACCTCGCGGACCTTGCCGTTGCCCATCCTGGCGATCAGCGTCAGGCGGCCGGGCTCGTTGCGCGGGTCGAGGCGGCGGACGTACTCGACGGCCTGTTCGGGCGTGGTCGTCGGGCCGATCTTGAGGCCGATCGGGTTGGCCAGCAGTTCGGCGAAGGCGATGTGCGCGCCGTCGAGCTGCCTGGTCCGCTCGCCCACCCAGAGGAAGTGCGAGGACAAGTTGTACAGCTTGGGGTTCGCCGCGTCCGCGCGGTCCATCCGCAGCATGGAGCGCTCGTAGTCCAGCAGGAGCGCCTCGTGGCTGGCGAAGATCTCGGTGGACTGGAGCGAGGAGTCGGTCACGCCGCAGGCCGACATGAACCGCAGGCCGCGGTCGATCTCCGCGGCCAGCGCCTCGTAGCGCTCGCTGGCGGGCGAGGACTTCACGAAGTCCTTGTTCCAGTCGTGCACCTGGTGCAGGTCCGCCATACCGGCGCCGGTGAGCGCGCGGACGAGGTTCATCGCGGCGCCCGCGTTGGCGTAGGCGCGGATCATCCGGCCCGGGTCGGGCACGCGGAGTTCGGGCTTGGCGACGAGCGAGTTGATGATGTCGCCGCGGTACACCGGCAGGCCGAGCGCGTCGGTGGACGCCGAACGCGGCTTCGCGTACTGGCCCGCGATCCGGCCGACCTTCACCACCGGCAGGCTCGCGCCGTAGGTGAGGACGACGGCCATCTGCAGCAGGGTGCGGAGGTTGGCGCGGATGTGCGGCTCGGTGTTCGATTCGAACGTCTCCGCGCAGTCACCGCCCTGCAGCAGGAACGCCTCGCCGCGGGCGACCATGGCGAGCCGGTCGGAGAGCCGGTCGATCTCGGCGGGGACGGTGATCGGCGGCACACTCTCCAGCACGCCGCGGACGCGCTTCGTCAGCTCGGCGTCCGGCCATTCGGGCTGCTGGGCCGCGGGCCGGGAAAGCGCGTCGTCGAGCCGATCACGCAGCTCGGGAGGCAGAGGAGGCAGTTCGGGGAGCGTGTCGACGGGAACGTCCACTGTCCAGTTCACCGGACCAGGATATGCCGCGCCGAAAGCCGCCCGCCCACCGGGACGAAAGTCCCAAAAGGTGGACGGGCGGCGGATTGATCAGGCGGCCTGCGCCTTGTTGTAGAGGTTCTGCGCGTCCGTGCCGAAGTACGGGCCGAACATGTAACCGGGCAGGAAGTTGTAGCCGAAGCTGTTCACCGAGGCCTGGACGCCCGCGCCGGTCGCCTCGCTGAAGTTGAGGAACCACGGGCCGCCGCTCGAACCACCGGTCATGTCGCAGTTCATCCCGTGGTCCTTGGTGAGCAGGAAGTCGGTGAACGTGCTCCCGCTGCAGTAGATCAGCTTCGAGCCGTCGTACGGCGCCGCCGCCGGGTAGCCGAAGGTGTACATCGACTGGTTGCGCGCCTGGTTGAACGCGATCCCCTGCGCGCCGACGACGTCGGTCAGTTTCTGCCCGTTGAGCGGGCTGACCACGGCCGCGCCGATGTCGTAATTCATGTCCTCGCTCGCTTCCCACTGCGGAGTGGTCAGCGTGCTCTTCGCCGCCCAGGTGCCGTAGGGCGTGTTGCCGTTGTTGTAGCCGGGTGCGAAGGTCCAGTTGGTGTGCCAGGCGCCCTGGTACTTCACGCAGTGCCCGGCGGTGATCACGACGCTGCCGTTCGCGCTGGTGACCGCGTCACCGGAGCACGACGCGTTCCGCCCGCCCATGGTGAAGAACACCCGGCCGGCGGTCTGCACGACCTTGCCCGCCCCCGTCCACGCGCCACCGCCGTTGGGGATGCTCTGGATGATCGTGCTCTCCCCCTTCGCGACGTCCTTGAGCGAAAGGGGCGGGGCCTGGACCAGCCGCTCGATCGGCACCGCCGAGCGCATCCGTTCGGGCGTCCAGTAGGCCGCCACCGCCTGCGCGTCGGCCGCCGCCTGATGATGGACAGGTCCGGCGTGAGCGGGACTCGCGACCGCGGTCAGCGCCGTCACCGCGAGCCCCATGAGCGCCGCCAGGATCCCTGTCCGGGAAGCCGTCCTCTGCATGGCGTACCACCTTTCGCCACCGGTGAATTGCCGTATGACTTGCACGACATTTCGAAAGTATTTGTCCCGCTACCAGGCGTACAAGCGGCCGTTCGGCCGCATCCGTGGCGACGTATCGGCCGATCGGCCTAGCGGCAGTGCGAATCGGCGGCCGGGAGGACACCGTCCCGCAGATAGCGGACGACGGCGTCGTTCCCGCAGGCGTTCTCCTTGGTGAAGACGCCGTGCCCGCCGGCGTCGACGGTGACGAACTTCGCCCGCGCGCCCAGCGCCGACCGCATTTCGCGGGCGCCGGCGAGCGGCGTCGCCGGGTCGCGGAGGTTCTGCACCAGCAGGATGTTCGACGGTCCGCGATCGTGGATCCGCACCGGAGGCTCGCGACGCTCGACCGGCCAGAACGCGCAGGGCGTGATGTTCGCGGCGGCCGGGCCGAACATCGGCTGCGTCACGCGGGCCCGTTCGACCGCCTTTTGGTAGTAGCGCACGCTTTCCGGCCAGTCGGAGTCGTTGCACAGCACCTGGAGCTGGAGTGCGGCGTGGTTGTCTCCGTCGAGCGGACCACCCTGGGCCTTCACCGTGGGTGTGGACCATCGCTCGGCGAGACCGGGGAAGTTCGCGTCGTCGTACAGGGCTCCCCAAGTGTCGCTTCGGATTCCCGGGCGCTTTTCCGCCAGCTCGAAGAACTTCGCCGTCACCTCGGCCTGGGTCCGCCCGAGGTGGTAGACGTCGTCCCGCGCCGCCGCCCAAGCCGTGAAGTCGCCGAAACGGTCGTCGAAACCGTCCGCGAAGCGTTGGTGCGCCCGGACGTCCAGGCCGTTCGGCCCGGTAAGGCTGTCCAGCACGATCCGGTCCGTACGCGCCGGGAACATCGAGGCGTAGGCGGCGCCGAGATAGCTCCCGTACGAGACGCCGTAGTAGGAGATCTTCCGCTCCCCCAGCGCCTCGCGGATCCGATCCATATCGCGCGCGGTATCGGCGGTGGTCATATGCGGCAGGAGATCCGCCGTCTTCGACTCGGCGCATTGCTTCGCCACCACGCGGGACTTCGCCGCCTTATCGGCGACGTCGCGCGGGCCCTCCGCGTACGGGCCGACGAGGATGAACCGCTGTTCTTCGGTGAGGTCGCACGTCACCGGCGTGCTGTACGTGGTGCCACGCGGATCGAAACCGATGACGTCGTAACTGTCGAGCAGGCCGGACTGGCCCTGCCGCTGCGCGAGTTGCGCGGGCATCGCCAGGCCGGGGCTCCCCGGGCCGCCGGGGTTCATCAGCAGCACGCCACGGCGTTTCGGCGAGGTGCTCGCCTTACGGGAAACGGTGAGTTCGATGGTCCGGCCGCCGGGATCGGCGTAGTCCAGTGGCACCTTGAGCTTCGCGCATTCGAGGCCCTCGGTCGGTGACGGTGTCATGCCGTAGTCCGGGCACGGTGACGTCCACTTCAGTGCCGGAGCCGCTTCGGCGGTGACCGGGATGGCCATGGTCAGTGGCAGGAAAGCCAGTATCGCCAACGTTTTTCTCATGCGGCGAGCATGGCGGGCGGAAAGGCTCTACCGCGTCGGACCGCGGCCTGATCCCGCACCTCCACCTTGGGTGGGGGTCGCCCCCTGCCGTTCGTCGACCCCAAGTGTCAGGAAAGGGTCGTTCAGGACTAAAAACGTCCTGAACGACCCTTTCCTGACATCTCCAGCGGGCTTAAACCACCGCGAGCGGCAGCGCCGTCGGGTGCACCGGAGCGGGCAGGTCCGAAGCGCCGGTAAGATACGCGTCGACGGCGCTCGCCACCGAACGTCCCTCAGCGATGGCCCACACCACCAGCGAGGCACCGCGGTGCGCGTCGCCGCAGACGAACACGCCCGGCGAGGAGGTCTGCCAGTCCGCGCCGCACGAGAGCGTGCCGCGTTTGGTCAGCGACAGCCCGAGCCCGTCGAGCAGCGGCATGTGCTCGACACCCTCGAAGCCGATCGCGAGCAGCACGAGGTCGGCGGGCAGTTCCTCGACCTCGTCGTTGACCGGGGTCACCATGCGCTTGCCGGTCTCGGGGTCCTTGACCACGCGGACCTGCCGGATCTCGACCGCGCGCACGTTGCCGTCGTCGTCGCCGACGAACCGGGTGACCGCGACGGCGAACTTGCGCTCGCCCGCCTCTTCGTGCGCGGGGTAGGTGCGCAGGATGTACGGCCAGGTCGGCCACGGCGACCGCTCGTCGTCCCTTGTGGACGGTGGTGTCGGGTACTGGTCCAGCTGTGTCACCGAAAGCGCGCCCTGACGGGTCGCGGTGCCGTACGAGTCGGCCCCGGTGTCACCGCCGCCGATGATGACCACGTGCTTGCCCGCCGCGTCCACCGCCGACGGTCCGTCGCCCTCGACGTACTTGTTGGCCGGGACGAGATGTTCCATCGCCAGGTGGATCCCGGACAGCTCGCGACCGGGCGTGGTCGTGTCGTCGCGGCCGCGCAGCGCGCCCACGGCGAGCACCACCGCGTCGTAGCCCGCGCGGAGTTCCTCGACGGTCAGATCGACGCCGACCTCGCAGCCGGTGACGAACTTCGTGCCCTCCTTGCGGAGCTGCGCGAGCCGCCGGTCGAGAACCTTCTTCTCCATCTTGAACTCGGGGATGCCGTACCGCAGCAGGCCGCCGAGCCGGTCGTCCCGTTCGTAGACGGTCACTTCGTGGCCGGCGCGGGTCAGCTGCTGCGCGGCGGCGAGCCCGGCCGGGCCGGAACCGACGACCGCGACCCGCTGCCCCGACGAGACCTCCGAGATCTGCGGCTGCACGTAGCCCGCTTCCCAGGACTGGTCGGCGATCGTCTGCTCGACGCGTTTGATCGCCACCGGGCCGCCGGACAGCGGCGAGACCGACAGGACACAGCCCGCCTCGCACGGCGCGGGGCACAGCTTCCCGGTGAACTCGGGGAAGTTGTTGGTCGCGTGGAGCCGATCGCTCGCCGCGGCCCAGTCGCCGCGGCGCACCAGGTCGTTCCACTCCGGGATCAGGTTGCCCAGCGGGCAGCCGGAACCACTGGAATGACAGAACGGGATGCCGCAGTCCATGCATCGCGTGGCCTGTTCGCGGACCTGTTCGTTGCGCTCGGCGGGCTCCACGTCGGCGTACACCTCGCCCCAGGTGGCGAGACGGTCCTCTTTGGACTTCTTCTTCGGCTCTTCGCGTTCGTACTTCAGGAAACCCGTCGGATCAGCCACGAGCGGCCTCCATGATCGCTTCGTCGACGTCGCGGCCCGCGGCACGCGCCGCCTTCGCCGCGTCAAGGACACGCTGGTAGTCGCGGGGCATCACCTTGGTGAACGCCGCCGAGCGACGCGGCCAGTCGCCGAGCAGCGACGCGGCCACGGCCGAACGTGTGAGGTCGTAGTGCTTCTGCACGGTCTTCTTGAGCCAGGCGAGGTCTTCCGAGGACGGGGCCAGCAGGTTGACCATTTCCTCGTTGACCTTGCCCCGGTCGAGGTCGAGCACGTAAGCCTCGCCGCCGGACATGCCCGCCGCGAGGTTGCGCCCGGTCGGGCCGAGCACCACGGCCTGCCCGCCGGTCATGTACTCGAAGGCGTGGTCGCCGACGCCCTCGGCGACCACCACGGCGCCGGAGTTGCGCACGCAGAACCGTTCGCCGACCTGGCCGCGCAGGAACATCTCGCCGCCGGTGGCGCCGTAAGCGAGCGTGTTCCCGGCGATGGTCTGGCCTTCGGCGGCGAACTTCGCGTCCGGATGCGGGCGCACGATGATCCGCCCGCCGGAAAGCCCCTTGCCGACGTAGTCGTTCGCGTCGCCGACCATGTCGAGCGTGATGCCGCGCGGCAGGAACGCCCCGAGCGACTGTCCGGCGGAACCGGTCAGCATCACGTGGATCGTGTCCTCCGGCAGGCCCTCACCGCCGTAGCGGCGGGTGATCTCGGAGCCGAGCAGTGTGCCGACGGTCCGGTTCACGTTCCGCACCGGCAGTTCGAGCCGCACCGGATGCGCGTCTTCCAGCGCCGCCTCGGCGAGCTGGATCAGCGTCCGGTCGAGGGCGTGCTCCAGGCCGTGGTCCTGCGTCCGCGTGCGCCGCTTCGCCCCACCGTAAGGAGTCTCGGCCGGCATCTCGAAGATCGGCGAGAGGTCGAGGCCGGAAGCCTTCCAGTGCTCGATCGCGTCGTCGGTGTTCAGCATCTCGGCGTGCCCGATCGCCTCGTCGAGAGTGCGGAAACCCAGTGCCGCCAACGTTTCCCGGACCTCTTCGGCGACGAAGCGGAAGTAGTTGACGACGTGGTCGGCCTGGCCGGTGTACCGCTTGCGCAGCTCCGGGCTCTGGGTCGCGACGCCGACCGGGCAGGTGTCGAGGTGGCAGACGCGCATCATGACGCAGCCTTCGACGATCAGCGGCGCCGTCGCGAAGCCGTACTCCTCCGCGCCGAGCAGCGCGGCGATGACGACGTCCTTGCCGGTCTTCATCGCACCGTCGACCTGCACGGTGATCCGGTCACGCAAACCGTTGAGCAGCAACGTCTGCTGCGTCTCGGCGAGCCCGATCTCCCACGGAGTCCCCGCGTGCTTGAGCGAGTTCATCGGGGAGGCGCCGGTGCCGCCGTCGTGGCCGGAGATCAGCACGACGTCGGCGTGCGCCTTCGACACGCCCGCCGCGACCGTGCCGACGCCCAGCGAGGACACCAGCTTCACGTGGATGCGGGCGTTCTCGTTGGTGTTCTTGAGGTCGTGGATCAGCTGGGCGAGATCCTCGATCGAGTAGATGTCGTGGTGCGGCGGCGGCGAGATCAGCCCGACGCCGGGCGTCGAGTGCCGCGTGCGCGCGATCCACGGGTAGACCTTGTTCGGCGGCAACTGCCCGCCCTCGCCCGGCTTCGCGCCCTGCGCCATCTTGATCTGGATGTCGTCGGCGTTGACAAGGTACTCGCTCGTGACGCCGAACCGGCCGCTCGCGACCTGCTTGATCGCGCTCCGCCGCGCCGGATCGTAGAGCCGCTCGGGGTCTTCCCCGCCCTCACCGGTGTTGGAGCGGCCGCCGATACGGTTCATCGCGATGGCGAGCGTTTCGTGTGCCTCGGCCGAAATCGAGCCGTAGGACATCGCGCCGGTGTTGAAGCGTTTGAAGATCGTCTCGACGGGCTCGACCTCGTCCAGCGGGACGGGTTCGCGGGTGCCCTCGCGGAAGGAGAACAGCCCCCGCAGCGCGCCGCCCTCGCGGTAGAGACGGTGCACCTCGTCGGAATACTTCTTGTACACCTCTTCCCGGCCGGTCTTCGTCGCGTGCTGCAGCAGAAAGACGGTCTCCGGGGTGAACAGGTGCAGTTCGCCCTCGCGGCGGTACGCGTACTCGCCGCCGGTCTCGAGGCCGCGGTGGACCCGGTCGGTCGGGTTGTCCGGGTACGCGCGGCGATGGCGGACGGCGACCTCTTCGGCGAGCACGCCCAGGCCGACACCGCCGAGCTTCGACGACGTCCCGGTGAAGTACTCGTCGAGGAGATCCTGGGCGAGGCCGAAGGATTCGAAGACCTGCGCCGCGGTGTACGCGCCGACGGTCGAGATGCCCATCTTGGACATGATCTTCAGGACGCCCTTCACGAGCGCCTTGACGTAGTTGCGGATCGCGGTGGCGGGCTCGATCCCGGTGATGCCGCCGGTCGAGATCATGTCCTCGATGGTCTCGAACGCCAGGTACGGGTTCACCGCGGCGGCGCCGTATCCGAGCAGCAGCGCGATGTGGTGGACCTCGCGGGCGTCGCCGGTCTCGACGACCAGCGCGACGCGGAGCCTTTCCTTGGTGCGCACCAGATGGTGGTGGACCGCGGAGACCAGCAGCAGCGACGGGATCGGCGCCATGCGGTGGTCGGAGTCGCGGTCGGACAGGACGAGCGTGCGCGCGCCCGCCGCGATCGCTTCGGAGGCCTCACGCCGGACCCGCTCGATCGCGGACGCCAGCGCGTCGGCGCCACCGTCCACTTCATACAGTCCGGAAAGGACACTGCACGCGAAGCCGGGGAGGTCGCCGTCGTCGTTGATGTGGATCAGCTTGGCGAGCTCGTCGTTGTCGATCACCGGATACGGCAGCTGCACGTGACGGCAGGAGGCCGGGCCGGGAGCGAGCAGGTTCCGCTCGGGGCCCATGATCCGGCTCATCGAGGTGACGAGCTCTTCGCGGATCGCGTCCAGCGGCGGGTTGGTGACCTGCGCGAAGTTCTGCTTGAAGTAGTCGTAGAGCAGCCGCGAACGCTGCGACAGCACGGCGGGCGGGGTGTCGGACCCCATCGAACCGATCGGCTCGGCCGCCTTGACCACCATCGGCGCGAGCAGGATCTTCAGCTCTTCTTCGGTGTAGCCGAAGGAAAGCTGGCGCCGCAGCACGGAATCGTGGCTCTGCACGATGTGGTCACGGTCGGGCAGGTCGGCGATCTGCAGCAGACCGGCGTGCAGCCAACCCTCGTACGGGAGCTGCTTCGCCAGCTCCGACTTGACCTCTTCGTCGTCGACGATCCGGCCCGCCTCGGTGTCCACCAGGAACATACGGCCGGGCTTGAGGCGCCCCTTGGCCACGACGTCCTCGGGGGCCACGTCGAGCACCCCGGCCTCACTGGCCAGGACGACACGGTCATCGGCGGTGCGCCACCAGCGGGCGGGACGCAGGCCGTTGCGGTCCAGCACCGCGCCGACGAGCGTGCCGTCGGTGAAGGTGACGCAGGCCGGGCCGTCCCACGGCTCCATGAGGCTCGCGTGGAACCGGTAGAACGCACGACGCTGTGCGTCCATCCCGGTGTGGTTCTCCCACGCCTCGGGGATCATCATCAGCACCGCGTGCGGCAGCGACCGCCCGCCGAGGTGCAGCAGCTCCAGCACCTCGTCGAACGAGGCGGAGTCCGACGCGTCGGCCGAGCAGATCGGGTACAGCCTGGTCAGGTCGCCGGGGATGAGGTCCGATTCGAGCAGCGCCTCACGGGCGCGCATGCGGTTGCGGTTGCCCCGGATGGTGTTGATCTCGCCGTTGTGCGCGACGAACCGGAACGGATGCGCCAGCGGCCACGACGGGAAGGTGTTGGTGGAGAACCGGGAGTGCACGAGCGCGATCGCGCTGGTGAGCCGGGTGTCGGTCAGGTCGGCGAAGAAGAGCGGGAGCTGCTCGGGGGTCAGCATTCCCTTGTAGACGATGGTCCGCGAGGACAGCGACGGGAAGTAGGTGCCGCAGCCCGCGGTCACGCTCTCGTTCTCGACACGCTTGCGGAGACAGAAGGCGAGGCGGTCCAGTTCGAGGCCGCCGGGGCGTCGGCCGCCGGTCTCGTGGGCGGCGATGAACAGCATCGTGAAATGCGGCATCACCGAACGCGCCGTCGGGCCGATGTCGGCGCGATCGGCGTCCACCGGGACCTCACGCCAGCCGAGGACGTCGAGGCCCTCTTCGGTGGCGATCCGCTCGATCAGGGCGACGGCCTTGTTCCGCTCCTCGCCGTCCGAGGGCAGGAAACCGATCCCGGTCGCGTAGGTCTGATGACCGTCGGCGTCCGCCTCGGGCAGGATGAAGTCCACTTCCGCGCGCAGCAGCTCGTCGGGGAGCTGCACCAGGATGCCCGCGCCGTCGCCACTGGTCGGCTCCGCGCCGGCGGCACCACGGTGGTCGAGGTTCGTCAGCGCGGACAGGCCGTCGGTGACGATGCCGTGCGAGCGCCGCCCGCGGACGTCGGCCACCATGGCCACACCGCAGGAGTCCTGTTCGGATTCGGGATCGTAAAGGCCCTGTTTGCCTGGAATGGCGGAGAAGATCATGAAGGGACCTCCTTCGTCGTCTGTGCTCAGCGGCCGGACGGGGCCGGCCGGGGGAATGCGCACGGGACGACGATGGCCCGTTCGTTAGCGCGACTTTAACACCTGTGAAACACGTCGGCATCAGTTCGGCGGGCGCGAAAGCCCGCTGATGGGTAACGATATGGACGCCCGGAACGACACAGTTCCTGATGAGGTCACAGTAGTTCGTTCCGCTAAGTATATGTCTTGTTCCGGGATGTCACGAGACGCGGTGACGCGACCCTAGTCACTCCCGGCGGCTTCCGCATCCTGGAGCCCGGCTGAGCCGTCCGGCCCAATTCCGCCCGTCGCGGTAACTTGACCGCCCCCTTGATCGACAAGCCGGTGGAAACATCACTTCACCAGGGGGTTCGTTGATCAAAATCGCTCGAAGATCCGTCGTGCTCGGAGCCGCCACAGTGGCGTTCTCCGCGCTGCTCACGGCCATGCCCGCCGCCGCCACCACCGGGACCGCCGAGTCGTCGCAGGGTGTCCACACAGACGTGTCGTCGCCGACGAAGACCTTCACCACCGCCGGGAAGGACGTTCCGGTGGGCGCGTGGAGGGACCACGGGTTTCACGCTTCGAAGGCGTACTTCACCTTCGACCTGCGCCCGTACCGGGGCGCCGTTGTCGGACACGCGGAGGCTTACGCGACCGAGACCGCCGCCAACGACTGCGCCAAGCCGCGTGTGACCGAAATGTGGGTCACCGACCCGGCGACGGCACCGACCTGGTTGCGTCAGCCGAAGGAACGCGTCAAGCTCCCGGGGCCCGGCGCACCGGCCGGTTGCCTGGGCGACCGCGTCGAATGGGACGCGACGCAGGCCGTCTCGGCCGCGCTCGCCGCGGGCGAGGAGTCGGTGACCCTCGCCCTGCGGATGCCGGACGATCGCCGGTTCGACCCGTCCTACGGCAGGCGCGTCGCGAACCGCCTGCATCTCGACCTCGATTACAACCGGCCTCCGTCGGTCCCGGCGAACCTGATGGTCGGCCACAAACCCTGTGGCGCGGATCCGGTGTACACGCCGGACAACCCCGTCCAGATCACCGGCGTCGTGGACGATCCGGACCGGTCCCAGGTCGCCGCCAAGGTGACGATCTGGCCCGCCGACGATCCCGCGAACCGGCGGGAACTGGGCCCCGGCTCCGCCGGCACGGCACCGCACCACGTCCTGTTCCGGCTCCCGGCCGATTTCATCACCGACGGCCGCGTGTACCACTGGACCATGCAGGGTGTCGACAGTGTCGATAACGGACTGACGGGCCCCGCCAGTGCGCCCTGTTCCTTCATCGCGGACCGGGTCGCCCCCGCCTCCGCACCGGTCGTGACGTCCGCCGACTACCCGAACGACGGCGCGCCGCACGGCTTCGTGGGGATCCCCGGCAAGTTCACGATCGACGCCAAGGGCGATCAGGACGTCATCGGCTTCGCCACCGGCAACGGCTACGTCCCGGCGGACCGCCCCGGCGGCGTGGCGACCGTCCAGTACACGCCGACGGTGCCGTTCGACGCCTTCAGGGTGTGGCCGGTCGACCGGGCGAGCAACTTCGGCCCCGGCACGCACTACGGCTTCTCGGCCCGGTCTTCGAAACCGGGTGTCGCGTTCGATGTCGTCGACGTCAAGGCGGGCGAACCGGTGCGGCTCGACTTCACCCCCGGCGCGATGCCCGGCGTCGTCGAGTACGTCTACGACTTCGGCGCGGCCGGCGATGTCGTCGTTCCCGCCGGACCGGACGGCGCGGCGACGGTCACGGTCACCCCGGCCATGCCATGGGCCTCTCTGACCGTTTCGGGCCGGACCCGTGAAGGCTGGACGTCCGAGCGCTGGGACGGAATGGTGGAACTCGGGAACGGCACACCGACCGTCTCCAGCTCCACGTATCCGGCGGACCGGCCGGGCGGGGGCGTCGGCGTGCCCGGCGACTTCACCTTCACGTCGACGCGGCCGGGCGTCACGGGCTTCGTGTACACAGTGGACTATGGCGAGCCCGTCCCGGTACTCGCGGAGAACGGGACAGCGACGATTTCGCTCACTCCGGACAAGGCCGGCTACCACAACATCGAGGTGACCTCGACCAACGCGGACGGCAGTGCCAGCACTCCACGACGGCACGTGTTCATCGTGAACGGCTAGGTCGCGTCGGGCCCCGCTTCCCGGCGAAGCGGGGCCCGACACACTAGAACGTGTTACAGTTCCGCGCATGATCCTGGACCGTTTCCGGCTCACCGACCAGGTCGCCGTGGTCACCGGCGCCGGCCGCGGGATCGGCGCGGCGACGGCCGTGGCGCTCGCCGAAGCCGGTGCCGACGTGGTGATCTCGTCCCGCACCGAAGCCCAGCTCGAGGACATCGCGGCCCTGGTCGCGGCCACCGGCAGACGCGCCCACGTGGTACCCGCCGATCTGAGCGACCCGGCCGCCGCGGGCGAACTGGCGCGAATCGCCACGGCGGAGTTCGGACGGCTCGACCTGGTGGTCAACAACGTCGGCGGCACCTATCCCCGGCCACTGCTGGAAACCACCGCCGACTTCCTCGAAGAAGCCTTTCGCTTCAACGTCTCCACCGCGCACGCGCTGACCGTCGCGGCGGCACCGTCCTTACTGGAGTCGGGCGGATCGGTCGTCAACATCTCGTCGGTCATGGGCCGTGTGACCGGCCGGGGCTTCGCCGCGTACGGGACGGCGAAGGCCGCGCTGGCGCACTACACCCGCCTCGCGGCGGCCGACCTCGCCCCGAAGGTGCGGGTGAACGGGATCTCGGTCGGCTCGGTGGCGACCTCCGCGCTCGAAGTGGTGGTGGGCAACGACGAACTCCGCGGCCGGATGGAGGCCGCCACTCCCCTGCGCCGGATCGGCGAGGCCGAGGACATCGCGGCCACCGTCGTGTTCCTGGCGTCGCGGGCCGGCCGGTACGTCACCGGCAAGATCATCGAAGTCGATGGTGGATTGCAGGCCCCGAACCTGGAACTGGGCTTGCCCGATCTGTAGGAGGCGACGCCGTGCGCGTGGTCCAGTGGAGCACCGGGAACGTCGGCCGCCACGCGCTGGCCGGGATCGACGCCCGCCCCGACCTCGAACTCGCCGGGGTCTGGGTCTCGAGCGAGGCCAAGGCGGGCGTGGACGCCGGGGAACTGGCCGGCCTCGGCCGCCCGCTCGGCGTCCCCGCGACTACCGACGCGGACGCGCTCATCGCGCTGAAGCCGGACTGTGTCGTCTACACGGCGATGGCCGACGACCGGCTCGTAGAGGCCGTCGAGGACCTGAAACGGTTCCTGCGCGCGGGGATCAACGTGGTGTCCAGCAGTCCGGTGTTCCTCCAGTACCCCGAAGGCGTCGTCCCGCCGGAGATGATCGAGCCGATCCGGGAGGCAGCCCGCGAAGGCGGCGCTTCGCTGTGGGTCAACGGTGTCGACCCCGGTTTCGCCAACGACTGGCTGCCGCTCGTGCTCACCGGCGTGTGCGAACGGATCGACGAGGTGCGCTGCCTGGAGATCCTCGACTACTCCACGTACGACAACGGCAAGATTCTGTTCGACATCATGGGCTTCGGCCGCGAAATGGACGACCTGCCGCTGCTGTTGCAGCCCGGCGTGCTGTCGCTGGCCTGGGGCAGCGTCGTGCGGCAGCTCGCGGCGGGACTCGACGTCGAACTCGACTCCGTCGAGGAGGTCTACGAACGACTTCCGGCCCCGGAAACGTTCGAGATCGCTTCGGGGACGATCAAAGAGGGGACGGCGGCGGCGCTGCGGTTCGAAGTGCGCGGCATGCGCGGCGGACGGGCGGTGTGCGTGCTGGAGCACGTCACGCGCCTGCGCGGCGACCTCGGGCCGGACTGGCCGCAGCCGACCGGGCAGGGCTGCTACCGCGTCCAGGTGTCCGGGGAGCCCCACTACGTGCTGGACCTGCGCCTGGTCGGCACCGACGGCGACCACAACACGGCCGGGCTCAAGGCGACCGCGATGCGGCTGGTGAACGCGATCCCGGCGGTGGTGGCGGCTCCGCCGGGGCTGCTGACGGCGCTGGACCTGCCCTTGGTGACGGGACGAGGCCTGGTCTCCCCCTGACGTGCTGGGCCGTTCCGTGAGGGCTGGTCGGGCGAGGCATGACGCGCGGCCGCTGTGAAAGCTGAGACTGCTGGGGCGGTTGAGATGATCTTGAGGTCCGTGAAGGCCTCCTTGAGGGACTCTGGGTCTCTCAAGGAGGCCTTCACGGACTTGAGAGGGCTCCGGATGCCATGAAAGAGCCTTTCCTTGCGAAATTTGCAAGGAAAGGCTCTTTCATGGCGCTTGCGACGGGGCCGGGAAGAGTGAAAGCGGAGCGCTACTTCTCCGCTTCGGGCTTCGGATCCTCGGTCGCCTTGTCTGCGGCCGAGTCCCGGACCGTGTCCGGAGCCGCGGCCACGTCGGCGTGTTCTTCGGAAGGCTCCGAAGAGGGCTCCACAGAAACCGGAGCGTCTTCCCGTGGCACGTCCTTGCTCCACAGCGTTTCCGGCGCCTCCCTCGGCCCTCGCTTGGCCGCCAGGATGAAGTACGCGACGGCCGCGACGAACAGCAGGATCGAGGTCCACACGTTCACCCGCAGGCCGAGGATGTGGTTCGCGGTGTCGGTCCGCATCATCTCGATCCAGAACCGGCCCGCGGTGTACCCGGCGACGTACAGCGCGAACACGCGGCCGTGGCCGAGGCGGAACTTCTTGTCCGCCCAGATGATCAGCAGCGCGACGCCGAGGTTCCAGATCAGTTCGTAGAGGAACGTGGGGTGCACCGGGCTGTCCGGCAGCGGGACGTGCCCGATCGCGATGCCGTTCAGGAAGTCGTCCGGGTTGGTCGGGTTGTAGCGCTGGTAGATCTCCAGTCCCCACGGCAGAGTCGTGTGCGCGCCGTAGAGTTCCTGGTTGAAGTAGTTGCCGAGCCGGCCGATCGCCTGTGCGATCACGATCCCGGGCGCGAGCGCGTCGGCCATCGCGGGTAGCGGGATGCCCCGGCGGCGGCAGGCGATCAGCGCGCCGACGGCGCCGAGCGCGATGGCGCCCCAGATGCCGAGGCCGCCGTCCCAGATCTTCAGCGCGTTGATCGGGTTCTTGCCCTCGCCGAAGTACAGCTGGTTGTCGGTGATGACGTGGTACAACCGCCCGCCGACCAGGCCGAACGGCACCGCGAAGACGGCGACGTCGATGACGGTGCCCTTCGTGCCGCCGCGGTTCACCCAGCGCCGCTCGCCCAGCCAGATCGCCACGATGATGCCGGCGATGATGCAGAGCGCGTAGGCCCGGATCGGGACCGGCCCGATATGCCAGACGCCCTGGTCGGGACTGGGGATGGTCGCGAGGAACGCTGCCGAGGCGGTATTCACGTCGGCCACCGTAGCGCTTCGCCGTCTTCTTGGGGGCGTCAGCCCTCGACGGCGGCCAAATAGCCCGCGATCAGCGCGGACGCGACGTGTCCGACGGCGGTGTCCGGCGGCAGGAACAGTTCGTCGTGCAGGCTCGGCGCGCCCGCGGTGTCGCCGAGGCCGACGAACATCATCAGCCCGCGCGTCGTCCCGCAGTAGTGCGCGAAGTCGTCGGCGCCGAACGACCGGAAATCGGTGTCGACGCCCGCCCCGGCCCGGACGAGCCGGCGGTGCGCGTGCTGGGTGAGCCCGGCGTCGTTGTGCAGTACGGGTTCGCACGGGCTGATTTCGAGCTCCGCCCGGCAGCCGTGTGCCTTCGCGGTGCCGTGGACGACCTCGGCGAGCCCCTCCAGCGCGAGGTCGCGGTCTTCGGCGCGCATCAGCCGCAGCGAACCGGACAGGCGGGCCTCGTTCGGCACGACGTTCGCGGTCGCCCCCGCCGCGATCCGGCCGACCGAGCAGACCGCGCCGAACACCGGGTCGACCCGGCGGCTCGCGAGCTGCTGCAGGCTCACCACGATCTGGCTGAGCGCGAGGATCGGATCGCGCAGGAGGTGCGGGTATCCGGCGTGCCCGCCCTGGCCGCGGACGACGACCTCGAACTCGTCGGTGGAGGCGTTGACCGGTCCCGGCACCGCCGACACCACTCCCGCCGCGAGCCGGGGCTGGACGTGCGCGCCGATGACGGCTTCGACGCCGTACTCGGTGAGCACGCCGGATTCGACGATGTCCAGCGCGCCGGACGGCGACGTCTCCTCACGCGGCTGCAGGAGCGCGAGCAGCGGCCGCGGTACCCCGACGACGGCCGCCGCGCGGCAGGTCGCGACGAGCGCGGCCATGTGCACGTCGTGCCCGCACGCGTGCATCAACGGCGTCTCCGAAGCCCACGGGACCCCGGTGCGCTCGGTGACCGGCAGCGCGTCCAGTTCCGTGCGCAGCGCCACCGCCGGTCCCGCCCCGGTGCCAGGGAACAGCACCGCGCGGCCGGTCTTGGCGACCCGGACCCCTTCGTCGGCGCCGAGCGCCTCGACGAGCATCCGCGCCGTGTCCTCTTCGTCCCCCGACGCGCGGGGATCGGCGTGCACCCGGTGCCGCAGTTCGATCGCGGAGGGCAGCTCCGCCTCGACGGCGGCCTCCCAGCGGTCCTGCAGTTCGTCCAGTTCCGTCATGTCCCCTCCAGCCCGTACACCCGTTCGGCGTTGCGGTGCCCCACCAGCGCCGCTATCCGATGCGCGTCCACTTCGGACAGTACGTCCGCGGTGAGCCCCGCGTACAGGAAATCCGACAGTCCCTGCCGGAACAGCGCGGTGCCGAGGTGGTACAGCTCGGCCAGCCCGAACGCGTCCGTGGAGAACAGCAGCTTCCCGAACGGCACGATCTCCATTGTCTCCGCGATGATCGCGGGCGCACGATGACCGGCGTTGTGCGTCGCGAGTCCCACGTCGATGAACACGTGCTCGAACACCTGCGCCAGATACGCGGCGTTCCGGTGGAAGGGATAGTTGTGCAGCAGCATGATCGGCACCCCGCGTGACCGGGTGGCCCGCAGCAGCCCGGTGAGCAGCAGCGGATCGCAGCGGTGCAGGTCGACGTCGGAGTCGCCGAAGCCCACGTGGAACTGGATCGGCAGGGCCAGGTCGACGCCGGTCCAGATCAGGAACCGGTGCAGCACCTCGTCCGCGAGCCGGACCGGTTCGCCCGCCTCGATCCGCGCCAGCCAGCGGCCGGCCGCTTCGGTGACTTCCGCGTCCGTCGGCCGCTCCCCCGCCAGGTCGAGGCCGACCCGGTAGGCGGCGATGGACTTGAACCCGACGGCCGTCGTGGCGCGTCTCGCCAGTTCCCCGGCGAAGGCCGAGGCGAATCCGGCGGCGGTGGTGGATCCGATCACCGCTTCGGCGACCTGTTCGAGCCGGACGATGTCCCGCGCACGGGCGCCGGACAGGGCCGTGAACTGCTCGGTCGTGGTCAGCGTGTCCGGCAGGAAGCCGCCGTCGAGCAGGAATTCGGTCGTGCCGGTGGCGCGCAGGAACCGCGCGTTGACCTCGGCGGCGCCCAGTTCGGCGCGGCGGGCCAGGTAGACCTCGGCCGGGACGTGCGGCGGCAGGTCGAGCACGGGCGCGCAGCGGGCCCGGACCGCGAGCCCGATCAGCGAGTCGAACAACGTCGTGCCCAGCGAAGAGACGGTGTCGGCCTCGGTGAGCAGTTGTTCGAACTCGATCCGGCCGAGATCGCCGGTGACGACGCCGTGGCAGTGGTGGTCCACCAGCCTCGTCCGGGCGACGAACGGCAGAATCGGGGTTCCCGGCATGAGCGCGTCCCTTCTCGTGGTCGACGAGTGCGGCCTCACCCTATGACCGGATCCGGGCGTGGCAAGGGGCTCGGAATGGGGCCAGGATGAGGAACCATGGTGAACCGGGAAGCACTGACCGCCCGCGCGACCGCCCTCACCGCGGAGCTCCGGTCGCGGGGTGTCGAACTCGTGGCGCTGACCTTCGTGGACAACGCCGGGATCGCGCGGGTCAAGGCGGTCCCGTTGCGGAAGCTGCCGTCGGCGGCGGCGTGGGGTGTCGGCGCTTCGAAGTCCTTCGACTTCTTCGGGTCGGACGACGTCATCACCGGCGGTGAGCATTCCCTCGGCCCGGTCGGTGACCTGCGGCTGCATCCGGACCTCGACGCGCTGACCGTGCTCGCCGGGCAGCCCGGCTGGGCATGGGCGCCGGTGACGAAACTCGACCAGGAGGGCGAGCCGCATCCGCAGGATCCGCGTGCCCTGCTGGCGACGGCGGTGGACCGGCTCGCCGCGCGCGGGCATCGGGCACGGATGAGTTTCGAGATCGAATGGGTGATCACCGGCGCCGACGCCCCGGACGATCCGACGTCCGCCACCGCGGGACCGGCGTACGGCTACGCGAGGCTTTCCGAGCACGCGGACTATCTCCGCGCCCTGGTGTCCACTTTGGACCAACAGGGCGCCGGGGTGGAACAGATCCATCCCGAGTACGCCGACGGCCAGTTCGAACTGTCCGTCGCCGCGGCCGATCCGGTGCGCGCGGCCGACATCGCCGTCCTGACGAAGGAAACGATCCGCTCGCTCAGCCACCGGCACGGGCTGAAAGCGTCCTTCACCCCGAAGTTCGCGCCCGCCGGCGTCGGCAACGGCGGCCACGTGCATCTGAGCGTCTTGGACGGCGCACGGAACCTTTTCTCCGGCGGGGAACGGGTTTTCGGGCTGACGCCGGTCGCCGAGTCGTTCAGCGCGGGCATTCTGCGGCGGCTGCCCGCGCTGCTCGCGATCGGGGCGCCGTCGGTCGTCAGCTACCTGCGGCTGGAGCCGCACCACTGGGCCGGCGTGTACACCGCGTGGGGACTGGAGAACCGGGAGACGCCGCTGCGGCTGGTGTGCGGGGTCGCCGGGAACCGGGACTCGGCGGCGAACCTCGAGATCAAATGCTTCGATCTGACCGCGAATCCGTATCTGCTGGCGGCCGCCCTGCTGTTCGCCGGGCTGGCGGGCGTCGACGAGGAGGCGGCACTGCCGGAACCGGTGGACGTCGATCCGGGAACGCTGACCGAGGCCGAACGCGCCGCGCGCGGGATCGAGCGGCTGCCTCTCCGGTTGGAGGAGGCCGTCATGGCCTTCGAGGCGGACAAGGAACTGACCGCCGCGTTCGGCGCGCCGCTGGCGACGACGATCGTGGACGTGCGACGGGCGGAGATCGAGCGGTTCGCGCTCGCGAGCCCGGAGGAGATCACCGCGGCGCAGCGGTGGCGGCACTGAGACCACCGCCGCGCCTTCGGATCAAGCGGGGGCGACGGTCTTCCGTACACCGGCGGCCAGTTCGGCCGAAAGCTCGCGAACCGCGTCCAGTCCGCTCGCGGCGGCGGTCACCAGCGCCGAGCCGACGATGACACCGTCGGCGAAACCGGCGACCTGCGCCGCCTGCTCGCCGGAACGGACGCCGAGCCCGACACCGATCGGCAGGTCCGTATGCGCGCGGGTCCGCGCGACCAGGTCCTCGGCGTGCACGCCGACCTGGTCACGGGCGCCTGTCACGCCCATCACCGCGGTGGCGTACACGAAGCCCGAAGAAGCCTCGACGGTCTTCGCGATCCGCTCCTCCGAGGAGGACGGCGCGACCAGGAAGATGCGGTCCAGACCATGCTGTTCGGAGGCGGCCATCCACTCGTCGGCCTCGTCCGGGATCAGGTCCGGGGTGATCATGCCGAGCCCGCCCGCGGCGGCGAGGTCCCGCGCGAAGCGGTCGACGCCGTAGCGGTGCACCGGGTTCCAGTACGTCATCACGACGGCCTTGCCGCCGCGCGACGACACCGACTCGACGACCTCGAAGAGGTGCTTGAGCTTGAAGCCGCCGGAGAGCGCGCTCACCGACGCGGCCTGGATGGTCGGGCCGTCCATGACCGGGTCCGAGTAGGGCACGCCCACCTCGACCAGGTCGGCGCCGCCGTCGACCACCGCGGCCAGCAGGTCCTTCGACCCGTCGACCGTCGGGAAGCCCGCCGGGAGGTACCCGATCAGCGCTCCGCGACCCTCTTCGCGAGTCTTGGCGAAGACGTCACTCAACCCGCTCATGCGTTCTCCACCAGGCCGAAGTACTTCGCGGCCGTGTCCATGTCCTTGTCGCCACGACCGGACAGGTTCACGATGATCAAGCCCTCGGGGCCGAGTTCACGGCCGAGCACCAGCGCGCCCGCCAGCGCGTGCGCCGACTCGATCGCCGGGATGATGCCTTCGGTGCGCGAAAGCAGCTTGAACGCGTCCATCGCCTCGGCGTCGGTCACCGGCCGGTACTCGGCGCGGCCGCTGTCCTTGAGCCACGAGTGCTCCGGGCCGACGCCCGGGTAGTCGAGGCCCGCGGAGATCGAGTGCGACTCGACGGTCTGGCCGTCCTCGTCCTGCAGCAGGTACGTCATCGCGCCGTGCAGGTTGCCGGGGGTGCCCTTGGTCAGCGTGGCGCCGTGGCGGTTGCCCTCGATGCCTTCGCCGCCCGGCTCGAGACCGACGAGGCGGACTTCCGGGTCGTCGATGAAGCCGTGGAAGATGCCGATCGCGTTGGATCCGCCGCCGACGCAGGCCGCGACGGCGTCCGGCAGGCGGCCGGCCTGCTCCAGGATCTGGACGCGGGCCTCCTCGCCGATGATCTTGTGGAAGTTCCGCACCATCATCGGGAACGGGTACGGGCCCGCCGCCGTGCCGAACAGGTAGTGCGTGGTGTCGGCGTTGGTGACCCAGTCGCGCAGGGCCTCGTTGATCGCGTCCTTGAGCGTGCGCGAACCGGTCTTCACCGGGATGACCTCGGCGCCGAGCAGCTTCATGCGGGCGACGTTCAGCGCCTGCCGCTCGGTGTCGACCTCGCCCATGTAGACGATGCATTCCAGGTCCAGCAGCGCGCAGGCGGTGGCGGTGGCCACGCCGTGCTGACCGGCCCCGGTCTCGGCGATGACCCGCTTCTTGCCCATCCGCTTGGTGAGCAACGCCTGGCCCAGCACGTTGTTGATCTTGTGCGAACCGGTGTGGTTCAGATCCTCGCGCTTGAGGAAGATCCGGGCGCCGCCGGCGTGCTCACCGAAGCGCTTGGCCTCGGTGAGCAGCGACGGACGACCGGCGTAGTCACGCAGAAGCCGCCGGAACTCGTTGACGAAGTCCGGGTCGTTCCGCGCCTTGTCGTACTCGGCCGCGACCTCGTCGACGACGCCGATGAGAGCCTCGGGCATGAACCGGCCGCCGTACGGGCCGTAGTAGCCCCGGTCGTCCGGATCGTGCTTGCCGTGGGGTTCTTCGTGGTACTCGGTGGTCATCGAGAAGGCCTCGGGCAGGCAGGGTGCGATCCGGCGGTGACGAGCTTGACCAGCGCGCCCTTCGGGTCGCCCGAAGCGACGAGCCCTTCGCCCACGAGGACGGCGTCGGCGCCGTGACCCGCGTAGGACATCAGGTCACCGGGACCGCGGACACCCGACTCGGCGATCTTGAAAACGTCCATCGGCAGGCCGGGGGCCAGCCGCGAGAATACGTCACGATCGACCTCGAGGGTGTGCAGGTTGCGGGCGTTGACGCCGATCACCTTCGCGCCGGCTTCGAGGGCCTTGTCGGCCTCTTCGGCGTTGTGGATCTCGACCAGCGCGGTCATCCCGAGGGATTCGACCCGGTCCAGCAACGCGATCAGGGCGTTCTGCTCCAGCGCCGCCACGATCAGCAGGACCATGTCCGCGCCGTGCAGCCGCGCCTCGTGGACCTGGTACGGGCTGACGATGAAGTCCTTGCGCAGCACCGGGATGTCCACCGCCGCGCGGACCGCGTCGAGGTCGGCGAGCGAACCGCCGAACCGCCGCTGCTCGGTCAGCACGCTGATCACCCGGGCGCCGCCGTCGGCGTAGTCCTTCGCCAGCGCGGCCGGATCCGGGATCTCGGCCAGCTCGCCCTTGGACGGGCTGCGCCGCTTCACCTCGGCGATGACGCCGATACCGGACTCGCGCAGAGCCGCGAGCACGTCTCGAGGGGGCGCGACCTGGGTCGCGCGCTTCTTCAGTTCGTCGAACGGCAGAACCGCCTCGCGCTCGGCGAGATCGGCACGGACGCCGGCGACGATGTCTTCGAGCACGCTCACCGGAGTCCCTCACCGGCTGTCGTACTCACGGATTCCTTCGCAAGGTCGCTCACAAAAACCTTCCCCTTCCCGCCGAAACGATGCTAACCCCCGCACGGATACGGCCTGGTTCCGGGTATGTCCGTTGCTCCGAATGCCAACCGTGTCATCTTTCGCGGCGTAGATCTCGAAAACGCGCGTTTTCCGCGGCCATCACCGGCTCGCGGTGGGATCTTCGCCTTCGGACAGCGCCTCCCACAGCTCGGTCTCCGGATCCTTCGCGGCGCGCTTCTTCGCTCCCGGCGCCGAGTACTTCGCGCCGAGACGCGGCATCCGGCCCGCGCCCTTGATGGCTGCCAACCCCCCGGCTGTCACGAGAATTCCCCCGAGGATCGCGAGGCCGCGGGCTCCCAGCATCTGGGCGACCGGGAGGCCGTCGGCGAACCCGCTCACCGAGCCGCCGGCCACGCCGATCCACACCGCGGCGACCCCGGACACGGCGAGTACCACGCCGAGCACCCGGCGTGGCCAGCCGCCGGTGGCGATCAGTCCCGCCGTGCCGGCGAGCGCCAGCAACGCGAGCGGAATCAGCGCGACCGCACGTTGTGAACCGGTTTCCGTGTACAGCACCGTGCCGCGCACGCCGCCGTCACGGAACTCCGCGAACCACACGAGCCGCGAAGAACCCCACAACGCGACCGCGCCGAGGAGCAGGCCCACCACGGCGATCCACAGTGGACGCTTGGCCTTCTTCGACGGCGGGGCGGCGTCTTCCGGGGCCTCAGACACGGGTGCTGTCACCCGCCGGGTCGAGTTCGTCCGCCGCGATCATCGTCTGCGCCGCCGCCACGGCGGACAGCACGGTGCGGGCCTTGTTGAGCGACTCGTTGTCCTCGTAGTCGGCCACCGAATCGGCGACGACTCCGCCGCCCGCCTGGACGTACGCGGTGCCGTCCTTCATCAGCGCGGTGCGGATCGCGATCGCGGTGTCGGCGTCCCCGGCGAAGTCGAGATATCCGACGACGCCGCCGTAGAGCGCCCTGCGGGTCGGCTCCAGCTCCTCGATCAGCTGCATCGCGCGGACCTTCGGCGCGCCCGAGAGCGTCCCGGCCGGGAAACAGGCGGTGACCGCGTCGAAGGCCGTCTTGTCGTCGAGGAGTTCGCCGGTGACCGTGGAGACGATGTGCATGACGTGGCTGTAGCGCTCGACGTCGAAGAAGTCGACGACGCGCACGGTGCCGGGCTTGCAGACCTTGCCGAGGTCGTTGCGGCCGAGGTCGACGAGCATCAGATGCTCGGCGCGTTCCTTCTCGTCCGCGAGCAGGTCCTTGGCCAGCTGCGCGTCCTCCTCCGGATCGGCGCCGCGCCAGCGGGTGCCCGCGATCGGATGCGTGGTCGCGCGGCCGTCCCGGACGGTGACCAGCGACTCCGGGCTGGACCCGACGATGTCGAAACCGTCCAGGCGCAGCAGGTACATGTACGGGCTCGGATTGGACGTGCGCAGGACGCGGTAGACGTCGAGCGCGTCGGCCTGGGTCTCGATCTCGAATCGTTGCGACGGCACGATTTGGAACGCTTCGCCCGCCTTGATCGCCTCGACGGCCTTCTCGACGGCCGCGTGGAAGTCCGGCTTGGAGCGGCGGCGCGTGAATTCGGGCGCGGGGCGGTCGAAGACGGCGGCTGTGGCGGGAGCCGCGACGTGCAGTTGCTTGGTCATCGCGTTCAACCGCGAGACGGCGTCGTCGTACGCCGCGTCGACACGCTCGGGCGAGTCGTCCCAGTTGACCGCGTTGGCGATCAGCGTGACGGTGCCCTCGTGATGGTCGAAGGCGGCCAGGTCGGTCGCCAGGAGCATGGTGAGCTCGGGGATGTCGAGGTCGCGCTCGGCGAGTTCGGGGAGCCGTTCGAGCCAGCGGACGGCGTCGTAGCCGATGTAGCCGACCATGCCGCCGGTGAGCGGCGGCATCCCGGGCAGCTGCTCGGTGTGGAGCGCGGCGACGGTCTCGCGCAGCACGGTGAGCGGGTCGCCTTCGGTCGGCAGGCCGACCGGCGGGGTGCCCGTCCAGACGGCCTTGCCGTCACGCACGGTCAACGCGGCCGGGCTGTCGACGCCGATGAACGACCATCGGCTCCACGAAGCGCCGTTCTCCGCCGATTCGAAGAGGAAGGTCCCCGGCCGGTCGGCGGCGAGCTTGCGGTAGACCCCGATGGGGGTCTCACCGTCGGCGAGCACGCGGCGGACAACGGGGATGACGCGACGGCCCTCGGCGAGTGCGCGGAACTCGTCGCGCGAAGGGCTGACCGAGCCGAGCCCCGACGGGCTGGCGTTTGCGGCGCTGACCATGCCGCTCATTGTGCTGCAAAGGCCGGGGAGCCCGGGACCGGGGGCAAAATTCAAGTATTGTTGAATTTTGCGCCGGGTCCGTTCAT
Source organism: Amycolatopsis sp. NPDC052450 (assembly GCF_044547565.1). Taxonomy (NCBI): domain Bacteria; kingdom Bacillati; phylum Actinomycetota; class Actinomycetes; order Pseudonocardiales; family Pseudonocardiaceae; genus Amycolatopsis; species Amycolatopsis sp. NPDC052450. The sequence goes on along the minus strand of NZ_JBIUAQ010000013.1, from coordinate 118,592 downwards.
GATGACGCCATGGCTGGAGAAGACACTACCGCTCGGCGCCGGGGACGGCGGCCCGGCGGACAGGACACCCGCACCGCGCTGATCGAGGCGGCGCGCGTGGTGTTCGGGGAGAGCGGCTTCGACGGCGCGACCGTACGCGCGATCGCGACCCGGGCCGGGGTGGACGCGGCAATGGTCAACCACTGGTTCGGCAGCAAGGAAGGCCTCTTCGGACAAGCCATCCTGGAGCTCCCCTTCGACCCGCGCGAACTCCTCGCCGAACTGACCGACGGCCCCGACGAGGAGTTCGGGCAGCGGATCGTGCGGACCTTCCTCACCCGATGGGACGGCGCGGGCGGCGACGTGTTCCAGGCCCTCGTCCGCAGCGTCGCCGGCCACGAGCAGGCGGCACAGGTGCTGCGCGGCTTCTTCCAGAACTTCTTCACCAAGGTGATCGGCGACATCGGCTCGGACGCCATCGAACTGCGGACGACCCTGTGCGCGTCCCAGCTGGTCGGCATGGGCATGGTCCGGTACGTCGCGAAGTTCGAGCCGATGGCTTCGAGCGAGATCGAGCCGCTGGTGACCGCGATCGCGCCGACGATGCAGCGCTACCTGACCGGGAAGATCGACTGATTCAGTCGGTGCCGCCGGGCACGTGAGGCGGTTTCGCGTGATTGGACGGACGACACACGTGTCGGCCGATTCAGTCGGTGTCCGGCTCGATCTCCTTGGCGGGGACGGTGTGGAGCCGGTCCTTGAGGAACCGTCCGCGCGGGAAGATCACGATCATGTCCGTTTCCTCGCCGCCGATGAAGACGGGCACCTTCTCGAGTCCCTTGAACCGGGGCGCGATCCGCAGGGACCGTCGTGTCTGGAGCAGTTTGTAGTCGTGCTCGAGGTAGACGTCGATCCTGGGGAACAGCCAGCCGGGCCGCACGGTCGCCGTGGCCTCGCGCAAGCCGGTCTTCAGGGCCGAGCGATACCGGCTCCGCCAGAGCCAGGCCGCGTACAGGCAAATCGGAATACCCACGAAGGCGGAGAAGGACAACGGCGTCAGCAATTCGAACGGATGGTTGAAGACGACCCGCCCTTCGAACACGACGAGCTTCTTGGGCTCCCCTGACGCGTAGGCCAGAGAGACCTTGTCCCCGATCTTGTACCCGTGCTTCGCCGAGACAGGTATCGCGATCGTGCGCGGCGCCGAACCGGCGGGATAGGTGAGCGTGAGCTTGACGCTGTCCGGTTCGGTGTACCCCTCGACCTTTTGTACCGTGCCCTTCACGTGGACGCCGGTGTTCGCCAGCTTCACGGACTCCTGCCGCAGCTGGTCGGTACCCACCTGACAGGCGACGAAGAAAGCCAGCCACAGCACGGTGAACGCCAGCGCGCGCACCTTGAAGTGCGACAGTTTCCCGATCAGCGGGACGGCCACATCGTCGTGGATCGCCGGCGCGGCGAAGTCTTCGGCGACAGCACCGTCCGAAGTGGACCGAGGCCGCCCGGCGACGCGCGGACGTCTTCTCGGGCGGTCGCCCTTGACCGATCTTCTCTTCCCTGCCCCCGGTTTCATCCGGTGAGAATAGCCGGGAACAGCGGCTTTCCAGGATAACGAGTTCACTGTCGCACCGAGGCAACCGCGAACACCGGCCGAGCGTGCAAGTGAGCAGGTGTCCCGGAGCCGTCAGCCCGCGGCCAGCACCGCGATCAGCGCCAGCGTGCCAGGGACCACCTGCACGAAGAAGATCTTCTTACTGGCCGTCGCCGTCCCGTAGAGCCCGGCCACGATCACGCAGGCGAGGCCGAAGATCTTGAACTGCCAGGCGGTGCTGCCGGTCGCGATCAGGCCCCAGATCAGCGCGGCGGCGAGGAAACCGTTGTACAGCCCCTGATTCGCCGCGAGCGCGGAGCTTTCCTTCGCGAACTCCTCGGTGGTGCCGAAGGACGCGCGGGCGCGCGGCGTGGTCCACAGGAACATCTCGAGCACGACGATGTACAGGTGGATCAGGGCCACGATGCCGACAAGCACATTGGCGACGACATTCACGGCTACTCGCTCTCGTCGGCCAGCAGCAGCCGTTCGTCGGTGTCGAAGCAGGTGTGCGTGCCGGTGTGACAGGCCGGGCCGGTCTGGTCGACGCGCAGGAGGACGGTATCGCCGTCGCAGTCGATCCGCACCTCGCGCACGTGCTGGACGTGGCCGGAGGTCTCGCCCTTCGCCCACAGTTCCTCGCGGCTGCGCGAGTAGTAGGTCCCGCGCCGCGTCGTGAGGGTGCGTTCCAGTGCCTCGTCGTTCATCCACGCCATCATCAGCACGTCCGATGTGGAGTGTTCGACGACGACGGCGGCGATCAGCCCGTCGGCGTTGCGCTTCAAGCGGTCGGAGAGGGCGGGGTCAAGCGTCATTCGTGGCTCCGAGAAGGTGCCGTTTCACCGGCATCGAGTTGAGCAGGACCGCCGTGTAGACGTAACCGGCGAAGAGGATCCCGGACACGATCTTCACCCAGAAGAGTTCCGCCGCGAGCAGGGAAAGCGCGTGCAGCAACGCGAACAGGAAGCTGACGCCGAAACCGGCGAACCGCGCCGAAGACATCCTCAGCACGAGCCCCGCCACGACGAGCCCGCCGAGGACCAGCGACGTCCCCGGCAGCAGGAACGTCCGCGCGGACGAGTACGGCGCGAACATGAGGATCCCGGCCATCGCGAGGTAGGCGAGGGCGAGCCCGATCAGCAGCGCGCAAACGACCTTGACCTCGGTGGCGGCCTTCCACTTGGCCGTCATCACCGGACCACGACCCCCCCGGCGCGCAGCGCGCCCTTGACCTCGCCGATCTTCAACTGTCCGAAGTGGAACACGCTGGCCGCGAGCACCGCGTCCGCACCGGCCTCGACGGCGGGCAGGAAGTGCTCGAGCGCGCCGGCGCCGCCGCTGGCGATCACCGGGACGCGGACCGCGCGGCGCACCTGGCGCAGGAGTTCGAGGTCGAAACCGTTCTTGGTGCCGTCGGCGTCCATCGAGTTGAGCAGGATCTCGCCGACGCCCAGTTCTTCCCCGCGCGCGGCCCACTCGACGGCGTCGATCCCGGTACCGCGGCGCCCGCCGTGCGTGGTCACCTCGAATCCGGACGGTGTCGGGTCGGTGCCCTCCGGCACCCGGCGCGCGTCCACCGACAGCACGACGCACTGCGCGCCGAACCGGCGGGACGCCTCGCGCAGGAACTCCGGCCGCGCGATGGCGGCGGTGTTGATGCTCACCTTGTCCGCGCCGGTGCGCAGCAGCCGGTTGACGTCGTCGTTCGTGCGCACGCCACCACCGACGGTGAGCGGGATGAACACCTGCTCCGCGGTCCGGCGGACGACGTCGAAGGTGGTCTCACGGTCCCCGGAGGACGCCGTGACGTCGAGGAACGTGAGCTCGTCCGCGCCCTCGGCGTCGTACAGGCGCGCGAGTTCGACGGGGTCGCCGGCGTCGCGCAGGTCGGCGAAGTTGACGCCCTTCACCACACGGCCCGCGTCGACGTCGAGACACGGGATGACCCTGACTGCGACTGACATGGGGACAAGCGTAGTCAAGAGCCGTTCTAAGCTCGCGGGATGGCACAAGCGGGGCGGCGGCCGGGGCAGACCGAGACGCGGGAGGAGATCCTCGACGCGGCACGGCGCAGGTTCGCCGAACTGGGCTACGACGGGGCGACCGTCCGCGGCATCGCGGCCGACGCCGGGGTGAACGCGGCGCTGCTGCACCACTTCTTCGGCACCAAGCAACGGCTCTTCGCCGCGTCGATGAACCTGCCGGTCGACCCCGGCGAACTGGTCCCCCGGATCCTCGAAGGCCCCGAGGACGAGATCGGCGAGCGTCTCGTCCGCGCGTTCCTCGGCCTCTGGCAGGCGCCGGAGGGCCGCGCGCCGTTCCTGGCGATGATCCGGTCCGCGACCACCAACGACCAGGTCGCGACCATGATGAGGCAGTTCCTGGAACGCGCGGTGCTGGCGCGGGTCGCCGAGGCGCGCGGGGTGCCGAAGGTCCGGGTGGCCGGGGTCGCCGCGCAGATGATCGGGTTCGCGCTGCTGCGCCACGTCATCGGGCTCCCGCCGCTGGCCGCCGCCTCCGACGACGAGGTCGTCGCGATGCTGGCGCCGGTCGCGCAGTACTACCTGACCCCAAGCGCCGAGAAAGTCCGGCCCCCGATGCATCAGCCAGGTGGGCTCGCGCGTCACTAGAGGGAGACCATCGGCTGAGGGGGACACGTGCCTGCGACCTTCGACGAGTTCGTCGCGGATCGCCTGGACGGGCTCCTGCGCTACGCGACCGTCCTGACCGACGATCCGTACCTGGCGCAGGACATCGTCCAGGAGGTACTGCTGCGCGCTCAGCAACGCTGGCCGAAGATCGACTCGCCGCCGACGTACGTCCGCCGGATGGTGACCAACGAATACCTCTCGTGGCGGAGGCGGCCGGCGGTCCGCCGGGTGGTGCCGTCGTCACCCGAGGTCCTCGACCTCGTCAGCCCGCCGGTCTCCGATCACGCCGTCGAGTACGACGAACGCGACGCGATGCTGGACAGGCTCGCGAAGCTCCCGCGCAAACAACGCGCCGCGATCGTGCTCCGCTACTACGAGAACTACTCCGACGAGGAGATCGGCGCGGTACTCCGCTGCGCGACGTCGACCGTGCGCAGCCAGATTTCGCGCGCGCTCGCGACGCTGCGGGAAACCGGGCCGTCCTCGTCCGTTCAGCCCACGGGAGCCCGCAAATGACCCGACTGAGTGAAGAACGCACCGAGGATCTGCTCCGGGAGAGCCTCGAACACCTGGCGACGCGGGCGCCCGACGGGGCCGAGATCCGCGAGGTGCTGGCCCAACGGTCGCGAAGCAGGCCGAAGATGGCCTTGGCGCTGGTCGCGGCGGCGGTCGCGATCATCGCGCTCGGCGTGCCGCTCGGCCTGCGGGCCTTCACCGCGGTTCCCCCGGCCGCGCAGCGCAACGCCGATTGGGCGGTGCTGCCGTACAAGCCCGGCTGGCTGCCCGACGGTTTCACGGAGATGAGCCGCTCCGCGAAGCCCTATCCCGCACCGCAGACGCGGGAGTGGGGTGGCGGCGAATCCGGCCGGATCCAGCTGACGAGCACGCCGTTGAGCGAGCGGTCCGGTCCGTGGACGATCGCGCCCGCGCCGGATCAGATCATCGTGCGCGGCAGGGTCGGCATGGCCGTGGCGGTCCCCGGCCAGGGGATGGTGCTGACCTGGTCCCCCGACGACGTCTACGTGCTGACCTTGAAGCTCGCCGACGTCAAGGACCCGCGCGCGGTCGGTGAGCGGATCGCCGAGGAGATGGTCCGGGACGATCGCGCCCGGGTCTCGGGTGAGCTGCGGTTCGGGCGGCTGCCCGCCGGTCTCGAACTGTCCGGGGTGAAGACGTTCATGAAGATCAGCGGGGGCGCGACCGAACTGGAGGCCACCCTGGCGGGGCAGCCCACCGCGGCGGCGGTGGTCACGGCGACGCTCAGCGGCGAACGGCCGGAAGCGGACGGCGCGGAACCGGTTCCCGTCACGGTGAGGGGCCGCGACGGCAGCTACCTGCCCGACCGGGAGGGGGCACTCGGCCATCAGAACGCGACGGTCGCCGTCCAGCTCGAAGGCGGGCGGTGGCTCACCGTGTCGGGCAAGCGAGACAAGGCCGCCCTGCTCGACGTCGCCGACAGCGTGCAGATCGTCCCCGGCGACTACGGCTGGTTCGGGAAACCGCCGGAATAGTGACGGGCGGGCGGAGGTTGTCGACGGCATGACGGACACCTACCGCTCAATCGCGTTCACCGAATACGGCGACTCCGGGGTCCTGCGTGTCCTCGAGCGGGAGCTTCCCGAACCCGGCCCCGGCCAGGTCAGGGTCGCCGTCCGGGCCGCAGGGGTGAACCCGATCGACTGGAAGATCCGCTCCGGGCTGCTGGCCGAGGTGTACCCGGCGGAGTTCCCCGCCGTTCCCGGTGGGGACGTCGCCGGCGTGATCGACGCCGTCGGTGAAGGCGTGTCCGGCTTCGCGGCCGGTGACGAGGTCCTCGGCAGGGGTATCGGCGGGTACGCGGAGTACGTCCTCGCGGATCCGGCGGGCCTGACCCGCAAGCCGGAAGCGCTGTCCTGGGAACTCGCCGCGGCGTTGCCCGTGGTCGTCGGTACCGCTTATCGCGCCCTCAACCTGCTGGATCTCCATGAGGGCGAGACGCTGCTCATCGACGGCGCGGCGGGCGGCGTCGGCACCATCGCCGTCCAGCTCGCGGTCGCGCGCGGGCTCACTGTCGTGGGCACCGCGAGCGAAGCGAACCACGACTACCTGCGTTCACTGGGCGCCGTCCCCGTGCAGTACGGCGAAGGGCTCGCAGAACGCGTACGCGACGTCGCGCCGCAGGGCATCGACGCGTCCTTCGACACCTCCGGACGCGGCTCGCTCGCCACCCTCGTCGAACTGACCGGCGGCCCGAAGCGCGTCGTCACCATCGCCGCGCCGGACGCGGCCGATCACGGCGTCCGCTTCACCTCCGGTTCCCCGGCCGAGCAGGTCCCCGGCGCACTGGACGAAGGGGCCGCACTCGCCGCCGAAGGCAAGCTCGACCTGCCGATCGCCAGGGTCTACCCGCTCGCCGAAGCGGCCGCGGCCCAGGACGAGAGCGAAGCGGGGCACGTCCGGGGCAAGCTCGTCCTGGTGCCGTGAGCCTTCCCGCGGCGGCGAGCTGGCTGCACCGGGAGTCGAGGACCGGCTTCGAGGTCTCGTTCTTCCAGGAACACGAAGGCGGCTGGAAGATCAGCGGGGCGACGACGGCGGTCGAGGACGGGGAATCCTGGATCGTCGAGTACTCGATCATCGTCGACGCCGCCTGGCATACGAGGCGGGCGGAGATCTCCGGCCGGTCGGCGACCGGCATCCGGCGCACGGTGCTGGAAACCGGCGGTGACGGGCGATGGCGGGTGGACGGCGTCCCGGACCCACGCCTCGACGGCTGTCTCGACGTGGACCTCGAGTCCTCGTCGATGACGAACACGCTGCCGGTGCACCGGCTCGGCCTCGCACTGGACGCCGCCGCCGAGGCGCCCGCCGTGTACGTCCGGGCGGGCGACCTCGCCGTGGAACGGCTCGAACAGCGCTACGAGCGGATCGCCGACCGCGAATTCGCCTATACGGCACCGGTTTTCGACTTCTCCTGCGTACTGCGCTACGACGAACACCTGCTCGTCGTCGACTACCCGGGCATCGCCGTCAGGCAGTCCTGAAACACGCGCCCCTTGACTCACGCTTCTCAACGGGCGCAGAATTAAACGCATGGCTAATTCAGCGATCTCCGTGACGGGACTGAGGGTCGTCCGCGGCGGCCGCGAAGTCGTCAAGGACATCGCGTTCCAGACGCCGCGTGGCCGTATCACCGGTCTGCTCGGGCCGAGCGGCTGCGGCAAGACGACGCTGATGCGGTCGATCGTCGGCGTGCAGATCGTCGACGGCGGCGAGATCACCGTGCTCGGCCATCCCGCGGGCAGCCCGCCGCTGCGGCGGCTCATCGGCTACGCCACCCAGAACCCGGCAATCTACGCCGACCTCACCATCGCGGAAGCGTTGCGCTACTTCGCATCCGTCCTTCGCGCGCCGTTGTCCGATGTGGACAGGGTGATCGCCGAAGTCGGACTGGCCGACCACGCGGGCAAGCTGGTCGGCTCACTGTCGGGCGGGCAGCACAACCGTGCCAACCTCGCCGTCGCACTGCTCGGGAAACCCGAACTGCTCGTCCTCGACGAACCCACCGTCGGCCTCGATCCCGTGCTCCGCGACGAACTCTGGGTGCTCTTCCGTCGTCTCGCCGACGGCGGGGCGACACTGCTCGTGTCCAGCCACGTCATGGACGAGGCGGCGCGATGCGACCGCCTGCTGCTCATGCGCGAGGGCCGGGTCCTCGCCGACGACACCCCTGCCGGGCTGCGCGAACGCACCGGGACGACCGATCTGGAGCAGGCGTTCCTGCGGCTCGTCCGGGAGACGGAGATGACCTCGTGAACCCCTCGCTGACGCTCGCCACGGCCCGCCGCATCCTCCTGCAGTTACGGCACGATCCGCGCACCGTCGCGATGCTGATCGTCGTCCCGTCGCTGCTGATGGTGCTGCTTCGGTTCGTCTTCAACTCCGAAGCGGTGTTCAGCCGCGTCGCCCCGGCACTGCTCGGCGTCTTCCCGTTCTTGATCATGTTCCTGATCACCTCGATCACCACGCTGCGCGAGCGCACCACGGCCACCCTGGAACGGCTGATGACCCTGCCGATCGGCAGGCTGGACCTGCTTTTCGGCTACGCCATCGCGTTCGGTTCGATCGCGATCGTCCAAGTCGGCCTCGCGGCCGGGATCTCGCTCGCCTGGCTGGGCCTCGACATCGCGGGGTCGATCGGGATGCTGCTGCTCATCGCCGTCCTCGACGCGCTCCTCGGGATGGCGCTCGGCCTGTTCGTGAGCGCGTTCGCGCGGACGGAATTCCAGGCGGTGCAGTTCATGCCGCTGTTCGTGCTGCCGCAGATCCTGCTGTGCGGACTGTTCGTGCCGCGCGGCCAGATGGGCTGGCTGCTGAACCGGCTCTCGGACGTCATGCCGCTTTCGTACGCCGTCGAGGCGCTGACGCGGGTCACCACCTCGGGCACCGTGGACGCGACGCTGATCCGGAACCTGATCATCGTCGGGGCGTGCGCCCTGGCCGCGCTGGTCCTCGGCGCGGCGACCTTGCGGCGCCGGACGCCCTAGCCCTGAAACAACCTAGACTCTTCACATGGGATCGGAGTTCGAGCGGATCGCCGCCGAGAAGTACGTCGTCCTGACCACCTTCCGCAAGAACGGCACCCCGGTGCCGACCCCGGTCTGGGCGGCGGGCGACGGCGGCGAACTGGTGCTCTGGTCCGAGCGCAAGGCGGGCAAGGTCAAGCGCATCCGCAACAGTGGCCGGGTCGAGGTCCAGGCCTGCGACTTCCGCGGCAACAACACCCACGGCGACGTCATCCCGGGCGAGGCGCGGCTGCTGGACCTCGACGAAACCGAACGCGTGCGCAAGGTGATCGCGCGCAAGTACGGGCTCACCGGGCGGGTGACGATGTTCTTCAGCAGGCTGCGGGGGCCGAAGGACCGGACCGTGGGAATCGCGATCAAGCTGACGGGCTAGCTCATGAGTGGCCAGGACGGTCAGAACCGTCACCAGTGTTTTTATTGAGGGAAAGTCAAACGTGTTGTGGCGCGGGGCCGGTGTCGCTTCCGCGTACGCGTTCTTCTGGTAGTGAGGGCCTCCTTGCATACTCTGACGGTAGTGAAGGAGGCTTTCGCTACCGTCAGATGTGATCGTTGGTGACAGTGGGACGGCTGTGACCTCGCCGGCCGGCCTTGAAGGCTTGACTGACTCCAGTCAGGCGCTCACGTGAGTTTTCGCGGTCGTGGGGATGTCGTGAAGGGTCCCTTTGAGACGTTCATCGTCTCAAAGGGACCCTTCATGACACTCGGACGACGGCGTCACGAGGCTTGGGCCTGCAACGCCCGCAATCCCGCCGCCATCGCCGCCGAGTCGTGGTCCGGGCCGCACCCCTCCACCAGGATCAGGTCGCCGGGGATGTGGTCCGCGCGCAGGTGCAGGATCTCCCGGTACGCGGGCGAGTCGTACCACTCGCGAGCGGCGTCGAGGCTCGGGAACTCGATCATCACCAGCGACCCGGGCCACTCCCCCTCGACGACCCGCACCTCGGCTCCGTGCACGAGGAACCGGCCGCCGAAAGGATCGAGCGTGGCCTGGATCCGTTCCAGGTACTCGAAGACCTCTTCGGCGAGTACGGCGGCGGGACGCAGGTGGGCGAGTCCGTAGGCGGTCATGATTCCCTCCAGGTTTGGTGTCCTGGAAGGAATCCTGACCGAACGGGCGGGTGGCGTCGATTACCCGGGAGGTAAAGCTCAGAACTCCGCGACGGCGGCGAGCGCCTCGGGCAGTGTGAACGCGCCGGCGTAGAGCGCCTTGCCGACGATGGAGCCCTCGACACCGTCGCGGGCCAGCGCGGCCAGCGCGCGGAGATCGTCCACACTGGACACGCCACCGGAGGCGATGACCGGCGCGTCGGTGCGGGCGGCGACCTCGCGGAGCAGGTCGATGTTCGGGCCCTGGAGGGTGCCGTCCTTGCTCACGTCGGTGACGACGTAGCGCTGCGCGCCGTCGCGGTCGAGCCGGTCGAGGACCTCCCAGAGGTCGCCGCCGTCCTGCGTCCAGCCGCGGGCGGACAGCCGGTGCCCGGCCTCGGTGATCCGCACGTCCAGCCCGATGGCGACGCGGTCGCCGTAGGAGGAGACGACCTTCGCGGTCCACTCCGGGTCCTCGAGCGCCGCGGTGCCGAGGTTGACCCGGCGGGCGCCGGTGGCCAGCGCGGCCTCCAGCGAGGCGTCGTCGCGGATGCCCCCGGACAGCTCCACCTGGACGTCCAGTTTCGCCACGACGTCGGCGAGCAGTTCACGGTTGGAGCCCTTGCCGAAGGCGGCGTCGAGGTCCACCAGATGGATCCACTCCGCACCGTCACGCTGCCAGGCGAGCGCCGCCTCCAGCGGGCTGCCATAGGAGGTTTCGGTGCCGGCCTCGCCCTGGACGAGTCGCACGGCCTGGCCATCGGCCACATCAACGGCGGGAAGGAGCGTGAAAGTCACGCGCCCACTCTAAGCGAGGGTGTTCAGCCAGTTGCGCAGCAGGTGCGCCCCGGCGTCACCGGACTTCTCCGGGTGGAACTGCGTCGCCCACAGCGGCCCGTTCTCGACGGCGGCGACGAAGTCCTGACCGTGGTTCGCCCAGGTCACCTTGGGTTGCTGCCCGGCGAGGCCGGAGTCCAGTTCCCAGGTCCGCGCCGCGTAGGAGTGCACGAAGTAGAAGCGCGTGTCCGCGTCGAGACCGGCGAACAGCCGCGAGTCCGCCGGGGCGCGGACGGTGTTCCAGCCCATGTGCGGCAGGACGTCGGCCTCCAGTTTGTCGACCGTGCCCGGCCACTCGCCGGCACCTTCGGCCGCCACGCCGTGTTCGACCCCGCGTTCGAACAGGATCTGCATGCCGACGCAGATGCCCAGCACCGGACGGCCGCCGGAGAGGCGCTTGCCGATGATCTTCTCCCCCGACACCGAGCGAAGCCCGTCCATGCAGGCGGAGAAGGCGCCGACACCGGGAACGACCAGGCCGTCGGCCTCGAGCGCGGCATGGGGGTCGGCGGTGACCTCGACGTCCGCGCCGGCGCGCTGGACAGCGCGTTCGGCGGACCGGAGGTTGCCGGACCCGTAGTCCAGGATCACCACGCGAGGATTAGCCACCCGTCCAGGTTAGCGGACCGGATTTTCCGCGGATTCCCCGTTTCGACCTTCACTCTTCTGGGTACTAGCGACTCCGAGTGAAGGGTCGGCGCTGGACCGCCCTGCACGGATGGAGGAACGATGCAGGACGCCGACGACCTGACCTGCCTGCTTCGCGCTTGGCGCGAAGACATCGAGAGTGTGCCTTTCCCTACCTTCGCGGAGCTGCTGATCCCGGCGCAGAAGCGGCGCTCCGCCCCCGCTCGCACGGCCACCGCATCGGTTCAGGTGACGAAGACCACCGGATGGCGCGATCGTTGACACTCGACTCCGGTCAGGTGTGTGGTTTTCTTCTTGGGAAGATGCCCCACCGAGCCGACCAGGAGTGACCGCATGAGCAGCAGCCCGGATCCGCGCGACTTCCTCGATCTCGACGCCGAGCTCTCCGCCGAGGACCGGGCCATGCGTGACGCCGTGCGCGCCTACGCGCAGGACCAGCTCCTGCCGAACGTCGCCGAGTGGTACGAGACGGGTGCCCTGCCCGCCGCCGACCTCGCCAAGGGATTCGGGCAGCTCGGGCTGCTCGGCATGCATCTGGAGGGTTACGGCTGCGCCGGGACCAGCGCCGTCGCCTACGGCATCGCCTGCCGCGAACTGGAGGCCGTCGACTCCGGGCTGCGCAGCTTCGTGTCGGTGCAGGGTTCGCTGGCGATGTACGCGATCCACAAATGGGGCACCGAGGAGCACAAGCGGGAGTGGCTGCCGCGGATGGCCGCGGGTGAGGCGCTCGGCTGCTTCGGCCTGACCGAGCCGGACGCCGGCAGCGACCCCGGCAGCATGCGGACACGCGCCGTGCGCGACGGCTCGGACTGGGTGCTGAGCGGCACGAAGATGTGGATCACGAACGGAACCGTGGCCGACGTCGCGGTCGTCTGGGCGCAGACCGACGAAGGCGTGCGCGGTTTCGTCGTCCCCACGGGCACCCCGGGCTTCACCGCGAACGAGGTCAAGCACAAGCTGTCGTTGCGGGCCTCGCTGACCGCGGAACTCGTGCTCGACGGCGTCCGCCTGCCGGAGTCGGCCGCGTTCCCCGAGGTCCGGGGGCTGCGCGGTCCGCTGTCCTGTCTGAACGAAGCGCGCTACGGGATCCTGTTCGGTGTCGTCGGCGCCGCTCGTTCCTGCTACGAATCCGCGCTGGAGTACACGCTGAGCCGGGAGCAGTTCGGCAAGCCGCTGGCCGGGTTCCAGCTCACCCAGCGCAAGCTCGCCGACCTCGTCGTCGAGGTCAACCGCGCCGGGCTGGTCGCGCTGCGGATCGGGCGGCTCAAGGACGCCGGCACGCTGCATCACAACCACGTCAGCTTCGGCAAGCTCGCCAACGTCCGCTCCGCGCTGGAGGTCGCCAGGACCGCGCGCGCCATGCTCGGCGCCAACGGGATCTCGCTGGAGTACCCGGTGATGCGGCATATGTCGAACCTCGAAACCGTGCTGACCTACGAGGGCACCGAAGAGATGCACGCGCTCTCGCTCGGCCAGTCGGTCACCGGGCTCGCCGCCTTCCGCTGACCTCCGCGCCTGTTCAGAGGAGTTCCGCGAGTCCGGCCGGGTACAGGATCGCCTTGCCGCTCGCCACGTCGGCCATCGGCAGCCAGTGCACGCGCGCGCCGTCGTCGAGCACCACGCCGACTTCGTCGCGCTCGTAGAACGCCTTGTCCGTCAGGTCGGCGGTGAACAGGAACACGATCTCGTGTCCTGGCCTGCCTTCGTAGACGTGCACGTTCTCCAGTACGGCGATCTGCTCGACCGAGGTCAGCTCCGCCGCGAGTTCCTCCTGGAATTCGCGGTGCAGCGCCTCGGCGGCGGTCTCCCCGAACTCGATCCCGCCGCCGAGCGGGCGGTGGTAGGTCTCGCCTTTGGCGTGGTCGCGGCCTTCGAACACGAGAAGGTCTTCGCCGCGGCGGATCACCCCGAGCGCCAGCGCGCGGATCTTCGTCATCCCGCTGACGCTAGCGGAGGAATTCCTTGACGGACAAGGTGATCGAGCCGGCGTCGAGGCCGTGCGCGAGGTCGTGATCGGCCATTTCGCCGTAGATCCGTACCTCCGCGTCGCGCCGGACGCCGAGTGAGAGCAGCCGATGCGGCGTTTCGGGCAAAGCCTCCGACACCGCGTGCGCCGATGTCCCCGCGAGGTACGGCTCGATCAGCACGATGTCGGTGCTCCCCGTGGCCTCGACGGCCGAGCGCAGCCCGGCGGCGTCGAACGGCCGGACGGTCGAGGTGTAGAGCACGGTCAGGTCGAGATCGGCGGTCGCTTCCAGTGCCCTGTCGAGCATCGGCCCGACTGCCACCACTACACCCCGGCTGCCTTCCCGCAGCGTTCGCATGCCCGCGCCCAGATGCGGTTTCTCGTTCTCCTGCGCGGAAAGCCGGAGGTACACCCGCCCGTTGCCGGGGATGGACTCGAGCAGCAGCCGCCGGGCTTCCTCGGGATGCCCCGGCACGTGCACGGTCCAGCCCGGCAGCGTGTCGATGAGGGCGACGTCGCCGGGCGCCTGATGTGTCCGCCCGGCGGTCGGCATGTCGTAGGACGCGCCCGAGGACACCAGCACGGCGCCGACGTCCTGATGCCCGAGGTCGAGTTTGACCTGTTCGAACGCCCGCTCGACGAGGAAGGACGAGAAGGTGTGGACGATCGGGCGCATCCCGGCCAGTGCCAGCCCGCCCGCGGTGCTCATCATCAGCTGTTCGCGGATGCCGACGTTGAGCACCCGGTCGGGATGTTTCCGGGCGGCGAAGGCGAGTTGCGCCGCCGAGATGTCGGCGAGCACGACGGCGACGTTCGGATCGGCGTCGAGGACCTCGGCGGTGGCGCGGAGGAACGTTTCGCGCATGTTCACGGGTTCAGGCCTTTCGCTCGACGGTCGCGACCACGGCGAGCGGCCGGTCCGGATGGGGTGTGGTGAAGGCTTCGTAGAGCGCTTCGTGATCACGGCCGTCGACGGTGCGGGTGGTCCAGCCCTCGACCTCGAACCGGCGCGCGAGCCCGCCGGGCCAGCCGTGCGTGGCCGAGGAGTTGTCGATGACGACGGCGGTCAGCTGCGGCATGCCGATGCGGCCCGCGATCGCGATGGCCTCGGCGTTGGAGCCCTCGTCGAGTTCCGCGTCGCCGACGAGGGTGACGACCTTGGCGTCACGGAATCCCTTGGCGCGCAGGCCGAACACGGTACCGATGGCCAGCGGGAGCCCGTGCCCGAGCGAACCGCTGGAGATCTCGGCGCCGGGAAGCCGCGCCCGATCGGGATGGTGACCGAGCCGGGACTCGGCCGAAGTCCAGTCGGCGAGTTCTTCCTCCCGGATGAAGCCCTTCTTCGTCAACACCGCGTAGTAGGCCATCGGGCCGTGCCCCTTCGACAGCAGGAAGCGGTCCCGGCCCGGATCGCGGAGGTTCTCCGGGGTGATGTCGAGCACACGGTCGTAGAGCACCCACAAGACGTCCACAGTGGACTCCGCGGCGGCCTGGTGCTTCTCGTCCCCGGTCATCAACGAGATCAGCCTCGGCAGATCCTCGTAGCCGGTCTTGATGTCTGTGGTCATGAACCGAGGTTGCAACCTCGACTTAGGTCGAAGTCAAGGCTAGCCTGGCGACGTGACGAGACTGGCTGAACACCTGAGCATCGGGCAGGTCGCCGACCGCAGCGGCGTGCCCCATACGGCTTTGCGTTTCTACGAGGACAAAGGGCTGATCAGCTCGGAGCGTTCGGCGGGCAACCAACGGCGGTATCCGCGTTCGGTGCTGCGCCGGATCGCCTTCATCCGTGCCGCGCAGCGGGTCGGCCTCAGCCTGGACGACATCAGCGCGGCACTGGAGACCCTACCCAGGGACCACGCCCCCACCAAAGCCGACTGGGCCCGCCTCTCGCGGGGCTGGCAGGACGAACTCGACGCGCGGATCGACGCGTTGCAGCGCCTGCGCGACAGGCTGACCGGGTGCGTCGGCTGCGGGTGCCTTTCCCTGCGCAGCTGCGGGCTCTACAACGCCGACGACCAGATGTCCCGATTCGGCCCCGGCGCGGGGAAACTGCGCCCGGCCTCCGAAGGCGGCATCTGAATTCCGTTGCCACGCGGGGGCCGGATGTGCGTCACTGGGACGCGAAATGGACAAGAAACACCTCATCCGAGCCTCGAAACGGCTCTCACGGCATCTTCGGCACGCTCCCGGCGACATCGGGATCACCCTGACCCCCGACGGCTGGGTCGAAGTCGACACGCTCCTGGCCGCCTTGCGGCGCAACGGCTTGGACCTCACCCGCGCCGAACTCGACGAAGTGGTCGAGGGCAACGACAAACGACGCTTCGCCTTCGATGACGACGGGCTGCGGATCCGCGCGAGCCAGGGACACAGCGTCGCCGTCGACCTCGCGCTGCCCGCCGCCATCCCGCCGGACGTGCTCTATCACGGCACCGTGGCCCGCTTCCTCGACGCGATCATGTACGAGGGACTCCGGCCGATGAAACGGCACGCCGTGCACCTCTCGGCGACCGTGGACACCGCGCGGACCGTCGGGGCGCGCCGCGGTGCCCCGGTGCTGCTCGCCGTGGACGCCCGGCGAATGTCCGCGGCCGGACACGAATTCCAGGTGAGCGCGAACGGCGTCTGGCTCACCGCCGCCGTTCCGCCGGAGTTCCTGCGCAGGCTCGCCTAGGCCGTGTCCTGTGAGTCTGTTCGATGGGCTTCGTGATCCAGGTGGTTCCTGACGGTGCGGGCGGATCGGCCTCGTACCGGGTCGTACTCGGCCGCATCCGCCCGTGCCGTCAGGGACCGCCTGGGCGCGAAGACCACGAACATGACTTACCGGGCACGGCCTAGACCAAGCCGTTGTTCCGCAGAAGCGACAACGTGGCCACGGTGAACAACCCGTTCCACTCCAGCGCGGCGGCGGGCGAATAGCTCGTGTAGTCGACCCGCCAGCCGCCGTCGTCGTGCTGCCCGTCTGCCACCCGCCGCAGTTCCGCCTCGACGACCTCCGGCCGGAAGAGCTTCCGCGCCGGGCCGCCGGGTTCCGGCGCGAAGTCGAGCGGGCGCATGGCCTCGCCCTCGATCCCGCCGCCGACGGCGAGCACGCCGTCGTCCGGGACGAACCGGCCGAGTTTCCCGACCAGTCGCGTGTCGCCGAGCGCGTCCACCAGCTTCATCGCGAAGGCGAGCACGAGCGCGTGCGGCGCCTCGTCGAGCTTCTCGATCTCGTCGACGCAGTAGCGCGTGGCCTTCGCGAGCCAGGGATGCGCGGCGACCGCGGGATCGTGCGCCGCGACGCGATGCGCGGTGACCGCGACGATCGCGGTGATCTGCAGCGACGAGACCGACGGATCCGCGTTCGCCCAGAACGGCGCGCTGCCGAAGGGATCCGGCATCGGCGACGCGAACGGGATCCCGCCGTCGGGCAGGGAGATCGAGGCGAGCCAGTCGCAGAGTTCGGCCGCGCGCGGGCTGGTCGCCGGGCCGATGTCGGCGAAGACCTCGAAAGCGTGCAGCGCGCCACCGGGCTGGCTGGTCGCCGAGCGGCAGTCGGGTTCGAGCCCGTGGCCGTAGCCGCCGTCGGGATTGCGGTACCCCTCCAGCGCGGCGAGCGCCGCCGCCGGGTCGCCATCGCGGAAGAGGACCTCGAAACGCCGCCTGTCCAGCAGCCGGGCCTGGGTGGCCATGAACGTGGCCGCCGTCTTCAGATCGATGTTCATGCCGTCAGCATCGCGCGGATCGCGGCGGCCGGCTTGAACACATCGGTCACGAGCGGCGGCGCGGGCGGTTGTAGAGCTTGCGGCCGACGCTGAGGAGCGTTTCGCGCAGCGTCTCGTCGTCGAGCGAGGCGACCTCGGGCGAGCCGCCGGCGAGGGCGATACCGGCGAGGAGCACCTGCGCCGTGACCATCCCCAGCACGTCCGGCTCCGGGCCCGCCAGGATTTCCAGCAGCCGGTTCTTGAAGCTTTCCGAGCGGTGGACGGACTTTTCGACCGCCCGCGCGATACCGGGGTCGCTGGAGAACAGGGCGACCAGCGCCCGGTGGCGCACCACGAGGTCGACGAAGCCGTCCAGCAGATGGTCGATCTGCGCGCCCCGGGTGCGCTGGGCGCGGGCGTCGTCGACGATGCCCTCCAGCTCGCTCAGCACGGGTTCGGCGACGGATTCGGTGATCTCCGCCTTCGTCTTGAAGTGGTAGTAGACCGCCGCCTTGGTGACCCCCAGCGCGTCGGCGATCATCTGCAGCGAGGTGCCTTCCACGCCGTGTTCGGTGAACAACCCCAACGCCGTGCGCAGTAGCCGCGTGCGGGTGTCCTCCGCCTGGACGACGTCCATGTTCCCTCCTCGTTCAGCCGTCGGAGGTTACGTCAAGCGAGCCCCCCGAGCCAAACGAGTACTAGCCGTGCGGCTAGTCACACACTTGCCGATCGGCTTGTAGCGCCCTAGCCGATCGGCTAGCTTGGAATGAACCTGAACGAGTGAACGGGAGACTTTCGTGGCCAGCTTCCTGTACCGACTGGGCCGGTTCTCGTTCCGGCGCCGGGCACTGGTGACGGCGGTGTGGGCCGTCCTCCTGGTGGCCCTCGGCGCGGGAGCGCTGACGCTGTCCGGCCAGCTTTCGAACTCGGTGACCATCCCCGGCACCGAATCGCAGAAGGCGATCGACCAGCTCGCCGACCGATTCCCGGAAGCCGCCGCCGGCGGCGCGACCGCGCGTGTCGTCATCTCGACACCCGGTGACATCACCGACGCCGGCGGACAGGCGGCCATCGCGCGTCTCGTCACCGGACTCAAGGACGCGCCGAAGGTCGCCGGCGTGGTCGACCCGCTGCAGGCGCAGGCGATCTCGCCCGACAAGCACGTGGCACTGGCCCAGGTCAGCTACCGCGTGCCGGGCTTCGAGCTCACCGACGCCGACCGCGACGGCCTGATGGCCGCGGCGGATTCCGCCAAGGCCGCCGGGTACACGGTGGAATTCGGCGGTGACGCCGTCCAGGCGATGCCCGCCACGAACGCCACCGAAGGCCTCGGTGTCGCGGTCGCCGCCGTCGTCCTGATCATCACCTTCGGTTCGCTGCTCGCGGCCGGGATCCCGCTGCTGACCGCGCTCATCGGCGTCGGCATCGGCATGGCGGGCATCACGACGGCGTCCGGTTTCCTCGAACTGAACACGAACACGCCGGTGCTCGCGCTGATGATCGGCCTCGCCGTCGGCATCGACTACGCGCTCTTCATCGTCTCCCGCTATCGACACGAACTGACGATCGGCCGAGATCCGGAGGAAGCCGCCGGACGAGCCACCGGTACGGCGGGCTCCGCCGTGGTGTTCGCCGGGCTGACCGTGATCATCGCGCTGGCCGGCCTGACCGTCGTCGGCATCCCGTTCCTCGGCGAGATGGGCGTCGCCGCGGCGATCACCGTCGCCATCGCGGTCGTCATCGCGCTGACCCTGCTGCCCGCCATCCTCGGGTTCGCGGGCGGCAAACTGGCGGGCGGCAAGATCCGCTTGCGCCGCAAGGAAAACGCGACGACGCACGGCGAGCGCTGGGCACGTTTCGTGGCCCGCCACCGGATCCCGGTGCTGATCGCCGCGATCGCCGGGCTCGCGATCGTCGCCGTCCCGGCCGCGAGCATGCAGCTCGGCCTGCCGAACGACAGCACCGCCGCGCCGGACACCACCCAGCGCAAGGCCTACGACACCGTCGCCCGCAGCTTCGGCGAAGGCGCGAACGGGCCGCTCGTGATCGTCGTCGACCTCGCGGGCAGCTCTGACCGCCAGGCCGCGCTACAGCAGGCGGCCGCGGACATCGGCGGCCTCCCCGAACGCCCGATCGTCACGCCGCCGAAGGTCAACCGGGACGGTGACCTGGCGCTGCTGACCGTCATCCCGAAGAGCGGCCCGAGCAGCACCGCGACCGAAGACCTCGTCAGCGACATCCGCGGCCTGAACACGAAACTGGGCACGGCCACCGGCGCGTCGCTGGCGGTGACCGGCCAGACCGCGGCCAACATCGACGTCTCGGAGAAACTCGCCGACGCGATGCTGCCCTATCTCGCGCTGATCGTCGGGCTCGCGTTCCTGTTGCTGATGCTGGTGTTCCGGTCGATCGTGGTCCCGCTGAAGGCGACGCTCGGCTTCCTCGGCTCCGTGGTCGCGACGTTCGGCGCCGTGGTGGCGGTGTTCCAGTGGGGCTGGCTCACCGACCTGCTCGGGGTGAAGACGACCGGGCCGATCATGAGCATGCTGCCGATCCTGCTGATCGGTGTGCTGTTCGGGCTCGCGATGGACTACCAGGTGTTCCTGGTGACGCGGATGCGGGAGGAATACGTCCACGGCGCCGACCCGCAGCAGGCGATGGTCACCGGCTTCCGGCACGGCTCCCGCGTCGTGGTCGCCGCCGCGCTGATCATGATCAGCGTGTTCGCCGGATTCGTCCTCGCGGAGTCTTCGCTGATCCAGTCGATCGGGTTCGCGCTGGCCTTCGGCGTGCTCGTCGACGCGTTCGTGGTCCGGATGACCATCGTGCCGGCCCTGATGTCCCTGCTCGGACGCGGTGCCTGGTGGCTGCCGAAGTGGCTGGACCGGGTGCTGCCGGACGTCGACGTCGAAGGCGAGAAGCTCGCGAAGCAGCTGGACGCGCCTGACGAGCGGGAGCTGGTCGACGCCTCGAAGTAGGCGCCGTTGAAGGTTGCGAAAGCCACTTTCGCAACCTTCAACGTTGCGAAAGTGGCTTTCGCAACACGCCACCTTTGCCTTACCCCTCAACAAGACCTGGTCTCGAAACTCGGCGTGTCGCTAGGTGAACCAACGGCCCGCCCCTGGCTCCGTACCGCCCGCCTGTGGGCCCGGTCCGACGGACCGGAGGTCTGTCAGAGAGACTGGGGGCCAGTGCCCGCCCTCTCGACCTGGAGCCTTTTATGCCACAAGGGACCGTCCGCTGGTTCGACGCCGAACGGGGTTTCGGCTTCCTCGCGCCCGAGGACGGCTCGCCGGACGTGTTCGTGCACGCCTCCGAGATCGTCGGGGACGGCGGCGCGAAACTGCTCCGTGAGGGTCAGGCCGTCGTGTTCGAGGTCGGCGAGAACGACCGCGGGCCCCAGGCGCTGCGCGTTCGCGTCACCGCCGATGCGGCCACCGGCAGCGCCGTGGGCCTGCTCGGCACCGTCAACTGGTACGAGCCGGGCAAGGGGTACGGCTTCGCGTCGCCGGACGGCGGCGGCGCCGACATCTTCGTGCACAGCTCCGCCATCGTGACCGGCGGCGTGGTCACCGAGGGGCAGCGGGTGGCCTTCCTGATCGTCGAAGGCGAGCGCGGCCCGCAGGCCGAGCACGTGATCCCGCTGGGAGCAGGGGCCGGCTCACCCGCTGCGGCTGGTATCGCGGACGGTGCCGACGGCACGGTGGCCTGGTACGACGAGGACAAGGGCTTCGGCTTCATCAACCCCGACTCCGGCGCCGGGGACGTCTTCGTTCACGCCCGCGCCCTGGCCGAGGGGCTGACGTGGCTCGCGGAGGGCGACCGCGTCGCCTACGAGGTGGCTAGTGGAGACAAGGGCCCGCAGGCCCGCGACGTGCACCTGGTCCGGGGCACCGAGCCCCAGACGGCGCCGCAGCGGTCGGCACCTGCCGCGGCCGCGGGGCCGGCGGCGCAGGACGTGCCCGTACGAGGCGGCGAGGGCGTCGTCGCGCGCTACGACGACGACCGCGGCTTCGGCTTCATCACCCCGGACGCAGGCGGCGACGATCTCTTCGCCCACGTGTCCGTGATCGTGGGGTCGGAGCCGCTGCAGAAGGGTGACCGGGTCCGGTACACGGTGCGTCACAGCGACCGGGGCCCGCAGGCCGACCGCATCGAACGCCTCTGAAGAGGCGGCCCCGCCGATGGCTGGTAACCGCCGCCACGCGGTGTGCCCGGACCCGCATCCGAGCTGCTCGGGTAGGTCTCGCCAGCGGCAGCCGGTGTCGAGCACGAACAAGATCCCCTCCAGCGCGGCACGGTCATCGATCCGGGGCCGCCCACCCGGACCGCGCGGCGCCGGTCGGGACGGGATCAGGGGTTCGATCAGCTCCCAGAGCCGGTCTTCGACCCGCCGCCGCTGCGTCGTCTTCGCCACGACTGCCCACGATCGACGACCGGGACCGGCAGGCTACGCAGTGACACACCCTTAAGGTTTGAGACCACGTACTCAGGCGAGCGCGGCGCGAGCCTCTCCCAGTGCGAAGCCGAGCAGGTTCAGGCCGCGCCAGCGTTCCGCGTTCTCGACCTGCGGGTGGTCGGTGGCGAGCCCGATCCCCCAGATGGCGTCGAGCGGGCTGGCCTCGACCAGCACACGATTCTTGGTTCCGAGCAGGAAGTCGCGCAGTTCCGGGTGCTGCCCGAACTTCGCGATCGTTCCGTCGAGGACGATGCCGTAGCGCTCGTCTTCCCAGCGGCCCTGCTCGAATCCCCGCACTTCGCGGCCCAGCGCCTTGGCCTCACGCGGGTGCCGGGCGCCGAGGATTCGCGCCGCACTCTCGGCGTCGTCGAACAGAACCGCTTTGCGCCACATCATGTAGTGCTCGGCCGTCGAGAAGGTTTCGCCGTCGGCGGCGAACCGGGCTGGCCACCACTGGCTGAAGCATTCCGGCCCGACCGTGCCGTCACGCCGGGGCTGATGGCCCCAGAAGAACAGGAACTTGACGCGGCTCCCCGATCGCTGGAGCCGGACGACCTCGGCGACCGAGCGCGGGTTTCCGGACATGCCGGACAGCATGCTCGCCGTCGTCGCGGCGCGCAGCCGAATTACCGCGGCAGCGCTCAGGCGAGCCAGGCGATGGCGCCACCGATGGCCAGCAGCGCGCCGATTCCCAGCACGACGGCCATGAACTTGACGCTCTTCCAGGTCGCGTAGACGCCGCCGATCAGGAAGCCGCCGAGCGCGAACAGCAGCACAGCGATGGTCGTGTTACTCACGACCGCCACCCTGCCACACGTCCGCCGCCGCGACCGCGCCGGGCCGGGCCTTGCCCTCGTGGCCGGACGCGGCTAACGTACAACCATATGGTTGTACTTCTGAAGGAGAGCGAGGAGTCGCTCAACCAGCTCTTCCGCGCCTTGGCCGACGGCACGCGCCGCGACATCCTGGCGCGGGCGATCGCGGAAGCGCCGTCGGTGTCCGAGCTCGCCGCGCGGTACGAAATGAGTTTCGCCGCCGTGCAGAAGCACGTCGCCGTGCTGGAGCGCGCTGGTCTGGTGCGCAAACGGGCCAACGGTCGTGAACAACTGGTCTCGACCGACCGCGCGCGGCTCCAGCGGGCCGGCGAACTTCTCGACTCCTACGAAGTCCTTTGGCGCCAACGTGTGGCGCAACTCGACGAGGTCCTGCGGGAAGGAAACTGACGATGCCGATCACCTCGGTCACCAAAGACCCCGAACAGCTCAGCCTCACCCTTGTGGCGGATTTCCCCGTTTCGCGACAACGCCTTTGGGAGGCTTGGGCCGATCCACGGCAACTCGAGCGCTTTTGGGGGCCGCCTTTCGCGCCCGCCACCTTCACCCATCACGATTTCCGGGTCGGTGGCCGCGCCGAGTACTTCCTGTCCGGGCCGAACGGGGAGAAATGGGCCAACTCGTGGAAGTTCACCGCGGTGAACCCCATCGACTCGTTCGAAGCGGAAGACGGTGAAGACAACGCCGCGGACGAGAACATGCCGTCCTCGATGACGTTCACCTTCGAGACGACACCGACGGGCTCACGGCTGATCCACGTGACCCGGTTTTCCAGTATCGAAGCCATGGAGAAGACGATCCCGGGGATGGAAGAAGGCTTCCGCGCCGCGATGCCCCAACTCGACGCACTGCTGGAGGCGTGATGAGAAAGCTCAAGATCATCGAGCACGTCACGCTCGACGGCGTGATCCAGCACTCCGCCGATGAGAACGGCTTCCCGTACAGCGGCTGGAACATGCCCTACCGGACGCCCGAAGGCCGCGAGACCATCATGGCCGCGCACACCGAAAGCTTCGACCTGCTGCTCGGCCGTCGCACCTACGACATCTGGTCGGAGTACTGGCCGGACGCGCCGAGCGACCCGCTCGCGGACCGGCTCAAGGCGGCGACGAAGTACGTCGTCACCCATCGGCCGGAAAGCCTGAAATGGGGCCCGTTCGAGGGTGTCGGACCCGACCTCGTCGAAGGCGTCCGCCACATCAAGGCGCAGGACGGCCCGGACCTCGTCCTCTCGGGCAGCTCCACGCTGACCTCGGCACTGCTCGAACACGGCCTCGCGGACGAAGTCGTGCTGGCCGTCTATCCGCTCTTGTTGGGCACGGGCAAGCGTTTCTTCGCGGACGGAACCCCGGCACAGTCCTTGGAGTTCGCCGGCACCACCGCGACCCCGTCCGGCGTGCTCCTCAACACCTACAACGCAATTCGTCATCTGGATGCGGCATCCGCGCATCCAGATGACGAATTGCGGCGGGGCTAGAGGACGCCCTTCGTGGACGGGATGCCGCCCGCCCGCGGGTCCGGCTCGGTGGCGGCACGCAGCGCACGCGCGACGGCCTTGTACTCGGCCTCCGCGATGTGGTGCGGGTCGCGGCCGTGCAGCACCCGCACGTGCAGCGCGATCTGCGCGTGGAACGACAGCGAGTCGAACACGTGCCGCGTCAGCACGAACGGGTAGTTCCCGCCGATGGTGAAGCTGTTGAACTGCTCCGGCTCGCCGAGGTGCACGCAGTACGGGCGCCCGGAGACGTCGATCGCGGCGTGCGCGAGGGTTTCGTCCATCGGGATCCACGCGTCGCCGAACCGGCGGATGCCGCTCTTGTCGCCGAGCGCCTGCCGCAGCGCCTGGCCGAGCACGATCGCGGTGTCCTCGACGGTGTGGTGCGCGTCGATGTGCACGTCACCGGTCGCCTGCACCTTGAGGTCGAGCGAGCCGTGCACACCGAACGCGGTGAGCATGTGGTCGTAGAACGGGACACCGGTGTCGATCTCCACCTGTCCCGTGCCGTCCAGGTCGAGCTGGACCGAAATGGACGATTCCCTGGTGGTGCGATCCACCTTGCCGACGCGACTCATCGCGGCACCTCCTTGCTGGCCTCGAGAAAGGCGTCGTTCTCTTCCGGCGTCCCGATGGTCACCCGCAGGTGCCCCTCGATGCCGACGTCCCTGATCAGCACGCCGTTGTCCAAATAGGACTTCCAGGTCGCGGGCGCGTCCGCGAACCGTCCGAAGAGGACGAAGTTCGCGTCGCTCGGGACCGGCGTGAATCCCAAGCCCAGCAACGCTTCCACCACCCGGTCGCGTTCGGCCGCGAGTTTGGCGACCGAGGCGAGCGTGGCGTCCGCGTGCCGCAGCGCGGCGCGCGCGGCGGCCTGCGTGAGCTTCGAGAGGTGGTACGGCAGCCGCACCAGCTGCAGCGCGTCGACGATCGCGGGCGCGGCCGCGAGATACCCGAGCCGCCCTCCCGCGAAAGCGAACGCCTTGCTCATCGTGCGTGACACGATCAGCTTCGCCGGGTACTCCTCGAGAAGCTCGATGGCGCTCGGCTGCGACGAGAACTCCGCGTACGCCTCGTCGACCACCACGATGCCCGGCGCCGCTTCGAGCAGGCCGCGCAGCTCGCCGAACGGGATCGACCCGCCGGTCGGGTTGTTCGGGCTGGTCACGAAGACGATGTCCGGACGGCGTTCGCGCACCAGCGCCGCCGCCCTCTCGGTGTCGAGTGTGAAATCGCCGCGACGCGGCACCGGCAGCCAGTCGGTGCGGGTGCCCGCCGAGATGATCGGGTGCATCGAGTACGACGGTTCGAAGCCCAGCGCCGAGCGGCCGGGGCCGCCGAATGCCTGCAGGATCTGCTGCAGGATCTCGTTGGATCCGTTGGCGGCCCACACGTTCGACTCCGACACCAGCACGCCGGTGGACACCGCGAGGTAGTCCGCGAGGTCCTGGCGCAGCGCGACGGCGTCGCGATCCGGGTAGCGGTGCAGCGAAGCGGCTTCGGCGCGGACGGCCTCGGCGACGTCGGCCACCAGCGCGTCCGGCGGCGGGTACGGGTTTTCGTTGGTGTTGAGCCGGATCGGCACGTCGAGCTGCGGCGCGCCGTACGGGGTCTTGCCCCGCAGGTCCTCGCGCAGCGGGAGCGCGTCGAGCGTGATCTCCTCGCCGATGCTCATGCCCGCTCCCCTTCGAACCGCGCCGTGATGGCCTCGCCGTGCGCGGGCAGATCCTCGGCGTTCGCCAGCGCGACGACGCGGCCGGCGATCTCGCGCAGCGCGTCCTGGCTGTAGTCGACGACGTGCACGCCCTTGAGGAAACTCTGCACCGAAAGGCCGGACGAGTGCCGTGCGAACCCGCCGGTGGGCAGGACGTGGTTCGACCCGGCGCAGTAGTCGCCGAGCGAAACGGGCGCGTACGCGCCGACGAAGATCGCGCCCGCGTTGCGCACGCGGGCCGCCACCGAACGCGCGTCCGCGGTCTGGATCTCCAGGTGCTCCGCGGCATACGCGTCGACGACGCGGATCCCGTCGTCCATGGTGGACACGAGGATGATGCCGGACTGCTTGCCGCTCAAGGCCTCCGTCACCCGCTCGGCGTGCTTGGTCGCGGCCACGCGGCCGGTCAGTTCCTTGTCGACGGCGTCCGCGAGCCCCTCGGACGTGGTGACCAGCACGCTCGCGGCGAGCGGGTCGTGCTCGGCCTGGCTGATCAGGTCGGCGGCGACGTGCACCGGGTCGGCGGTCTCGTCGGCGAGGATCGCGATCTCGGTCGGGCCCGCCTCCGAGTCGATGCCGATGATGCCGCGCAGCATCCGCTTCGCCGCGGTGAGGTAGATGTTGCCCGGTCCGGTGACGATGTCGACCGGCTCCAGCGTCGTGCCGTCGGTGTCGGTTCCGCCGTACGCGAGCAGCGCGACGGCCTGCGCGCCGCCGACGGCCCACACCTCGTCGACGCCGAGCAGTTCGGCCGCGGCCAGGATCGTCGGGTGCGGGAGCCCGCCGAACGCGGCCTGCGGCGGCGAGCACAGCACGAGCGTGCCGACGCCGGCGATCTGCGCCGGGACGACGTTCATCACCACGGTCGAGGGGTACACGGCGAGCCCGCCCGGCGCGTACAGCCCGACGCGTTCCACCGGGATCCAGCGCTCGGTGACGGTGCCGCCGTCGACGACCTCGGTCGTGACGTCCTGACGGCGCTGATCACCGTGGACCTTCCGTGCGCGGACGATCGACTCCTCCAGCGCCTCCCGGACGGCCGGATCCAGGTTCTCGAGCGCGCCGGTGAGCTCCGCGGCGGCGACCCGCACACCGCCAGGGCGGACCTTGTCGAACTTCTCGGTGTACTCGAGAACCGCCTCGACGCCGCGATCGCGGACCGCCTCGACCACCGGCCGTACGTGATGCAGCGCCGCGTCCACGTCGTACTCGGCACGCGGGAGCGTGCTCCTGAGTTCGGCAACGGACGGGACCTGTCCACGCAGGTCGGTACGGTTCAGCATGAGTCAAGGGTACGAGGTGGCCCGATCGCCCCGAGCAGGCACACTGGGGTGGTGACCAGCGATCCCACGATGAGGGAGGCGGCCGTGCCGCGAATCGGGTTGTGCCAGCTCACGGCCGCCGAGGATCCCGAAACGAACCTGAAGCCGATTCGCGAAGGCGTGGCGGCCGCGGCGGCCGACGGCGCGCGGATCGTGGTGTTCCCCGAAGCGGCGATGGCGCGCTTCGGCATCCCGCTCGGCCCCGTGGCGCAACCTTTGGACGGACCGTGGGCGTCCACTGTGGCGTCCATCGCCGAGGAGCACGGCGTGGTGGTCGTCGCGGGCATGTTCACGCCGTCGCCCGACGGCCGCGTCAGCAACACCCTGCTGGTCACCGGCGCCGGACAGCACTTCGGTTACGACAAGATCCATCTGTACGACGCCTTCGGGTTCGCCGAATCCGACACGGTCGCCCCCGGCACCGCGCCCGCGACCTTCGAGGTCGACGGGGTCACATTCGGCCTCGCGACCTGTTACGACCTCCGCTTCCCGGAGCTGTTCCGGAAGCTGGCCGACGACGGCGCCGACATCGTCCTCGTGCCGACGTCCTGGGGCGCGGGCGAGGGCAAACGCGAGCAATGGGAGGTACTGGTGCGCGCCCGCGCGCTCGACTCCGGCTGCTGGGTCCTCGGCTGCGGGCAAGCCGATCCGGCCACGACCTCCACGCCGGTGAACCCGAAGGCGCCGACCGGGATCGGCTACTCCACGGTGTCCGACGGTTTCGGCCGCGTCCACACGCAGCTGGGCCCCGGGCCGGAACTGGTGGTCGTCGACCTGGATCCCGCGGTCAGCGGGAAGGCGCGGGCGGCGACGGGCGTTCTGGCGAACCGTCGCCTGTAGCGTTCACGGAGCGTTCGAAGAAGGATTCGAGCACGACGATCGTCTGTGTCCCGGTGACGCCCTCGATGGCGTACAGCCTTCGCAGCGACGCCTGCAGCTCCTCGGTGGTCGGCGTGCGCACCTTCACCAGCAGCGAGGCCGGGCCCGCGATGATGTGCGCCTCCACGACCTCCGGCAACGCCTCCAGCGCGGCCTTGGTCGGCGAGTCGCCCATCCACGAGCCCGCCTCGATCAGCACGAAGGCCATCACCCCGCGGCCGACCGCCGCCGGATCGACGTCGACGGTCGTGCGCCGGATGACGCCCTGTTCGCGGAGTTTGCGAACCCGCTCGTGCGCGGCGCCCGCGGACAGGCCGACCGCCTTGCCGAGCGCGGCGTACGCCTGAGTCGCGTCCTGCTGCAACTCGGTGAGCAATATGCGATCCACGTCATCCATGTATTGACCATACCAAGTTCAGCCGTTCATGATTATCGCAATATCTCATTCGGATAGCTGGGGTTTTCATGGACATGGTCAAGGCACACTTCGAAGTCCTCGACGAGCGGTTCGCCCGCGTCAACGGCGACGAGTGGATGCGGCGCCTGCACACGGGCTGCCGGTGGACCGAGGGACCCGCCTACTTCCCCGCCGGCCGGTACCTGGTGTTCAGCGACATCCCGAACGACCGCGTCCTGCGGTGGGACGAGACCACGGGCGCGGTCGGCGTGTTCCGCGAGCCCGCCGGATTCCACAACGGGCACACCGTCGACCGTCAGGGCAGGCTCGTCAGCTGCGAACAGGGCCACCGCCGGGTGACCCGCACCGAACACGACGGCACGACCACCGTCCTCGCGGAGACCTATCAGGGCAAGAGGTTCAACAGCCCCAACGACGTCGTCGAATCCTCGGACGGCGCGATCTGGTTCACCGACCCCAGTTACGGGATCGACAGCGACTACGAAGGACATCAGGCGGAAAGCGAGATCGGCGCCTGCCACGTCTACCGGGTCGATCCGGTCGACGGTTCCGTGCGGATCGTCGCGGACGATTTCTCGCGCCCGAACGGGCTCGCGTTCTCGGTGGACGAGTCGCTGCTCTACATCGTGGACACGCGCCAGAAGCCCAGCCACATCAGGGTTTTCTCGGTGGCAGACGGGCGGCTTTCCGGCGGCGAGGTCTTCGCGACCTGCGACGCTGGCGGTTTCGACGGCGTGCGCCTGGACGCCGCGGGCCGGGTCTGGGCCGCCGCGCACGACGGCCTGCACTGCTTCGCGCCCGACGGCACGCGGATCGGGAAGCTGCGGGTGCCGGAGGTCTGTTCGAACCTGACCTTCGGCGGGCCGCGGCGGAACGATCTGTTCATCACCGCGTCCAGTTCGGTCTACACGCTGCGGGTGAACTTCTCGGGCCCCCGCGGTTAGCGCGGTGACGGCGACGCGAAAGGGACCTTCGCCGCTTCCCATGCGGTGAAGGCGCCCTTCACGTACTCCCCGGCCGGGGCCCCGCACCAGGCTTGGGAAGCGTGCAATGAAGGGGCCTTTCATAGCAAATTTTGCTATGAAAGGCCCCTTCATTGCACGCTTTCAGCCCCGACTGACGGGTTATCGAGGGGAAGGGCAAACGTGTCGTGGTGCGGGGCCGGTGTCGCTTCTGCGTACGCGTTCTCCTGGTAGTGAGGGCCTCCTTGCCTACCCTGACGGTAGTGAAGAAGGCTTTCGCTACCGTCGGATGTGGTCCCTGGTGGCAGTGGGGCGGTTGTGACTTCGGCGGCCGGTCGTGAAGTACATGAAGGCCCCCTTCCTTGCGTCTAGCGCAAGGAAGGGGGCCTTCATGTACTTCGGCAAGGCGTAGCTCGTGTGCCTGGATGCCGCACTCGGGCGTGCGGAGTCTGAGCACGCGAGTGCGGTGTCGCGTTACCCAGCCCACCGTCTCGCCCGAGCCACGACACGTTTGCCCTACCCCTCAATAAGCGCACAACCGAGCCGAGCCCGAAGCGCCTACCGCAGTAGCCCTTCCCGGATCGCCACCCGCACGAACCCGGCCCGCCGTCGTTCCCCGGTCTTGTCCCGGATCCGGTCGAGGTAGGACCGCACCGTCCGCACGCTGATGTTCAGGATCTCCGCCACGTCGACGTCGCGTTCGCCGGCCGCGACCAGCCGCAGGACCTGCTTCTCCCGTTCGGACAGGACGATCTTGGGCCCGGCGTGGCGGTCCTCGCTGTCCTGGATGATCATCCCGGCCAGCGTCGGCGACACGTACGCGTTGTCGTCGGCGATGGTGCGGATGGCACGCAGGAGTTCATCACCGTCGACGTCCTTGGACAGGAAGCCCTTGGCGCCGGCCTGCATCGCGCCCAGCACCTCGGGCTGCTCGGCGTGCGCGGACACCACGAGCACCTTGTGCCCCATCTGTCCCACTTCGAGTACCGCGGCGGCGTCCTGGACACCGCGCAGCTTGAGGTCGAGGACGACGACGCTGCCGGGAGCCTGCTCCTGGACGGCGAAGCGCGCGACGGAGTCGGCGACGGCGCCCAGCTCGATGTCGGGCGCTTCGGTGAGGACACGCGCGACGGCGTCCCGGTACAGCGGATGATCTTCGATCACCCCGACGTTGATCGACATGGTGCGTTTCGGCTGCTGCTCGTCTGCGTTCACCGGCGTCCTTCGAATCCGCCCGCGTCGGCGCGGGGTACGACCGGCCGAGACGGGCCGGGCACCTCCGGCGGAGACGCGAGCCCGAGCTGGATGGCCTTGCGGACCAGACCGGCCCGCCTTCTCTCTCCGAGTTTGTCACGGATCCGGTCCAGATAACCGCGGACCGTCCGGACTCCGATACCCAGGATGCGGGCGATGTCGACGTCGCGTTCGCCCGCCGCGACCAGCCGCAGGACCTGCTTCTCGCGCGCGGAAAGCGCGACGTCCGGAGCCGGCACGGGACGGTCGGCGTTGTCCTTGATGATCATTCCGGCCACCACCGCGGAAACGTAGGCGCGGCCCTGCGCGACCGTCCTGATCGCGATGAGCAGCTCGTCGACGTCGACGTCCTTGGACAGGAATCCCTTGGCACCGGCGGCGATCGCGCCCAGCACCTGCTCGGGTTCCGCCTGCGCGGACACCACGAGCACGTGATGCCCCAGTTCGCACACCTGGAGCACGGCCGCCGCGCCGGCGATCCCCGGCAGGCCGAGGTCGAGCAGCACCACGCTGCCGGGCGGCTGCGGATGGACGTGGAACCTGGCGACCGAATCGACCACCGCGCCCAGTTCGATCCCTTCGGCCTCGGTGAGGACCCGGACCACGGCGTGCCGGTACAACGGATGGTCTTCGATCACCGCGACGTCGACCCGGTCGGTCTCCGGCCTGTCTTCAGTCATCTGCACGTTTCCCGCTCACCCCGTCCCACCTGCCGCGGACACCGCACGGCCCGCCTGCGCCGGATCCAGCGCCGGTCCGCGTGGCACCAAAGCCAGTAATCCATTCGGAACCGGTTGCCGTTCGGCTTGGCCGTATCCGAGGGAAGCGAGTGCCTCACTGCTCGCCACCGGGTACTTCAGGCCCGTGTCGGTCACGACGTAAACCGTGCCGGAACCGGATTCCGCCACCACCGCGCCTCCCGACGGAGGCACGAAAACCGCGTCGGCGACCAACGCGTCCGTCCGCGCCGTCACCGGGATCGCCTTCGCACCTTGCGGCAACGGGACCTGTGCGGAGATAACGATTCGAGAACCCTGCGCGCATAACGTCACGGACTGTCCGGTAACGGGCGCTTTTCGCGGGATCCGGTCCGGATACTCCGCGGGATCGGCCCCGCCGGCCCTCGCCGTGCCGACCTTCGGCACCGCGGCGACGTCGGCCGCGCGCACCGCGACGGGCGCCGGGACATCGGTGTAGGCGTCCGCGTTCTGCGGCGTGTTGATCAGCAGGCTCGCCTCGGTCTGGCCGATCGGTTCGAGCCCTTCGGCGTGGACGAGGTAGTACGACGTCGCGTTGCCCGGTGTCGCCATCGCGTCGACGACGCCGAGCACCGAACCGACCTTCGTCGCGGTGCCACCGACCTTCGGCCCGGGCCGCCCGGCGTCTTCGACCGCGCGGTAGGCCAGATCGCGGCCGGCGGCGACGGTGCCGATCCACCGGGACGACACCGCGATCGCCGGATAGGTGTCGAACTGCAACGCCGTGGCGGCTTCCGCGGTGAGCTTGTAGCGGCGCCCCGCCGTGACGAGGTACCGCTCCCCCTCGGGAACGCGGACCACGACGGCCTGGTCCCTCGGCAGGTCGACTCCCGCGGCGGGGGCGCCGAGGAGCACGGTCGTCTCCGGCTCGGCCGATGCGGGCGCGTCCTGAGTGGTCCGCGTGCAGCTCGTCCACGGGGTGTTCACCAGCGCGGCCGCCGCGGGCAGCGAATCGGGCGCGCCGGGAATGCCGATCTGCGAACCGCGCGGCGCCTTGGCGAGTTTGCCGGAAGGGACGGTCACGGTGGCCTCGCCGTTGCCGCCTGCCATCAACCGCGCGGAGGCGTAATTGAGGACCGGGTGCAGCGCGCCGTCCTGGCCGAGGATGTACCGAGCGCCGGTGCCCTCCTCGACGATCACTTTGCCGCCCGCCAGCCAATCCTTGCCGCCGGAGGGGTTCAGCAGGCCGATCACGCCGAACACCGCGGTGACCAGCAGCGCGACACCGAGGCCGCACAGGGTTCCGATGACCAGCCTGCGGCTCGGGGCGACCGGATGGTTGGCGTCAGCCGAGACCAGTGCCGAAACCAGTCTCCTGCGGAGGAATTGGTAGGCCTGGATCTGGTCCCGCTGCGTCCACACGCTCCCGTCCCCCGCCACTCGTGCCCACCCGTTCGAGGGTGCTCACGTTAGGTCTGGACCCGGTTCGCGGTGAGGGTATTTTTTACGCCCCTCCCCCGCGCGGGGCGCGGCTACCGTCGGGCGCGTGCACGGAGGAGGGGAATTCCTTGTCGGTTGAAGCCCCGGCCCGCCCGGTCCAGGACCAGGCTCCAGCGCGCGGTGCCGCGGGCGCGGCGCCACTGCCCTGGCTGTTGCCGATCCGCCCGCTGCAGGCGGCGCTCTGGGAGATCGCCGGGATCGCGGTCCTCCTGGTCTTCACCGTGGACGGGATCCCCCTTGCCGCGCAGATCAGCGTCACCGCCGTCGCCGGCGTCCTCGTGCTGACGACGTCAGTCCGCTTCGCCGGACGTCACCTCGCGGGCTGGCTGCTCACCTGGGCCGGTTACCGGCTGAAACGCCGCGACAAGAACGAGGTCCCCGATCCGCTGCACCGGCTCGCCGGGCCCGCCCGGGTACGCCAGCACGTCGACCGCGCGGGCAACCGCTTCGGTGTCGCCGAGGTCAGCGACGGCTGGAGCGCCATCGTGCGGCTCACCCCGGGCGCCATGGCACCCGGGCCGGACGCCCTCGTCGCCATCCTGCGCGAGGCCTTCGCGGGCACCGGGATCCCTTTGTCCAGCACGCAACTGCTGACCTGGACCGTCCCCAATGGACAGTCCGTGCTCCGCGTCCGCTGGCTCACCGTCCGGTACCGGCCCGAGAACGCGCCGATCGCGGCGCTCGCCCGCGGCGGCGGGGAACTCGGCGCGCTGCGGAGCACCGCCTGCGCGGCGCTGAGACTGATGGGCGCGCTGGCCGAAGCCGGATTCGAGAGCACCGTGCTCGAAGCCGGTGAAGTGGCGGAAGAACTGCGCGTCGCGCTCGGCCACGGCCAGGGCGCGCCCGTGAACGGCTGGCGTTCCTGGGACTGGGGCGGCGCGTCGCAGGTCTGCTACCGGCCACGGTCCGAGCGGGATCTCGCGCGGACGCTGGATCTTCACGTCCCGGGATCGGCGTTCACCGCGACTTCGTACACGCTGCACCGGACGCCTGGCGGGCGGGAGAAGTCCGAAGTGACCATCCGGGTCGGCGGACGACCGGGGGCGGAGACCGTGCGGCCGAGCGGGGTCGCGGTGATCCCGCTGCACGGACGGCACGCGGCGGCGGTCCGGCGGACCCTGCCGCTGGCACTGGAGAACTGAGGGGACGGTCCGTGGAGGACTCCTTTCTTCTCTGAGGGTAGGGAAGGAGTCCTCCACGGACGTAATGCGTACACCGCAATTCGGCACCTGGTTGCGTTCCTTGCGCGTGCAAGGAACGCAACCAGGTGCCGAATTGCGGTGACGAGGGTCAGCCTCGTACGGCCTCGTAGACGCCCGCGATCATGCCGACGAACGGGATCAGCGAGAGCAGCACCAGGAACTCCACAATGTCGAGAGTCCTTGCCCAGTACGGAGAACGACGTCCCTTCGCGACACGCGTCGCGTAGGTGAGACAGACACCCGCCGCGACGACGACGGCACAGCCCGCGGCGAAGACGAACGAACGCGGCCCGCTCGCGGCGAGCCAGAAACCGGCCGCCGCCAAGGCCGCCGCGCCGAAACCGATGAGCACGACCCGCTGCGAGCGGCCCGCGAAGGCGCGCGAGCGCAGCATCAGCGCCAGACCCAGCAGCGCGCACAAGCCCGCTTCCCAAGCCCCGCCGGAAGACGACAGGACCACCGAAGCCGAGACCACGACGAGCCCGAGCGCGACGAGCAGCCCGGTCAGCAGCGCCTGCGCGTACGTCGTCCCGCCGACCATGTCCTCGCCGAGCGAAGGGTCCTCGTCGGCTCGGAACGCGTCCATGTCGTCGGGCACCCTGGGCAGCGGCAACCTGCCGAGCCGCAGCGCCATCATCGGCGCGACCGCGGCCAGCGCCGTCGCCACGACGGCGACCACGGCGGCCGCCGAAACCGGGCGGACGTCGGCCAGCAGGACGATCGCGGTGGTGATCGCGCCGAGCCCGGCCGCCACCGTCACCGCGACGAACCACGGCAGCCGGTCCGCCACCGAAACGGCCGCGATCACGCCGTAGACGGTCACCACCGCGAGCCCGGCGGCCAGCGGCCCCGCCGACAGCGAGAACAGCGGATGTGGTGGCAGGATCGACATCCCGGCCAGCAGTGCCGCGCCGACCCCGGCGAGCGCGCCGGCCGCGCCGGCCTCCGCGTCGCCGTACGCTCGGCTCAGCGCGCCGCCGCCCAGCACCAGTACCAGCGCGAGGAGTCCGGTGCCGATCGGCGCCAGCACGCTGCCGGACGCCGCCGCCTGCACCAGCAGTCCACCGGCGAGCAGCAGCACCACGGACGCGACGATGCCCGCCTTGCGCGCCACCGACGGCCCCCAGCGGCCGGTGCCCGACTCGGCGACGCTGGCGATCGAGTCGACGACGTCGTCGAACAGCAGCGGACCCCGCGGGCGTTCCCGCGGGGTCAGATGGAGGACTTCGCCGTCGCGCACCTGCGCCGCGGCGACCGTGAGCCCGAGCGCGAGCGGAGCGCCGCCGAGCCGGGACAGCACCCAGCCGGGGTGCTCGGCGGACGCCTGCCCCGAAGCACCCGCGAGCCGCACGAGCTGCGGGACGAGTTCGGCGAACGTGCTCTGCTGCGGCAACGCCACGTCGACACGCGCCCGCGGTGTCACCACCGTGACGCGCCGGGTGGAGCCCGCGATCGCGGCCGTCATGCTTCGATCGACTTGGCGGACTCGATGACGGGCGCGAATTTGGCGTTGCTGGCCTCGGCCAGCTTCTGAAGCCCGTTGTTGACCGCCTCCAGGACGATCTCCGAGATGTTGCGCGCGTCGTACTGACGCAGTGCGCGCGGGTCGATGTCGATCGAGGTGAAGCGGCCGTCTCCGCGCAGCACGACGGTGACTTCGTTCTGCCGCGAGTGCGCCTTGACCTCCATCGCCTCGACCGAACGCTGGATGCGCTGCACCTCTTCGGTCTGCTTGCGGACCTGGTCCAGCAACTCGTCCATGTCCGGCATGGCGTAGGGGTCGGTGGTCACGAGTCTTCTCCTTCATCTGCGGTGGCATCCCGCCGGACGTGGACGCTGCCCACGAACCGCCGGAAGTCGTCGCCGAGGCCGCGGGCCGCCTCGGGTGTCGCGGTGCAGGCGATCTGGAGGACCAGCCGCTCGGCCGGGCTCGCCCCCGGCACGGTCAGCTGCACCTGCGTCTGTACGAGATCCTGTCCTTCGCCGGTGCGGATGCGCAGCACCTGCATCACCCCCGGCGCGACCGGAGTGCCGATCTCCTTGCGCCGCAACACTTCGAGGGCGGCCATCGACCGGCCGAGGCGTTCGACGGCCTCGTCGGCGATGTCGGTGATCCGTGCCTGGTCCGGCCGTTGCCCGACGCTCAGGGTGATGTTGGGGGTGAACTCGCCGTCCGTCGCGGTGTGCACCGCCACGAAGACCGCGCCGTCGGCGCCGACGGACGCCGGCTCGACGGGCACCCAGCCCTCGGGGATGTCGAAACCCAGCGGGAGGGAAGCCCGGTCCTCCGTGCTCATCCCGCTCACCACGTGCCCACGTAGGTGATCGCGTCGTCCCATGCCTCGCCGACGGCGTTCGCCGCCTCGCCCGCGGCGCCGCTCACCGCGTCGACGGCCGCGCCGCCGTACTCGCCGACGGTGTCCGCGATCTTCGGCAGGTCGATGTCGATCTTCGCGCCGATCCCGGCACCGAGGCCGAGCGCGACACCCGCCTTGAAGTTGACCTTGATATGCCCGGCGTCGTAGACGGCCTGGCCGTCGAGCTGCGCGCCGAGTCCATATTGGAGGGTTCCGCTCGCGCCGACGCCCACACCGGCCACGTCGGCCGCGAGTTCGCCCTCGATCTTTCCGCCGACGAAGGCGTTGGCGTGCACACCGACACCGTGTGCGCCCGCCTGGAGCGAGCCGTTCACCTCACCGCCGACGAACGCGGTCCCCTTGGCGCTGCCCGAAGCGACGCCCCATTCGCCCTTGCGTTCGAGTTCTTCCTTGAACGCCGCCAGTTCGGCGTGTCCGGACGCCTTGAAGTCCCAGCCCTGCGAGGAGACCTTGGCGTCCCAGCCCGGGGTGAAGCCGTCCTGTTCCTGCTTCCATTTCGCGTACGTGATCTCGGTGTTGCCCCAGGCCTTGTCTCGCAGGCCTTCCGGCTTCGGCCTGCCGAACGGCGTGTCACCCGCACGCGGGGCGCGCGTGCCTTCGAGACCGTCCCAGGTGAGCTTCTTCCAGCCGGAATTGCCGAACCACGACGGATGCGAGCGCGGACGCCTGCGGCCGTCGAGCGCTTCTCCGTTGAGCCAGTACAACGGGCCGCGACCCCATTTGCCGAGTTCGTGCTCGATCCGGCCGGTGCCCTCCGGCGGGAACAGCCGCGCGAGTTCCTCGCTCAGTTCGTCCGCGATCTCCTGTGCCGCCTGCGCGGCGCGTTCGCCGAGCTGCCGGGCGGCGGAGATGAACGCGTTGACCGCGTTCGCGTTCGCCGTCCGCGCCTGACTGGTGAGCTGCGCGGCGTACTGGTCGAACTGGGCGAGGATCGAGTCCACACAGGACTTCGCACCCTGCAATGCCTGCGCGCCTCCCCGCAGCCGGTTCGACTGGTCGCCCAGTTTCGTGCCGAGTTCGCCGAGTTCCTGGCTCAGTTTCGCGGCGGAAGTGGAGAACGCGACGTACGCGTCACCTTCCCAAGACGCGTTGAGCGCCTTGGCCGCCTTGCCGATCTCCTCCGCGCGGCCCGAAACCGTCGACGCCCGCTCACCGCACCGCTGGCTCGCCGCGTTCAGCGCGGCGGGATCACCGGTGACCCGCCGCTGGTACTCGACCACGAGCCGCCGGTAATTCGACAGGATCGAACTGACGACGCCCGACGCGTCGACCACACCGCTCCCCCACACGGCTACCTGCCCTTCGCCGGTGAGTCAGCTCCCGCATCGATATCGATGTGCTGCTCGAAGTGCTTGCCGCCGTAGTTCATGTCGATGTCGATATCGATGTCCTGCCCGCCCGGCGCCTGCACGGTCGACTTGCCGGTGCTCAGGTCGGTGGTGATGGTGACCGTGTTCCCGTTGCCCGCGCTCGGCAGCGCACCGCCACCGTTGGAGCCGGCACCCGCGCCACCGCCCGAGGGTCTGTCCACCGGGATCCAGGCGTCCGCCCCACCCGGCCAGTTGCCCTGGGAACCGTTGCCGCCCAGCGCGGGCGGCCGGTACTGGGTGAACGGCGGCGTCTCGCCCGGCGTCGTCCCGCCACCCGAAGCGCCGCCCGCCCCGCCACCCGAGCCACCCACGGCGGCCTGTCCCGAACCGCTGGCGACCGAGCCCGGTGCCTGCGGGTTGGTGATCGGGGTGCCCGAGACCGCCGAGTTGCCCGCGGCGCCGTTGTCACCGGCGTCGTTGTGCCCGAACAGTTTCTGGACCTCGCCGATGATGGTGGCGATCTGGGTGATCTGGTTGGCGAGGTCGACCACGCCGAGCGCCTTCAGCAGCGCGCCGATCGCGGTGATGAACGCGCGCAGCGAAGCACTGGTGGCGGTGGAAAGCGCGACAGCGGCGCCATAGGTCCACGGATTCGACATCAGGCCGGCGACCGTCGGGTTCACCGCCGACACCACCGCTTTGTAGGCGGCCTGTGCGGTCTTGATCAGCGTCCCGGCGACGCCGAGCAGTTCGGCGCCCTTCTGCACGACCTGGATGATCTTGTTCAGCGAGTTCAGGGAGTCGGTGATCTTCTTCAGCGCCG
Source organism: Amycolatopsis sp. NPDC052450 (assembly GCF_044547565.1). Lineage (NCBI taxonomy): Bacteria > Bacillati > Actinomycetota > Actinomycetes > Pseudonocardiales > Pseudonocardiaceae > Amycolatopsis > Amycolatopsis sp. NPDC052450. The sequence goes on along the minus strand of NZ_JBIUAQ010000013.1, from coordinate 80,336 downwards.
AGTCCGACGCGGCGCCGGACCAGATCTTGCCCAGCTGCTCGGCGGCCTTCGTCACCTCGTTGTACATGGTGAGGAACTCGTTGGCCTTCTTGAGCACCTCGAGTACGTGCTTGGCGATCTGCTCCGGCTGCCCGGTGAGGATCTGCGGCAGGATGGTGATCGGCCCGCCCGAGGACGCCGTGGCGTCCATCGCGCTGGAATTCGGATAAGTCAGCATGGTCGCTCCTCAGGCCGGAAGTCAGACGGAAGCCGGGCGGTAGACACTGACCTTCGCCAGGCCGTTGATGTCCGCTTCGACGATTCCGTGGTTGTAGAGCAGTCCGCCCTCTCCGGCGATGGCGATGACCGGCTGGCGATCGGAGAACAGGAGCGGTTCGACCACGACGACGTCACCGCTGTGCACCCCGCCGGGTACGTCGCCGAAGTTGCGCGCCGTGCCCGCGTAGACCTCGATGACCCCGACCCGCGCCTGGTTGTCGGCGTCACCGGCCAGCCAGTCGTTGAAGTCCGAGACGCCGTGGAACCGCGTGTCGGTGATCGGGTGGTCGCCGAGCTGCCCCAGCCGCGCGTCCCCCAGGTAGCGCAGCACGTTGCCGACCGAAGACGGCTCGCCCTCGCCGCCGGCGCTGTCGTTGATGGCCAGCGTCGCCAGTTCGGAGGCGTGCGAATTCCCCCAGATCGACGACGACGTCGATCCGGCGCCGCCGCCGGGACGGCCGCCGTAGCCGCCCGCGACCGCCTCGTCCGCGGCCTGGTAGGCGTCGGCGCTGCTCTTGATGAAGCCGTTGATCTGCTGCAGCAGTTGCAGGAGGGTGCGGACCGCGACCACCTGCTGGCTCTGCATGGCCGTGTTGGCCGCCGCCACCGCGCTGCCGAAGGTGGCGAACGACATCGGCTGCAGGACGGTGCGTTCGAGGTCGCCGACGACATTGATGCCCTGCATGATGATGCCGCCGAGGTTTCCGACCGCCGAGCGCATGGCCTCGGGCTCCGCCCGGTACTCGCCCGTGCCGACCATGGCTCTCCTTCTCTCGTTCCCCCATGCCTGCGACTGTTCGAGCAGCGTAAGTTCGCCACCAGACGCGAGCGGACGGCAAAAGTACCCACCGCAAGGGCGGCACGAGTGGCCAGAATGATCGGCAGGATTACCCACAAGCGGCCAGAAAGACCCTGATGAGCGCCACTCGCGACCGCCTGCCGGCCCTGGGCGAGCAGCCCGGTGAAATCGTCCTGCAGTCCCCGCCGATGCTGCCGAAGGGCTCGTCCGGCGGAGCCATGCAGCTGCTGATGTTCATGCCGATGATGCTGGGCATGGGCGCCATGTCGTTCGTCTACATCGGACGCGACGGCGGGGTGATGACCTACATCTTCGGCGCGTTGTTCCTCACCGCGATGGTGGGCATGGTCGTGATGTCGCTCGGGCGCGGTGGCGCGGCGAAGAAGGCGCAGATCAACGAGGAGCGCCGGGACTACCAGCGGTACTTGACCGGTCTGCGCGGCCAGGTGCGGGAGATCGCGGACAACCAGCGCGCGGCGATGGCGGCGTTGCAGCCCGATCCCGCCGACCTGTGGGCGTACATCGAGACGGGGAAGCTGTGGGATCGCCGCCGGTCCGACCCGCAGTTCGGGCAGGTGCGCGTCGGAACGGGCCCGCAGCGGCTCGCGACGCCGTTGAGAGCGCCGCAGACCGTGCCGCTGGAAGACCTCGACCCGGTGTGCTCGACGAACCTCAAGCACTTCATCCGGACCTATTCGACGGTCGACGGACTCCCGGTCGCGGTCTCGCTGCGGTCGTTCGCGCAGGTCAGCCTGTCCGGCCGCCGCCCGGACACACTCGGGACCGCACGGGCGCTGCTGACCCAGCTCGCCACCTTCCATTCACCCGGCGACCTGCGGATCGCGCTCTGCGTCCACAACGACCGGCTGCACGACTGGGAATGGGCGAAGTGGCTGCCGCACGTGGCCTCCACCGCCGCCGACGCCGCCGGTCCGCGACGGCTCGTCGACGCCGACTCCGGGAAACTCGCCGACCTCCTCGGCCCCGACCTCGGCGACCGGCCCGCGTTCACCCGGCGGCCGGATTCCCGGCTGGACCTGCCCCAGATCGTCGTCATCGTGGACGGCGGGCACACCCTCGGCGACACGCGGCTCGTCGGCGAAGAGGGCAGGCTCGGCGTCACCGTGGTGGAGATCGGCACCGAGCAGCCGCGATCGGTGTCGTCGGAACGGCTGCTGAGCCTGCACATGAGCCCGGAGCAGCTCGGGATGGTCGTCGGCGACGGGACGGAGCAGCGGCTCGGTTTCCTCGGCATGCCCGACACCTTGGACCGCGGGGCCGCCGAGGCGCTGGCACGGATGCTGACGCCGCTGTTCCAAGGAGCGGCGGTGGTCAGCGAAGCGCCGATGTCGGCGACCTTCGGGCTGGCCGGGCTGCTCGGCATCGGCGACCCGCGCGACACCGACACGGCCGTCACCTGGGCGCCGCGATCCGCGCGCGACCGGCTGCGGATCCCGCTGGGCGTCAACCCCGATGGCAGGCCCGTCGACCTCGACCTGAAGGAATCGGCCGAAGGCGGGATGGGGCCGCACGGGCTGGTCATCGGCGCGACCGGATCCGGCAAGAGCGAGCTCCTGCGGACACTGGTCACCGCGCTCGCCGTCACGCACTCCTCGGAGAAGCTGAACCTCGCGCTGATCGACTTCAAGGGTGGCGCGACCTTCGCCGGGATGACCGGGCTGCCGCACACCTGCGCCGTCATCACCAACCTGTCCGACGATCTCGCGCTGGTCGACCGCATGGCGGACGCGCTGAACGGCGAACTGTTGCGGCGTCAGGAACTCCTGCACGCGGCCGGGAACTACGCGTCGGTGCGGGACTACGAAAAGGCCAGGGAATCCGGCGCCAACCTGCGGCCGTTGCCGTCACTGCTGGTGATCATCGACGAATTCAGCGAGCTGCTGTCTTCGCGGCCGGAGTTCATCGACCTGTTCGTCGCGATCGGGCGGCTGGGGCGGAGCCTCGGGATCCACCTGCTGCTGGCTTCGCAGCGGCTGGAGGAAGGACGGCTGCGCGGGCTGGATTCGCATCTGTCGTACCGGATCGGCCTGCGGACGTTCTCCGCGTCGGAGAGCCGCGCCGTGCTGGGCGTCGCGGACGCCTATCAGCTGCCGCCCGTACCGGGTTCGGCGTATCTGAAGTCCGACAACGACACCCTCATCCGGCTCAAGGCCGCGTACGTCTCGGGGGAACTGCCGCCGCGCAGCAAGATCGTGCGCAAGGACGGCCAGAGCCTCGGTCTGATGCCGTTCACGCTGGCGCCGGTGGAGATCCCGGTGACCGTCGAGGCCGAGGAGCCGGTCGAAAAGGGCACCGGTGAGACGATCATCGGCGCGATGATCTCGCGGCTCGAAGGCAAAGGCCCGGAGGCGCACCAGATCTGGCTTCCGCCGCTGGCCGAACCGCCCACCCTGGACCAGCTGCTGCCACCGCTCGGCGAAGATCCGGCACGCGGTCTGTGCCCGCTGGGCTGGGGCGGCAACGGCAAGCTGATGATCCCGGTCGCCTTGGTGGACAAGCCCTTCGAGCAGCGACGCGACATGCTGTGGGCCGACTTCTCCGGTGCCGCCGGGCACGCGCTGATCGTCGGTGCGCCGCAGAGCGGCAAGAGCACGCTGATGCGTGACATCGCCGCGATGCTCGCGCTCACCCACACTCCGGAAGAGGTCCAGCTGTTCGTGCTGGACATGGGCGGTGGCGCGCTGGCGCCGATCGCCGGGCTGCCCCACGTGTCCGGCTACGCGACCAGGCGCGACGCCCAGCGCTGCCGCCGCGTGGTGGCGGAACTGACGACCCTGCTCGAACAGCGCGAGGAGTTCTTCTCCGCCAACGGGATCGAGTCGATCACGACGTTCCGCCAGCGGCGTTCGGAGTTCCGGGAGAGCACGGAAGGCCGCGAATTCGGCGACGTCTTCCTGTTCGTGGACAACTGGACCACGATCCGTCAGGAATACGAACAGCTGGAAGAACAGATCACCAGCCTGGCGTCGCGCGGGCTCGGCTTCGGCATCCACGTCGTCGTCTCGATCAACCAGTGGATGGGCATGCGGGCACCGCTGCGCGACGCGATCGGCACCAAATTCGAACTGCGGCTCGGTGAACCGGCGGACTCGCTCATCGACCGCAAGATCGCCCAGAACGTCCCCGCCGACCGGCCGGGCCGCGGGCTGACCGCGGACAAACTGCATTTCCTCGCGGCACTGCCGCGGATCGACTCGGACCAGCGGCCGGATACGGTCGGAGCGGGCGGGCTCGACTTGAACCGCCGGATTTCCGCAGCGTGGAAACGTGCGGCCGCGCCGCAGGTCCGGCTGCTGCCTCCCGAGGTCCCGCTGGACTCGCTGGAAGCCGGGCCGCGCAAGCAGGTCACGCTCGGCATCGCGGAATCGAACCTGCGGCCGGTGTACCTCGACTTCGCCACCGAACCGCACTTCCTGGCCTTCGGTGACGTGGAATCCGGCAAGAGTTCGCTCCTGCGTGCGATCGCGCAAGGCATCGTGTCGAAGTACTCGGCGGAAGAGGCCGCGATCGTCGTCGCCGATTATCGGCGAGGGATGCTGGGCGCGGTACCGGAGTCGCACCTGCTCGGCTACGCGGGTTCCGAGACCGTGCTGACCGGGCTGATCGACCAATGCCAGCAGGCCATGCGGAACCGGCTCCCCGGCGCGGACGTCACGCCGGAACAGCTGCGAAACCGGTCCTGGTGGCGGGGTCCGGAGCTGTTCGTCCTCGTCGACGACTACGAAATGGTCGCGACCGTCGGCCGGAACCCGTTGCTGCCGCTGCTGGAATTCCTGCCGCAGGCGCGGGACATCGGGCTCCACCTCGTCATCGCGCGCGGGAGCGGCGGGGCCGGGCGTTCGCTGTTCGAGCCTGTGCTGCAACGGATCCGGGAGCTGGGGTCCCCGGGCTTGGTGATGTCCGGGGCGCGGGACGAAGGGGCGCTGCTCGGAGAGGTCAAGCCGGGACCGCAGCCCGCGGGACGGGGTGTGCTGGTCTCGCGGCGGCATGGGACCGGGCTGGTGCAGGTGGCCTGGACGAAGCCTGTGGAGGACTAAGGGGTCCGCCTGTCTGGAGGATTGGGCCCATGGCCCTGAGCCCTTTTCAACTTCCCGTCCTGGTGACATGGTGAAGGACCGTCACGGCCTAGAAGGGGCGGTCTGCGGCGATCCCGAAACTGGCGGGGAGGCGTGCGCAGGTATCTCCGCAGCGCAGGTGCGCGAGCACGAGCAGTGCCTGGCGGTGCACCGGTAGCCTGTGCCACCGAGTGCCTCGTTCGCGGCGACCGGCAAACTCCAGCCTGTCGCATCAAGGTCGGGAAGTGCTCACTGCCTGACGGGTGATGTTCCGGGCGCGATACTGGCTTCATGACTCCAGCGAACCGCCCGGACGAAGTCCGCTTGAGGGCGTTCACCGAGGCCGACCTCGACTTTCTCGACCGCCTCTGCACGGATCCCGATGCGCTCGGCGAGTTCGAGTGGCCCGGATTCGGTGATCCGAGGGCACGCCGCAAGCGATGGGAGATCGACGGGTACATCTCCGCCGAGTCCGCGGCGGTCGCGATCGCGCGGGCCGACGACACGGTTATCGGCATCGCCAGCTGGAAGCCCCGCGGCTTCCCCTCGGGTGTCACCTACGAGATCGGCGTGGGGGTACTACCCGAGCATCGTGGACAGGGGGTGGGCACGGTGGCGCAGAGGCTGCTCGTGGACTACCTGTTCGGCCGCACGACCGCGAACAGAATCGAAGCCCTCACCAATGGCGGCAACCTCGGCGAGCAGAAAGCCCTCGAACGCCTGGGGTTCCGCCGGGAAGGGGTCATGCACGGCAGGTCCTTCCAACACGGCGAGTATGTCGATGTGCTCGTCTACGGTCTGCTCCGCTCAGAGCATTGTCCCGGAACGCCGTGAGCACTCCTCCCAACCTGTTCGGAGCGAGGGCTGGAAAGGCTCACTGTATCTGTCCGTTGTCCACGCCGCGGATGCGCCAGATCTCTTTGGCAGCAGCGTATCCGGCTCCGCCCAGTCACATTTTCCTTATCCGGCATAAGAATCCAGAGCATGCTGGATAATTGACGGCAAAGCATCGATCCAGTGGCGATCGAACATCAGTTCGAGTATGATCTTGGTGTAACTGTTCAGGCTATTTTGGTGTTTGTTGGCAGCCAAGGGTTTCCGGTGATGGCGTCGCGGAGTCCGGTGAGGATGTGGATGTGGTTTTTGCGGAGGGTGGAGATGTAGGCGCGGACGCGGAGCCAGGTGTGGGCGCCGTGTCGGGTGCGCCAGCCGCCGGAGATTTTCATCTGGGCTTTGATCATGCGTAGGTCGCGTTCGGCTTGGTTGTTGGTGAACGGGATGGTGAGGTCGTGTGCGAAGCGCAGCACGTCGTGCTGGTAGTCGCGCAGGCGTACCAGCAGGCGGCGGGTTTTGCTTTGGTGGCCTTTTTCGGGTGGGTGCAGGAACAGGCCGACGTTGACGGTGCGGATGAATCGTGAGAGCAGGGGGTCCGCGATGGCGGGCGGGATGGCGGTCAGGCCGGCGTCGCGTGCGTTGTGGGCGGCGGTGTTGAGATTTTCCAGGGTCTTGATGGCGATCGATGGCCAGGTGTGTTCGGGGTGTTCTTCGCCGGCCGCGACCAGTTCACGCAGGTGGTGGGCGTTGCAGCGGGCGTGAGTGGGACCGTAGTACTGGTACGGTTTCCAGCCGTCGTGGACCGCGACGCCCCGGAATCGTGGCAGGATCCCGAATTCGTCCAGCGCTTCAGTGCCGCGGAGTTTGTGGGCGAAGTAGGCGGTGAGGGTCTGGGTGCAGGCCGTGTGCAGCCACCAGGTCTTGGCCTCGACCCGGATGCCGGTCTCGTCGAAATGCGCCACCGGCGCCGCCCGCAACGCGTCGGCGACCTGCTGCTCGAACCCGGCCAGCTCGGCCGCGACGGGAGTGAGGACTCCCGCGACCCAGCCGGTCGAGACCGGAAGACCCATCAGGTCACCGAGCAACTGGGCGGTCCGGGAAACCGGAATGTGCTGATAGGTCAACAGATACGTCGCCAGCGCGGTCACGTTCGGCCCGTAACATACCGGCGCGGTCGCTTCGCGGGGTCCGATCGCCGTGGTCACCTGACGGCACCCGGAACAACGCCGCCGATGTAGTCGATGCTCGGTGACCGACGGGCGCACTTCCGGCAGGTCGATCACCTGCCGACGCGACGCCACGCCGACTTTGTCGCGTCGGCGCAGCATCGCCCCGCAGCCGCCACAGGAGGACGGCACGTGATCAACGATCCGATCCGGATCGTCCACCATGGACAGACTCGCCCCCGGCGCTCCCGGCTGCTTTCCCCGCCTCCGGCCAGTCTTGCCACGCAACGACTTCGGCGCCGGCTTGCTGAACCTGTCCGACGATGGCGGCATCGACGAGTTGCCGGAATTCGTCCCCAGACGACGCTTCAGCTCAGCAACCTCGCCCCGCAGCTGAGCGATCTCCTCACGAGCACGACCAAGCTCCACCGCCTGCGCGGTGACCAACGCCGCAAGCTCGTCATACGACGGCCGAACCCCTTCTCCCACAACAAGATTATCCCACAACACCACCAACAGCGAACAAGGGGCCTGAACAGTTACATCTTGGTCATGACCACATCTTTTGCTTTCAATCCGAAAGCCGCTCATCTTCTGGATGCCGCCTACGACGAGGAAGTCGTGCTGCGTCGGGCGCAGGGACGGCAGGTGCGTGCGATAGCCGGGTTTGCTGCGGTGGGTGGTTCCCGAAGATCGGTGACCGAGGAGGTCGCTTTGGCCTTCTCGGTCTCCCGTAATCAGGCTTTCCTGCTGGTGGAAACGTCGTGTGCTCTGGTGTCACGGTTGCCGAACACGTTGGCGGCGCTGGAGAACGGTGACATCGACCTGTACAAGGCGTCGAAGGTCAGTCAGCTGACCCGTGAGGTCTCCGACGAGGTCGCCGCCCAGGTGGACGCGTGGATGGCCACACGGCTGACTGGCCGTGATCCGGGGGCGATCCGGAAATCGGTGGATCACGCGGTACAGAAATTCGATCCCGACGGCTACCGGGACCGCGCCGCGAGCAAACGCGCGTTACGCCACATCGCGTTGGAACACGAAGACGACACCATGTCGAAACTGTCGGGGTGGCTGCCCGCCGAAGTGGCCAGCTCGATTTACGCGTCACTGAGCCACGCCGCCCGCACCCGTCGCGCGAACGACAAGTCCCGCACCCTCGATCAACACCGCGCCGACCTCTTCGCCGAACGGCTGCTGGCCGAAGACGGCCACGGCACACCCCGCGCGCACGTCCATGTCTATGTCGACTTGCTGACCCTGACCGGTGCCCGGGAAGATCCCGCGACCCTCGCCGGCTACGGCCCCATCCCCGGCTGGCTTGTCCGTGAGATCGCCGCCGACCCCGGCTCCACCTGGTCCCGGCTGATCACCGACCCCACCACCGGCCAACTCCTCGAAGCCGGCCCCGGCACCTACCGCTCCCCCGCCTCACTCGCCCGCCTGATCAAAGCCCGAGACCGCGAATGCACCCACCCCGGCTGCCACCGGCCCGCCGAATTCTCCGAGATCGACCACCTCACCACCTGGGCGAGCAACGGCGGCACCGACCACCACAACTGCCACGCCGCCTGCAAGATCCACAACCTCCTCAAAGAAGAACCCGGCTGGACCGCAACTCCCACGGGCAACGGCGGCATGACCATCACCACCCCCACCGGCCGCACCTACACCACCACCCCCGAACCACTCCACGACCCACGACCCGAACCAGAAGACGACACCCCACCCTTCTGAAACGTGTGCCGCCCGACGTCGGCGAAGGAGGCGCCTTCGTGGCTCCGTCATGGCCATAGCTGCTTCGTCCACTTTGGAGCGTGCTCACGAGTGCGGAACAACGTGGCCGTCAAGTTGCGATGCGCTCGCGGCGGCATCGCGCTTCCCCGGCTTCGGTTGACACCCAGGCAGGTCACCACCCGTAAGCAGCCCTGCCTCGCACCAGCGAAGTCACCCGACCCGTGCGGCGATCTCCCGCGCGCAGGCCAAGGCTTCGTTCACCCCAGTGTCCACTTCGAAGTCGTAAACCACGCCTCGATGCACGATTTCGGCCTGCGCCCGCGCCATCCCCGTAACCCGATCCCCACGCGCCATCTCCCGCCCGGCGGCCACGACGCCGTCACACCGGACCCCGACCCACAGGACGTCGAGTCCGTCCAACGCGTCACGCCACCGCTGCTGCGACGCGGCCCCACCGAGGAACGCGTCATCGATGATGACCCGGGCCCCGGCCCGGACCATCGCCGCGACACCGGCCATCCACGCGTTCTCGAGCCGCCGGAAACCGGATCCGACACTCACTGCACCGTCCGCCGCGAAGCCGATCCCGTCGTCCACTGTGGACGGCATGGCGTCGATCAAGGTGTCCACGCCGAGGGTGAGCCAGGGATCCGGCAACACCGCCCGCAGGCATCTGGCGATCCCCGACTTACCCGAACTGGAGCCGCCGTTCAGCACGATCACTGTCGTCACACGAACACCCTAGACACCGGCAGGCGAGCCACGTCCAGGGAATTCGGATACAACGGACGTCCACGGCAAAGGGAAGCATCCACCCAATTCTGAATTCGCGCGGAACTCGCTTTTCCCAAGACCACCCGGACGGCCCAATACTTTCCTCGCGACGCTTACCGACTTCGGTAGGTTACCAAAACCCTTACCGCCGCCTAACTTGGTGAAATCGTTTCAACTGGAAACGAACTCCCCGACGCAGGCCGAAGGGCGTATTCATGCGTATGTCCAAAATCGTCGCAACGGTGGCGAGCGCCGCCGCGGCGCTGACCCTTGCCGCCACCCCCGCCGCGAACGCGGGTCAGGACATCATCGGCGGCGGCACCGTGAGTTCCGCGCCGTGGGGCGCCCAGATCTACTGGGACGACGCCACCGCGTTCGGCGGCTTCAACTGCTCCGGCACGATCATCGCTCCGCAATGGGTCCTCACCGCGAAGCACTGCCTCAACAAGCCCGGCATGCACGTCAAGGTCGGCAACGTCAACCTGAACCAGGGCACCGAGGCCGACGTCGACCAGCAGAAGGCGGCCCCGAGCGGCGACATCGCCCTGCTGCACCTCACGACCGCGGTCAGCACGACGTACATGAAGCTCGGCACCGCGAACCCGGCCAACGGCACCACGAACCAGATCTACGGCTGGGGCCGCACGCAGGGAAGCAACCCGCCGTCGAGCGTCCTGAAGACGGCCGACGTCCGCATCACCGGCACCAGCAGCGACGCGTACGGCGGCCAGGCCATCGCCAGCGTCGGCGTCAACGGTTCGGCCTGGCACGGCGACTCGGGCGGCCCGCAGCTTTCGAACGGCGTCCAGGTCGGTGTCTGCTCGACCGGCACCAACTCCGGCACGAACCCGCAGGGCACCCAGAACTACGCCAGCGTCGCGGCGAGCCGCGACTGGATCCGCACCACCGCGGGGGTCTGACACCACTACGCGCCCCAGCCGGCCGTGAGTGGCGCTTCGGGTTAGAACCCGAGACGCCACTCACGACCAACCCGGCCCACACTTTCCGGCACCTTGGTCGCCCGGCTCAACCGGCAAACAGCCGATCCGCGGGAAGTCCCGACCGGATTTCGCGGAGGCTCACAGCAGCTGATGCATCGGCCGCCTCGTCCGGAGCGAAAGCGCCGACCCGGCGGCCACGACGGCGATGATCCCGGCGCCCGCGACCAGCGTCCAGAAATCGGGGTTCACGATGGACTGCCCGCGCTGAGCCTGCCAGGTGAGCAGCACCAGCAGCCCCGCGAAGCCTGCCGAAGCGGTCCGGACCAGATTCCGCCGCACGAACTCCGATTCCAGCACCGGATACCGCTTGGCGAGCTTGAGCAGTCCGAAAGCGACCAGCGGCAGCACCTGGATCGCGTGGATGCCGAAGAAATGCGGGATCCGCAGGTCCCCGCCCACGGTGCTCCAGCCCAGCACCGGCAGTCCCGGGCCGCCGTCGGGCACGCCGACCGCGTGGGCACCGATGATCGACGGCCGTTCGCCGGAGCGGAACTGGGCTTTCTGCTGTTCGTTCGGCCCGAACATCAGCAGCGCGATCCCGATGCCGGCGACGGACAACGCGGCACCCGCGCGCAACGCGGAGTTCATCGCCCGGTCGGGAAGACGTTGGAACAGCAGGAGAACCGCGATGGCCGCCGTCGCTCCCCAGCCGGCGAAGGCACCGTTCGCGACCATGTTGTTGATCCACTGGTCGGCCGGGGTCGCCTGGTTGAAGTGGAGTGTCCTGCCGCGGACGATGACCTGCCAGAACAGCAGCGCCATGTCCATGCCGAGGCCGACCGCGAACATCGTCCCGAGCCACCAGCCGAGCCGTTTGCCCCGCGTGAGCTGCCCGATCAGCCAGGCCAGCGTCACCGCGTAGAGCCCCACGGAAATCGTGAACTTGAGCGGTTTGAGCCAGATGGGCGCGTTCACGAGGCTGCGATCGTCGAAAACGAGACCGCCGAGCGCGATCACCCCGAGCACCGCCATCGCCGCCGCCAAGATCATCAGCGGGCGATGCGATACTGTCCTGAAACCCTTGTCCACCATGGGTTTGAGGGTGCCGGGAGGCATCGGTCCGGACACTGGAGCACTCCCCCTGATCGAGGGTGGGGACGGCCCTACCGGCGAGCTGTGGGTAATAGTGCCGTCACTGCGACCGGCAGTTGTGCCGTTTGACCGGACTCCCCTGTTTTCTAGCGTGTCCTTCACAAGAGCAGACAGGGCGTCCCCTGGTGCTCACCGGGATTTCCAGCGAGATGAGAGGAGGTGGCCCATCAATGACCGGTACGGGATATCAGGCAGACGCAGCTGCGATGGCGCGCGCCGTCCAGGGGTTCGAGGAAACCGCGTCGAACGCCAAGACCACGATGGCCAGCTTGGAGAGCGAGCTGACCCAGACCCTGCACAACTACAAGGGTGACCAGGCGGTCGCGTTCTGGGATCTGCAGCGCCGTCTGCAGGAGAAGATGACCATCGCCGTGAACGAGCTCAACACGATGTCGCGCCTCGTGCACGAGAGCAACCGGAACTACAACTCGGGTGACGAGCAGGTCCGGGAAAGCCTGACCGGGGTCAGCGGAACCGTCGACCAGACCGTGTTCCACCGGCTCAACCCCTGATCCGCGAGAGGACCACCAATCATGGCTGACGTCGTCGAAATCAACTTCGCCGCGCTGCAGCACAGCTCGGCCTCGCTGGCCGCCAAGGCCAAGGCGCTCACGTCCCAGCTCGAACAGCTGCACACGAACCTGCAGCCGATCACCCAGACCTGGTACGCCTCCGGCAGCTCCGCCGGTGAAGCGGCCCGTGCGTCTGAAACCCGCCTGCGCCAGGCCACCGCGGACATCGTGGCGATCATCGCGCAGTTCGGTGGCAAGGTCGGCGACGCCCACGATCTCCAGCACAGCCTGGAGAACCGTAACCAGGGCCTGTTCGCCGGCTGATCCCCCATCCGTCGGCCGGCCGGTGCTTTCACCCCCCTCGGCACCGGCCGGCCGGCTTTGCGCGTTGTCGTCCCCTTGTCGGCGTGGCCGTTCACGAGAGAGCCGGGATCAATGCAAGACCAGTCGTACTACGTCCATCTGGAATCACTGAAGGACTTCGTGCGGGAACTGGAGACCCAGATCCACGCGATGTCCAAGCCGAACGACTTCCTGCTGACCCTGAGCGAACAGCCGCTGCTGTTCGGCGAGTTCGGGGAGGCGGGTTCACTCAACAAGGCGCACCAGGCGGCCGTCGCCGAGATGCAGGGGCTGCTGGACCAGGTCAAGGGCGCGATCACCTTCGCGCAGGACGTCACCACGACCGTCGCCGACGGCTACGCGGCGGCCGACGGTTCGGTGGCGGGCGACATGAACCACTCGAGTCAGCAGGCCGGGTTGCTCGATCCGCTGCTCAACGTCCTCGGGGGCGTGCTGGGCGGTAACAGCGGCTCGAACGGCGGGGGGAACAAGGGATGACCGAGACCGCGCACACGAACTTCGCCGCGTACTCGCACCAGCAGCTCTACGCGATGCTGCAGTCGGGCGACCCGAACACGGCACGTCACGCGGCCCACAAATGGCAGTCCACCGGCTCCGGCCTGTTCGAACAGGCCGAGAACCTGACCGGTGAGCTGAAGGACTTCTCCGGCAGCTGGACCGGCGGCGCCGCCGACAAGTACCACACGATGATCACCGACCTGGTCGGCGGCATCCGCAAGGTCGCCCAGACCGCGCACGCGATGAACAACCTCCTCGAGGACGCGGCGGACGCGCTGGTGAAGGCCAAGAAGGAGATGCCGCCGCCGGTCGCGGTGCCCGACGTCGCCCCCGCCGACCTCGCGCTGGCCGTCAATCCGCCGCTGCTGCCGCCGGACGCGTCGCAGGCGACGATCATCAACGCCGCGCAGCAACGGCAGCAGGCCATCGCGAACGTCGAAGCGCAGCAACAGGCCGCGGGCGCGGCCAGCGCGGCGCACAGCAAGGCCATCGTGGTGATGACCCAGCTCGCGGGCGAGTACTCGACGGCGGAAGAGTCCATTCCGGCCTCGCCGAACGCCGTCACCCCGCCGCCGGTCACCGGTGGCGGCACCGCTCCTGGTGGCTCGGTCGGCAACAACATCGGCGGAACACCCGGTGTGGGTGTCGTGCCGGGCGACAACACGCATCCGCTGCCTTCGGACGGCTCCACGCCGCCCACCACCGGCCAGCCGGGCCAGGTCCCCAAGTCGAATCCGCTGTTCGGCGACATGTTCACCGCCGGTCTCGCCGCGGCCTCGGCCGCCGCGTTCGGCCGGTTCGGCTCGATCATGCCGCGGGTGCCGGGCTGGGCCAACGGCAAGAACCCCAAGGACGAGAAGAAGGACGGCGAGCTCGGCGGTGGCGGCGCCGGTGGGGCGGGCGCGACCGCGGGCGGGGCCGGTGGCGGCATCCCGATCGGCGGTGGCGGCGCGCCTTCGCTGGACGGCGGCGCGATCGGTGGCGGCGGGGTCTCCGGCCCCGGCGAGGTGCCTGCCGCGTTCTCCGGTCTGGCGGGCGACGGCGGCTCGGGCAGCGCGATGAGCGGGCTCGCGGGCGGGGCCGCCGGTGCGGCGGGCGCGGCGGCGGCCAAGGGCGCGATGCCGATGATGCCCATGATGCCGATGGGCATGGGCGCGGGCGGCGACATGGGTTCCGGACGGCGTATCCCGCCGTGGCTCGTGGAGACCGAGAACGTCTGGGGTCAGTCGTCACCGGTCGCTCCCGCCGTGCTCGGCGAAGAACCCGAACAGTACTGATCTTTTCCGACCAGGAGAGGCGGCTCGGTGATGGCATCCAGTGCGGGCGGTTACCGAGTCGCCCCCACCAGGCTCGAAGCGGCGGCGGCGGAACTCGAACAGCGTGCCGGCGTGCTCAAGACCGCGCAGACCGCGCTGGCGGGTGAGAACATCCCCTCCGCCGCGTTCGGCCAGGTTTCGGCGTCCGGCGCGGCATCGGCGACGTACACCAAGACGATCAAGGACGTCGCGGGCAAACTCGACGGCCGGATCACCAGGGCGACGGTGATCCATCAAGGGCTCACCTCCGCGGCCGGCGGTTACCGGCGCGCCGACGTCCAGGTCGCCGCTTCGTACCGGGCGCTCATGCCGGAGAACCCGTTGCCCAAGGCGGGGAATCCGGCGGGCGTCGGCGGCGCGGCCGACACCGGATCCTGGGCGGCCGCGATCGCCGAGAACCGCACGAAGGTCACCGACGCGCTGACCTCCGAACGCGAACGGCTCGCGAACCTCCTGGCACACGGCGGAAAAGCCGACGACATCGCGAACGCGCGCACCCGGATCGCGTTGTACGAGGACATCCTCGCCAACGACCGGCAGATCCTGCGGTTCGATCCGTCCGGTAACGGCCGGATCGCCGAACTGGTCGGCCGGATCGAACCGGGCACCCGCAACGTCGGGTTGTTCGTCCCCGGCGTCAACACCTCGTTCGACAACTTCCAGAGCTACGCCGACCTCGGCAAGAGCCTGGTCGCCGCGGACGCCACCGGGCGGACCGCGATGGTGGTCTGGGCCGACGGGGTCTTTCCGCAGAACGTCATCACCGAAGGGCCTGCCGCACATTACGCGCAGACCATGGCGCCCGATCTCAAGGCGTTCGGTGACGAACTGCGCGGCCAGATCGACAGCCACGCCGGCCCGGGTGTCGTGGTCACCGCCGTCGGGCACAGCTACGGCGGCGCGACCGTGGGGCTCGCGGAGCAGCTCGGGCTCAGGACCGATCAGGTGCTGCACGTCGAGTCCGCGGGGATGGGCCACGGGATCTGGAACCCGGACGACCTCCCGGCCAGCCAGGCCGGTGTGCAGCGCTACTCCATGACGGCCCCCTTCGACCCGATCGTGGTCGCGCAGGGCAACGCCGGTCTCGTCGAATGGCTCGGCGCCGGGCACGGAGCGGACCCCGACCGCTTCCCCGGCGTCGTCGAACTGGAAACCGGCCGCGACGCGAACGGCGACCTGCAGTGGGGCTTCGATTCCCACAGCGGTGTGCTCAAGCCGGGTTCCGATTCGTGGAACAACATCTACGGTGTGATCACCGGCGGCGCGGTCACGCACGAGGGCTTCACCGGCGGCTCGCTGCGCGAGATGGCCATCGAAGGCGTCGGAAGAGGCTTGTGAAAGGTTCATCATGATCACCACGAACACCGCGCTCGACCCGCTTGCCGAGGACCTGGCGACGGTCATCGACGGCGTCGCGGGCACCTTCGGCACCGCCGCGGAGCGCACCGTGGAAGGCGAACTGGACTGCGACCCGGCTCAGCCGGGCCGGTCGCTCTGCTGGCAGTACGGCCTTCGCGTGGACGACGCGTCCGACGCGGTCCGCACCCTCGTCGACGTCGTCCTGCCCTTGATGGAAAACCAGGGTTGGCGCACACGCGACCGCAGCAACCCGCGTGAGCTGATCGCGCAGTTCAGCCGCGACGGCGCCGACTTCAACGTGCACGTCTCCCGCGTCGGCGACGGCGTGACCATCGTGGGCTCGACGGCCTGCGTACCCGTCGTCCCCTAAACCCCAGGGGGTCGCGAAAAGACCTCGTGAGTGGCGGCGGTGTCCCCCAGTACACCGCTGCCGCTCACGAGGCGCGGAACCGTGAAGGCTTCCAGCCCCGGCGTTTGCCTCGCCGGACCGCGGCCACCACCACACCCGCGGCGATGGCGGCGGCCACCACGGCGATGGCGAGAACGCCGGAAACCTTGTCCGCGTTGGCTCGGACGGGTGCGGCGGCGGGGACGACGAAGGTGTCCGGAGCGACGCTCGGCGGTCCTCCCGGGCCGGGTGTCCCGGCCGGGATCGAGGCGGAAACGGCGGCGTAGGCGTCGATCGCGCCCCAGCCCCGCCGAGGATCGTGACCGCCACCCGGGCCACGGTGCGCGGTCAGCGTCAGCCGGGCGACGACCTGCTCCGGCGACAACTCCGGGTGATACGCGCGCACGAGCGCGGCGACACCGGCGACATGCGCGGCGGCCAGGCTCGGGTCACTCACCGGCCACCGGTGCGCCACCGTCCCGCCCGCGCCGGCGGAAGTGCTGACCAGTTCGGCGCCGGGCGCGGAAATCCCCACGTAGGAACCGGATTCCGTCTGCACCGCCGCACCGGTCTGGTTCGTCGACCCCACGGCGAGCACCCCTGGCGTCGCGGTCGGGTACGACGTCTGGCCCTGCTGTGTCCCCGCGGCGGGAGAGATGATCAGCGCGCCTTTCTCCCTCGCACGCGAGACGGCGCCGGTCAGCGCGGGACTGTCGGATGCCGCGGGGACGGCGATCAGGATGATCCCGGCGCCGCGGTTCAGCGCGGTTTCGATGGCGGACGCGAGCTGCCCGGGATCGCCGCCGCCGTTCACCTGCGTGTACCGGATCGGCAGGATCTTGGCGCCGGGCGCGATCCCGGTGAACGTCGTGGACGGATCCGGTTGCGCGCCGACGATCCCGGCGGCGATCGTGCCCCGGCCGTCGCAGTCGTCGGCCGTGGTGCCCTGGCCGCCGACGAGCTGACCGGGCGCGAACTGGCCGTTGCCACCATCGACCCCGGTCCCGATCACCGCGACCAGCTGGCCGGTGCCGCGCGACAGCGGCCAGATCCGCACGGGGTCGATCAGCCGCTGCCCCCACGGAACGGCGGCGGTGTAGGTGCCCGTCGGATTCGCGCACTGCTCGGCGACCGCCGTCGCCGGGACTCCGATGCCGAGCGATGCCATGAAAGCGACGCATCCCGCGACGGCAGTTTTACCGGCAAAGCCCACCATTCCTCCAGGATTCCCTTGTCACACAAGGGAATCGTACTGCCGGAGGTCAGCGCAGGTCCATCCCGAGGTCGAGCGCGGGCGAGGAATGGGTGAGCGCGCCGACCGCCAGGAAGTCCACACCGGACTCCGCGTACGCCCGCGCCACGTCCAGCCGCAGGCCGCCCGAGGATTCCAGGCGGGTCTTCGGTGAAACCTCGTCACGCCTGTCGACGGCCTTCGCGCATTCGTCGGGGGTGAAGTTGTCCAGCAGCACCTCGTCGGCTCCCGCGGCGAGCGCCTCTTCCAGCTGGCCGAGGTCGTCGACCTCGACCTCGCAGTGCAGTTCGGGCGCGTGCTCGCGCGCAGCCGTGAGCGCGGCGGTCACCGAACCGGCCGCGACCACGTGGTTGTCCTTGATCAGCACGGCGTCACCGAGGCCGAGCCGATGGTTCACCCCGCCGCCCGCGCGGACCGCGTACTTCTCCAGCAACCGCAGTCCGGGCAGGGTCTTGCGCGAATCCCTGACCCGGCAACCGGTCCCCTCCAGGGCGCTCACCCAGGCGGCGGTCGCGGAGGCGATGCCGGACAGATGGCACAGCAGGTTCAGCGCGGTGCGTTCGGCGGTGAGCAGGCCACGCACCGGGCCGCGGAGCACCAGCGCGGGTTCGCCGGCGGTCAGCCGGTCGCCGTCGTCGCGCGCGGCCAGGATCTCCAGCTCCGCACCGAGCACGACGTCGAACACCGCCAGCGCCACCGGGATCCCGGCGACCACCCCGGCCGTCCTCGGCGTGAGCTCGGCCAGCGCGGTCGCGGACTCGGGCACGGTGGCGTTCGTCGTCGCGTCGGGCCCGTACCGCAGATCCTCGGCCAAGGCCGTGGTGACGACGCGGTGCACATCGGGGACGTCGAGACCGTGATCGGCCAGCGCCTTGGTGACCCACGGGGAGAATTCGCTCATGCCACACCCTCCAAAGCGATCGGATCGGCCAGCACCGGCTGCCCGGACGGGCTGAGCCGGATGAGCTGGCCGCGTTGCCAGACGTTGTCGTCACGTTCGGGGAAATCGGTCCGCACGTGGCAGCCGCGGGACTCCGTCCGGCGCGCGGCCGCCGCGACCAAGGCCTCCGCCACCAAGGTGAGCGCCGCGTCCTCCACGATCCGTGGTGTCCACAAAGGACTCTCGATCACCGAAAGATCCAGCACCGAACCGACGACCGAAAGCCCTTCGGCGTCCCGGCCGATCGCGGCGTAGCGGCTCATCGCGCGCTGCAGCGCGTCACGGTCGGCCACCGCGACCTTCGACGGAGGCAGAAGCACACCGCGGCGCGGGTCGGCCAGCAAGCCGGCGGCGAGATCGATGGCGACCGCCTCCGCCACCCGCTGCCCGACGACGAGCCCTTCGAGCAAACTGTTGGAGGCCAGGCGATTCGCGCCGTGCAGGCCGGTCCTCGCCACCTCGCCCGCCGCGTAGAGACCGCGGACACCGGAACGTCCGTCCACAGTGGTCACCACACCGCCGCAGGCGAAATGCGCCGCCGGCGTGACCGGGATCGGGTCCTTCGCCGGGTCCAGCCCGATCGCCGAGCACGCCGCGTGCACGGTCGGGAATCGCTTGGCGAACCCGGAGATCCCTGTCGCGTCGAGGAAAACGTGGTCGTCGATACCGCCGGGCGCCTGCCCCATCCGGCGCGTGATCGCCGCCGACACGACGTCGCGGGGCGCGAGATCACCGAGTGGATGCACCCCACGCATGACCGGGGCGCCCGTCGCGTCGTGCAGGGTCGCGCCCTCGCCGCGCACCGCCTCGGTGACCAGCGGGAGGCGCCCGCGCGCGCCGGGCGTGAACAGGACCGTCGGGTGGAACTGGACGAACTCGACGTCCGCGACCTGCGCCCCCGCGCGCAACGCGAGCGCGAGCCCGTCACCCGTGGCGATCTCCGGATTCGACGTCGCCTGGTAGAGCTGCCCCAGCCCGCCGCTGGCCAGCAGCACGGCCTGCGCCCGGACGACACCGGGCACACCGTTGTGGTCCAGGACGGTCACGCCGACGACCTCGCCCGCGGGCGTGCGGATCGCGTCGACGGCGATGTGGTGCTCCAGCACCGGGATCCGCTGGTCACCGGCCTTCGCGACCAGCGTCCGCTCGACCTCCGCACCGGTCGCGTCGCCACCGGCGTGGATGACGCGGAAAGCGCTGTGGCCACCTTCGCGAGTGCGCGCCAGTTCGTCACGGCCTTCGACGGCCGGATCGAAACGGGCGCCCTCCGCCCGCAACCTGGCCACCGCGGCCGGGCCACCGGCGATGATCGAACGGACCGCGCTCTCGTCGCAGAGCCCGGCGCCCGCGGTGAGCGTGTCGGCCGCGTGTTTGCCGACCGAGTCGCCTCGCTCGTGCTCACCCTCCAGCACGACCGCGACCCCGCCCTGCGCCCAGCGGGTGTTCCCGTCGGAGACCGCCGCCTTGGTGACCACCAGGACGTGCAGCCCGAGCTCCCGCGCGCGCAGCGCGGCGGTGAGCCCGGCGACCCCGCTGCCGATCACCACGAGATCGGCGGCGGCCTCCCACGCCGGGCAGGTTTTCGCCTGAAAGGCGGTAACCGGGTCGGTCATTCTCCGCCGCCAGGCTGCCCGATCTCGATCATGCGCTGCACGGAAGCGCGGGCACGGGCGGCGGTCTCGACGTCGACGTGAACCTCGTCGGCGCCCTCCCGCAGCGACCGCAGCAGAGCGGCGGGCGTGATCATCTTCATGTACCGGCAGGACGCCCGGTCGTTCACGGCGCGGAAGTCGATCTCCGGCGCGGCCTTGCGCAGCTGGTGGATCATCCCGATCTCGGTGGCCACGAGCACCGACTTCGCCTTGGTGTCACGGGCGGCGTGGACCATGTCGCCGGTCGAGAGGATCTTGACCCGCTCGGGGGCGACCGCACCCTCGCCGGCGAGGTACAGCGCCGAGGTCGCGCAGCCGCATTCCGGGTGGATGAACAGGTCCGCGTCCGGATTCTCGGCGGCCCGCTCGGCCAGCTCCGCGCCGTTGATCCCGGCGTGCACGTGGCACTCGCCCGCCCAGATGTGCATGTTCTCCCGGCCGGTCACCCGCTTGACGTGCGCGCCGAGGAACTGGTCCGGCAGGAACAGAACCTCCTGGTCAGCGGGGATGGAAGCGACCACGTCGACGGCGTTCGACGAGGTGCAGCAGATGTCGGTTTCCGCCTTGACCTCGGCCGTAGTGTTCACGTACGAGACGACGACGGCGCCGGGGTGCTCGGCCTTCCAGGCGCGCAGCTGGTCGCCGGTGATCGAGTCCGCGAGCGAGCAGCCCGCTCGCGCGTCCGGGATCAGGACCGTCTTCTCCGGCGCCAGGATCTTCGCCGTCTCGGCCATGAAGTGCACGCCGCAGAAGACGATGGTGGACGCGTCGCTGCTCGCCGCGATGCGGCTGAGCGCGAGGGAATCGCCGGTGAAGTCGGCGATGTCCTGGATCTCGGGGACCTGGTAGTTGTGCGCGAGCAGGACGGCGTCGCGCTTGCGAGCGAGGCTCCGCACCTCCTCCGCCCAAGCGGCGTCGGCGACAACTCCGCCGTACGGGGTCAGGTCGTTCTGCAGGGTGCTCGTCATCGTTCTGGCCCTCCTGGACCTGTCTCCGGTTTTCGCCTTATAATCGAAAACCGTGCGAAGTCATCTTAACACCCAGACCCCCCTCGCCCACGAGGTTTTGGGAGCGGTCCTGCAAGTGCGCTCGGACACACTCCGGGTCCTGCTGTGGCGGCGGGCGCTCGATCCCCATCTGGGCCGCTGGTCTCTTCCCGGCGGAAGGCTTCGCCCGGATGAAGACGTCGAGGCGTCCATCCGGCGGCAGCTCGCGGAGAAGGTCGACGTACGCCAGTTGAAGCATGTGGAGCAACTGGCGGTCTTCAGCGCGCCGGACCGGGTGCCGGGCCCGCGCGTCGTCGCGACGGCGTTCCTCGGCCTCGTACCGTCCGATGTGGACCCCGAGATCCCGGAAGACACCGAATGGCACGACGTCTCCGCGCTGCCGCGGACGGCGTTCGACCACGAGTCCATCGTGCTGCGCGCCCGCGACCGGCTCCGCTCGAAGCTCTGTTACACGAATCTCGGGTTCGCGCTCGCCCCGGAAGAGTTCACCGTATCGGCGTTGCGGGGGCTGTACTCGGCTGCGCTGGGTTACCGGGTGTCCGCGACGAACCTGCAGCGTGTGCTGTCCCGGCGCGGACTGCTCCTGCCCACCGGGCACACCGCCCCGCCGGGCCGCAGCGGCGGCCGTCCGGCGGCGCTCTTCTCCTTCGCGGGCAAGGGGATGCAGATCACCGACCCGTTCGCGGTGTTCCGCCCGCCCGCCCGGAAGTGACCGTCCTGCGAAGTCCCCTCGGTCCCCGTACCTTGAACGGGTGACCGAGCCGAGCGAGGAGTCCACCGGGAAGGCGATCTTGCCGCTGTTCCCGCTACAGACCGTGCTTCTGCCCGGAACACACCTCCCGTTGCACATCTTCGAACCGCGGTACCGGCAGCTGATGGCGGACCTCGTCGGCGAGGTCATCCCGGACCGCGAGTTCGGGGTGATCGCGCTGCGTTCGGCGATGGTCAGGGAGGTCAGCGGGCCGGAGCACGTCCACGAAGTCGGCTGCAGCACGGTGCTGCGCGAGGCGAAACGGCTGCCGGACGGCAGATTCGACGTCGTCACCACCGCGCGGCGCCGGTTCCGGCTGCTCGAGATCGACCGCGTTTCCGCGCCGTACCTGATCGGCTCGGTCGAATGGGTACCCGACGACCAGGTCGCCACGGTGCCCGGCGACACCGTGAACAGGCTCGCCGACGTCGCGAAGGCCGCGCACCGGCGCTACTGCGAATCCGCCTGGGACGCCGACGACTGGACCACCCCGCCCGAGGACGGCGACATCGCGGCCCTCGCCTACCGGCTCACCGCGGACTGCCTCCTCCCGTTGGAGGACCGGCAGCGCCTGCTGGAAGAGACCAACCCGCTGCGACGGCTGCGGATCGCGTGCCGGCTGCTCACGCGGGAGGCCGGGTTCCTCAGCACCCTCGGCGCGGTCCCGATGCCGCCGGGGGAACTCGGCGAGTTCACCCGCCCCTCGAACCTGAACTGAGCCCCCTCAAGCGCTATGAAAGGCCCCTTCATTGCAAATTTTGCAATGAAGGGGCCTTTCATAGCACGCGCGAGGTTCTGCCCCCGTGTCATGAAAGGGTCGTTCAGGACAAGAAACGTCCTGAACGACCCTTGCATGACACTCGCGAAACGCTACTTACCCGACTCCGGTGTGGACTCCTCGTCCGAACCGTTGCCCCCGCCGAACTTGCTCCACACCTTCCCCGCCGCACCGGACACCGCCTCGCCGACGTCGCTGAACACCTTCGTCAGCGGGTCGGCCGAGCTGTTCCAAGAATCCTTGTACGATTTCGCGGCCGACTTCAGGTCGTCGGTCCAGTTGGACGACGGCGCGTCCGCGTCGCGGCGCGGGTACTCGCCGGCCAGGATCCCCCGGTAGTCCTCCGACGCGGCCCACTTCTGCAGTTGCGCGGCACGCACGACGGCCAGCGGATGCGACATCGTCTCGACGTAGCGCAGCTTCAGGTAGCTGTCGCGGATGTCCTCGACCGACTCGTATTCCGCCGCCTGCTTCAGGAAGGCCGGGATGTCGATCTTCGACGGGTCGATCCCGCCCGCGACGAGGATCTGCGAGCGCAGCGCCGCCGTCGGGTCCTGCGAGCACAGCAGCCCGGCGCGGTCGCAGGACAGTTCGGCCTTGCGGTACCACTCGCGCAGCGCGGCGATGACGACGCGGATGCCGATCGCGCTCACCGGCGTCCACGACATCGACATCTGGAGATTGATCAGCCGCAGCAGGATCGTGCGGTACACCGCGTGCCCGGACAGCACGTGCCCCATCTCGTGCCCGATCACGAACCGCAGCGACGCGAGGTCCATCGCCTCGACGGCCGCGGTGTTGAGCACGATGAACGGCTCGTCCATGCCGATCGTCTGCGCGTTGACCTCGGGGCTGCGGGCGACGAACAGGTTCGGCACGCGGTCGAGGTCGAGTGTTTCGGCGCATTCGTTGCGCAGCTTGTCCAGCTCCGGATACTGCGTCGGGCCGACCCGGATTCCGGACGCGAGCGCCATGAGCCGCTCGCCGCGTTCGGCGTAGAAACCGGAAACCGCCTTCACGACCTGCGCGAATCCGGGAACCGCGCGCAAGGTGGCCAAGGCGCCGCGGTCGACGGGGTGTTCGTAGGCACGCGGGCTGATGCCCGGGAAGCGGACGGCGTTGTGCCGGGAAACCTCGATGTCGTCGGTCAAGAGTAAGCCCCCTAGAGAAGTTGCCGCCCACCCTAGAGGAAATTCGTCAGCCGAGGCGGCGACCCAGGTCTTCCCGTCCGTTCCACGCGGTCAGCAGCGTGTAGGCCAGCGTGGTCATCAGCGGCGCGGCGAGCATGATCCACGGGGATTCGATCTGCGGTGCCTTCGCGATGACGTCGCCGACCGCGGGCGTCGAGGCGATCTCGTAGCGGCCGTTGGCGAACGCGACCCCCATCGTCGTCCCCAGCCAGCCCGCGAGGGTCGCGCCGCCGGTCGCGGCGATCAGCACGACCGGGCCGCGGCGCTCCCGCAGCATCCAGGTCACGATGCCGATCAGCAGCCCGGCGCCGAGCGCGAGGAAACCGTAGACGGCCAGGTCGTCGAAGCGGTGCCAGCTCTCGAGTTCCAGCGGGGCGAGGCCGCCGCGGTCGTTGATCACCCGCATCCGCTGAGGCGGCGCGAGCCGCGCCCACAGCCAGGCCAGCGGGAAGCCGAGCAGTCCCGCCGTGGACAGGACGCTCACCGCCGGCAGCAGATCGGCCTTGACCACGACCTTGGGGAACGGGCGGCGCGGCCTCGGCAGCACGGGCACCGACCAGGGGTCGGGCACGCTGGAAGACAGGTGCGCCGGTTTACCGGTCGTCTCGCCCAACCCCGGACTCCTCCCTCAAGCTGCTTGTGCAGAGCGTAACCAATAACGCCCCCAGCGCACGCGACCCGCCACGCATCCCCCGCAATTCGTCATCTGGTTGCGGTGGTTGCGCCCGCAACCACCGCAATTAGATGACGAATTGCGGGTGGGTGGTCAGCCGTCGAGAGAGCCGTGACGGCTGCACTTGGCCGTCCAGCCGACCGGGGTGATCTGGACGACCATCCGCCGCGCGCAGTACGTGCAGTAGCGCGGCGGTTCGAGTGCCGTTCTCCGGTTGTGACAAGCGGGATGTTCCGCGCCACCGTCGGACGTCTGTCCACAGTGGACACAGAACGCGGGCGAGTCAGAGGACGTCACTGATCGCCTTCACCGGCATCTTCAGCTCGTCGAGCATCTCCAGGTCCGCGGTGGCCGGACGGCCGAGGTTGGTCAGGTAGTTGCCGACGATGATCGCGTTGATGCCGCCGAGCATGCCCTGCTTGGTACCGAGGTCACCGAAGGTCAGCTCACGGCCCCCGGAGAAGCGGAGCAGCGGGCGGGGCATCGCCAGCCGGAACGCGGCCACGGTGCGCAGCGCGTCCTTGCCCTCGACGATCTCGTAGCCCTCATACGGCGTACCCGGCTGCGGGATGAGGAAGTTCATCGTGCACTCGTCGGGGTTCAGCTCGGCCAGCTGCGCGGCGAACTCGGCGCGCTGCTCGATGCTCTCCCCCATGCCGATGATGCCGCCGCAGCAGACCTCCATGCCCGCCTCGCGGATCATGCGCAGCGTCTCCCAGCGCTCTTCCCACGTGTGCGTGGTGACGACGTTCGCGAAATGCGACCGCGCGGTCTCCAGGTTGTGGTTGTAGCGGTGCACGCCCATCTCGACGAGTTCGTCGACCTGCTCCTGGGTGAGCATGCCGAGCGAGCAGGCGATCTGGATGTCGTTGCCGTCCTCGCGGATGGCCTTGATCCCCTCGCGGACCTGCGAGAGCAGCCGCTTGTCGGGGCCGCGGACGGCGGCGACGATGCAGAACTCGGTCGCGCCGGTCTCCGCGGTCTGGCGGGCGGCCTTGACCAGGCCGGGGATGTCCAGCCACGCCGAACGCACCGGCGTCGGGAACCGACCGGACTGCGAGCAGAAGTGGCAGTCCTCGGGGCAGCCGCCGGTCTTGAGGCTGATGATGCCCTCGACCTCGACCTCGGGGCCGCACCAGCGCATCCGGACCTCGTGGGCCAGCGCCAGCAGGTCGGTCAGGTGGTCGTCGTCGAGCCGCAGGACTTCGAGGATCTGCTCTTCGGCGAGTCCGACACCACGCTCGAGGACCTGGTCGCGCGCCACGGCGAGGATGTCGACGGTCTCCGGGGCTGTGGTCACGGGGCGGCTCCTGTTCGGGGTGGGGCGGTGAAGCAAAGGCACATCATCGTGCACGACCGGGTGCCTCGGCCACAGCGACGCAGGTCACTTCTTGGCCGACGCCTGGCCGACGAAGCATTCCGGGTCGAACTCCCCGCCGAACCACGGCGAGAGGCCGGCCCTCGCCCGGTCGGCGAACTCCTCCGGAGTGGCCGTGCCCAGCCCGGCGGGCAGCACGCCCAGCAGCGGGGCACCGGCGGCGACCGGCAGGTCACGCAGGTTCGACACCGCCGCCAGATCCGGCTCCTCCGGCCACGAGCCGATGATCACGCCGGCCACGGTGAGCCCGCGTTTGGTCGCGACCTCGGCGGTCAGCGCGGTCGCGTTGAGCGTGCCCAGCCCGGCTTCGGCCACGAGGATGACCAGTGCGCCGAGCGACCACGCGACGTCGGCCAGCGTGGCCCCGTCGGCGTCGAACCGGACCAGCAGGCCGCCCGCGCCCTCGATGAGGGTGAGGTCGTGTTCGCCGTTGAGGTCGCTCGCCGCGGCGGCGATCTCACTCGGGCCGAGCGTCGGCAGTCCCGAGAGCCTGGCCGCCGCCTCCGGCGACAGCGGGTCCGGGTAACGCCGCAGCTCACGGGTGGTGACCGGACCGGCGAGCCGGAGCACGTCGGCGAGATCACCCGGCTCGTCCGGGCCGACCCCGGTCTGCGCCGGTTTCAGCACGGCGACGCGTTGGCCCTGACCGGCGGCCAGCGCGGCGATGGCGGCGGTGGAGATCGTCTTGCCGACACCCGTACCGGTGCCGGTCATGACCAGCATGCTCACGTGCGTTGAATCTAGTGGGTCGGGGTGGAGGACGGCTGAACGGGACCGTCAGCTGCCCTGTTCGGGCACGGCGACGACACCGACCGGGGCGAACGCCGGGCTCTCGTCGTCCGACAGGTAGACCTGCGCCGCCCCGACGTCGAAGTACATCCCGGTCAGGTGCAGTTCGCCGCGTGCCTCCGCCTCGGCGATCAGCGGATAGTGGCGCAGGTGCTCCAGCTGCTGAAGCACGTTCTGCAGCGCCAGCCGATCGACGTGCCTGTCCGGACGTTCGCCGTCGAGGGTCACCGGGACGTCGCGACGCGCGCTCGGCTCGGCGTGCCGCAGCCAGGAAGCCAGCATCGGCGCGCCGTCGGGGGCGCCGGTGGCCAGCGCCTGCATCGCGCCGCAGCCGGAATGCCCGCAGACCACGATCTCGCGCACCTTCAGCACGCCGACGGCGAACTCGACGGTGGCGCCCATCGACGGGTCGGCACGGCGGGCGGGCACCAGGTTGCCGATGTTGCGGACGGTGAACAGGTCGCCGGGCCCGCTCGTGGTGATCATGTTCGGCACGATCCGCGCGTCGCCGCAGGTGATGAACAGGGTGTGCGGCGACTGGCCGCCTGCCAGTTTGCTGAGCGCGGGTTGCATGAGCGCGGCCGTGCGCCGCTGGAACTCGGTCGCCCCGCGCAGTGTGGGCCCGCCGCGCTGGCCGGGCACCTCGACGTCCTTCGCCTGCCAGTCCGACCACGGCGCGAGGAACCGCGGCACCGAACGCATCGCGGCCGTCCTGGTCAGCGTCGGATCGCCGGATTTGCCGTTGGCGAACCACGGATGCCCGACCTCGTCGACGGTCACTTGCCCGCCGGAGCGTTCGTGGGCCTGCTGCCAGTTCGAAAGGCTCTCGAAAGCGGCGTGGTCGAGGTAGTCGACGACCAGCTCCAGGGTCACCTTCGCGCCGTCGGGCACGGTCGCGAGCACCCGGCTGAGCCTCGGCACCGAGAGGAACGTCAGGACACCTTCGACGACGACGCGCCACTCGTCGCCGTCGCGTTCGGCGTGGATCCCGGACCACACGGTGCGCCGCAGCATCAGCAGCACCGAAAGCGCGATACCGAGCAGGACGCCGGTGAGCAGGTCGAAGACGACGACACCGGCGAGTGTCACCAGGTACAGCCCCAGATCACCGTGTTTGAGGACCTGCTTCATATGACCGGGGTTGACCAGTTTCGCGCCGACGTGGACGAGCAGCCCCGCCAGCGCCGCGAGCGGGATGTTCTGGATCAGCCCGGCGAACGCGGCGACGAACACCAGGATCCAGGCACCGTGCAGGATCGCGGACACCCGGGTGCGGGCGCCGGCGGCGACGTTGGTGGAACTGCGGACGATCACGCCGGTGACCGGGAGACCGCCCAGCGCGCCGGAGGTCATGTTCGCGGCGCCCTGCCCGATCAGCTCGCGGTCGAGGTTCGACCGCGGTCCGGTGTGCATCTTGTCGACGGCGACGGCCGACAGCAGGCTTTCCACGCTGGCGATCAGCGCGATGGTGATGACCGCGACGGCGAAGGCGCCCCAGCCCGCGTCCGGGAATTCGGGCGCGAAGCGGATGTTGAGCAGGTCACCCGGCAGGTCGACGCGGGGCAGGGTCATCCCGGTGGCGACGGACAGCACGGTCACCAGCGCGATCGCGGCGAGCGGGCCGGGCACCTTGCGGACGGACCGGGGAAGCCGCGGCCACAGCAGCAGGATGCCGATGGTGAGCACGCCGATCAACGCGGCGGTGTCGTGGTGGCCGACGATCTGCGCGGGCAGTTCGGCGATGTTCTTGAGCGCCGAGCTCTGGGCCGTTCCGCCCAGTACGACATGGAGCTGGCCGAGGACGATCGTGACGCCGATACCGGCGAGCATGCCGTGGACGATGGCGGGCGAGATCGCGAGCGCCGCGCGGGCGATGCGGCTCAGCCCGAGCAGGATCTGGAGCGCGCCCGCGGCGACGGTGATCGCGCAGGTGGTCGCCCAGCCGAAGGTGGCGATGGTTTCGGCCATGATCACCGTCAACCCGGCGGCCGGACCGCTGACCTGAAGCGGGGAGCCGCCGAGGGCTCCGGCGACCACACCTCCCACCACGGCGGCGATCAACCCCGCGACGATCGGCGCCCCCGACGCGAGAGCGATCCCGAGTGAGAGCGGGACGGCGACGAGGAACACCACCAGCGAGGCGGGCAGGTCGTGCCGGAGCACGGCGAGAGGTTTTTTGATGATCACCATCATGATCACCAGGTAACTGGTGAATTGTCCGATATGCACCACCCTATCGAGTGAATATCACCCTACTGGCGGGTGGCGTGGCCCACTTTCGGCCCGGTTTGTTGCCCGGAGATGTCCTCCATGTTGCGAAAAGCCTTACGGGCTCCCGAATCCTGGGACGTATCGGTCGGCCGCCCGGTCAACTCGGCCGATGTCCGTGAAGGCCTCCTTGAGGGACCCTGGGTCCCTCAAGGAGGCCTTCACGGACTTCCGGAGGCTTAAGACTTGACCGGCGTCGCGGCCGAGGTGAACGACCGCGGCACCTCGTCGAGCAGGGACACGTTCGCCTCGCCGACGTCGAAGTACATGCCCGTGAGCCGGAGTTCGCCACGGGCCAGCGCCGCGTCGACGACCGGATACGAGCGCAGGTTTTCCAGTTGCTGCACCACGTTGTGCAGGGCGAGCTGATCGCTTTCGTGTGCGGGACGGGCACCGTCGAGCAGCACCGGTCCCTCCCTTTCCCTGCGCCGCAAGGTTTCCTCGCCGTGGCGCAGCCAGCCCCTCAGTTGCGTGAGCCCGGCGGGCGCGTCCCCGAGCAGCGCTTTCATCGCGCCGCAGCCGGAATGCCCGCACACCACCACTTCCCGCACCCGCAGCAGTCCGACGGCGTACTCGATCGCCGCCCCCACGGAGAAATCCGCGTCGGCACCGGCGTGCGGGACGAGGTTTCCGATGTTCCGCACGGTGAACAGGTCTCCCGGACCGCTGGTGGTGATGAGGTTCGGCACGATCCGCGCGTCGCCGCAGGTGATGAACAAGGTATGCGGCCGCTGCCCGTTCGCCAGCCCGTCCCAGGTGCTCCGCAGCAGCGGCGCCGTCCGCCGCTGGAACTCCGAAGCACCACGGCACAACGGCACGCTGCCGCCGCGCTGGCTCGGCAGTTCGAGGTGTTCGGCCTGCCATTGCGACCACGGCGCGAGCCAGCGCGGCACCACCCGTGACGCGACGCCCCGGCGCACGGTCGGCACGCCCGCCTTGCCGCGTCCGAACCACGGATGCCCGATCTCGTCGACGACCACGGTGCCCCCGGCTCGTTCGTACGCGCGCTGCCAGCCGCGCAGGCAGTCGAAAGCGGCGTGGTCGAGGTAGTCGACGAACAGTTCCAGCGTCACCTCGGAACGCCCGGGAACTGTGGCCAGAACGCTCGTGAGCCTTGGCACGGAAAGGAAAGTGAGCGCGCCTTCGATGACGACGCGCGTCCGCGGGCCGTCCGGTTCGACGTGGATCCCGGAGAACAGCATCCGGCGCAGCATCAGCGCGAGCGCCACCACGATCCCCGCGGCGACGCCGGTGAGCAGGTTGACGGCGACCGCGCCGAGCAGGGTCGCGAGGTAGACCGGCAGGTCGCCGTGGCGGCGGACCTCACGCAGATTGGTGAGGTTGACCAGTTTGGCGCCGACGTAGACGAGGAGACCGGCGAGCGCGGCGAGCGGGATCAGCCGCAGCACGCCGGCCAGGAACAGGCAGCAGCCGAGGATCCAGGCGCTGTGCAGGATCGCCGACATCCTGGTCCGGGCGCCCGCTTCGAAGTTGGTCATGGTGCGCACGACGACGCCGGTGACCGGGAAGCCGCCGAGCGAACCGGACGCGGCGTTCGCCAGGCCCTGTCCGATCAGTTCGCGGTTGAGGTCGGTGCGCGGCCCTTCGCGCAGTTTGTCGATGGCGACGGCGGAAAGCAGGCTCTCCAAGCTGGCGATGAGCGCGATGGAGAGGACGGCGGCGATGATCGCCGCCATGGACCCGGACGGCACCTCGGGGACGAAACCCAGCCCCGGCAAGCCGTTCGGGAGGTCGACGCGCGGCAGGTCCATCCCGGCCGCGACGGAAAGGCCGGTCGCGAGCGCGACGGCGGCGAGCGGACCGGGGACGCGGCGTACCGAAGCCGGCATCCTGGTCCACGCCAGCAGGACACCGACGGTGACGACACCGATCAGCGCGGCCTGGTCGTGGTGCCCGACGATCCGGCCCGGCAGCGCGAGGATGTTCGCGATCGTGGAGCCTTGCGCCGCTCCGCCGAGGACGACGTGCAGCTGGCCGAGGACGAGGATCAGCCCGATCCCGGCGAGCAGGCCGTGCACGATGGCGGGTGAGATCACCAGCGTGGCGCGGGCGACGCGGCAGACGCCGAAGACGATCTGGACCACACCCGCCGCGGCGGTGATCGCGCAGGTGGCCGCCCAGCCGAAGGTCGAGATGGTCTCCGCGATGACGATGGTCAGCGCGGCGGAGGGACCGCTGACTTGCAGGGCGGAGGCGCCGAAGAGGCTCGCGACGACTCCGCCGACGACGGCGGAGACGAGTCCGGCGAGCAAGGGGGCTCCGGCGGCGTGTGCGACGCCGAGCGAGAGCGGGACCGCCACGAGGAAGACGACGACCGAAGCCGGGAGGTCGTGGCGAAGGTTCTTCAGGAGGGTCGATGCGGGATTGCGGCGGCCCGGGGGCCCGGTGTCATGCTCGTCACCAACGAAGTCGATCATGGGGGCAGGAAACCCGATCGGCGCGCAAAAGTCCGCTACGCAAAGGTTTCTCAGGTTTGCTTGCGCGTCGAGGAACTAGGACGTAACACCTATTCGCGACAAAGCACCCGAGATGGGTCCCGATCGGACTCGCCCGTTCGCCTTACCAAGATCAACTCATGACCACGCTCTGTACCGAGCGTGGCCTTCCCGGTTTCCTGTGGTCACGGTCACACTCTTTGTGCTGAATTTCGCCGTTTTTACGCTTTCTGTGCGGCCGAGACCATTGCGGAAGTGATCGCGGCGAGGTCGTCCGCCTCGGAGATGTAGGGCGGCATCGTGTAGATCAGGTTCCGGAACGGACGCAGCCAGACCCCGTTCTCGGTGAGGACCTCGGTCGCCACCGCCATGTCCACGGGATGGTCCAGTTCCACCACGCCGATCGCGCCGAGCACCCGCACGTCGGCGACCGAGGACAGCTCACGAGCCGGTTCGAGCCCGGCCTTCAGCGCGGCCTCGATCCGAGGGACGTCGGACTTCCAGCCGCCTTCGGCCAGGATCCCCAGCGACGCGTTGGCGACGGCCGAAGACAACGGGTTCGCCATGAACGTCGGGCCGTGCGCCAGCACCGGAAGTTCACCGCGTGAGATCCCGTCGGCGATCTCCGGCGTGCACAACGCCGCCGCCATCGTCAGGTAGCCACCGGTCAGCGCCTTGCCGAGGCACAGGACGTCCGGCGTGACACCCGCGTGTTCGGCCGCGAACATCGTGCCGGTGCGGCCGAAACCGGTGGCGATCTCGTCGAAGATGAGCAGGACGTCGTTGGCCTCGGTGAGTTCGCGCAGCGCGCGCAGGTACGCGGGCGGGTGGAACCGCATGCCGCCGGCGCCCTGCACGACCGGCTCGACGATGATCGCGGCCAGTTCGCCCGCGTGCCGTTCGATCTCGGTCGCGAGCAGGTCGAGGTACGCCGGATCCGGCTCGTCGGCGAAGCCACCCGGCGGCTTGGGCAGGAACAGCTGGTCCGGCAGGATCCCGCGCCACAGCGAGTGCATCCCGCCCTCGGGATCGCAGACGCTCATCGGCGTGAACGTGTCGCCGTGGTAGCCGCCGCGCCAGGTCATCAGGCGCCGCTTTTCCTTGCGCCCCACCGACTGCCAGTACTGCAGGCACATCTTGACGGCGACCTCGACCGACACCGACCCCGAATCGCACAGGAAGACGTGCCGCAGCCCGTCCGGGGCGAGGTCGACCAGTGTCTTCGCCAGCCTGATGGCCGGTTCGTGGGTGAGCCCGCCGAACATCACGTGACTCATCCGGGCCGCCTGCTCGGCCAGCGCCGCGTCCAGCACCGGGTTCCGGTAGCCGTGGATCGCCGCCCACCAGGACGACATCCCGTCGATCAGTTCGCGGCCGTCGTCGAGGGTGAGCCGGACCCCGCTCGCCTCGCGGACCAGCAGGGAGTCGATCGGGCTCGGCATCGGCCCGTACGGGTGCCAGACGTGTTCCGCGTCGAGCGCGAGGAGTTCGGCGGCGTCCATCCGGCGACCCTACGACACGTCCTCCTCAGCGCAGGCGCACAGGGAGGGTTTCCAGGCCGTGGACGAGGGCGCTTTCCCGCCACCGCAAGGTTTCCGGTTCGGCGTCCAGGCCGAGGGCGGGGAATCTCTCCAGTAGCCCGCGCAAGGCGATCTCGGCCTCCAGACGGGCCAGCGGGGCGCCGACGCAGTGGTGGATACCGTGCCCGAACGCGAGATGCCCGGCCGCCGAGCGCGTGACGTCCAGGCGATGCGGGTCTTCGAACCGTCCGGCGTCCCGGTTCGCACCGAGCAGGGAGACGAGCACGAATTCGCCCGCCGGGATCTCGACGTCACCGACCGGCACGGGTTCCTTGGTGAACCGGATGGTCGCCAGGTGGACCGCGCCGTCGTAGCGCAGGAACTCCTCGACCGCGCCGGGCAGCAGGGCGGGATCGGCGCGGAGGGCGGCCAGCTGGTCCGGCTCCCGGAGCAGCGCCAGAACACTGTTCGCGATCAGGTTGACCGTCGTCTCGAACCCCGCCACCAGTAGCAGGAACGCCATGGCCAGCAATTCGTCCGCGGCGAGCGAATCGCCTTCGTCACTGGCGAGGATCAGGCCCGAAAGCAGGTCGTCGGCGGGTTCGGCGCGCTTTTCTTCGATGAGGTCGACGAGGTACGCGTGCATCCGCGCGGCCGCGGCTTGGAGCTCTTCGGGCGTCGACCAGGCGAGCATCGTGTTCGACCACGTCGCGAACGCCGGCTGGTCGCCCGCGTGGACGCCGAGCAGTTCGCAGATCACCCGGATCGGCAACGGGACGGCGAAGGCCGGCAGGAGGTCGACGCGTTCGGCGTCGCCGATGCCGTCCAGCAGTTCCGCGGTGATCTGCTCGATCCTCGGCCGC
Organism: Amycolatopsis sp. NPDC052450; assembly: GCF_044547565.1. Taxonomy (NCBI): domain Bacteria; kingdom Bacillati; phylum Actinomycetota; class Actinomycetes; order Pseudonocardiales; family Pseudonocardiaceae; genus Amycolatopsis; species Amycolatopsis sp. NPDC052450. The sequence continues at coordinate 46,649 of NZ_JBIUAQ010000013.1, read as the reverse complement.
AGCCGGGAAACCGTGCGCGAGGTGAAGGCCTGGTTGACCAGTTTGCGCAACCGCGTGTGATCCGGCGGATCCGAGTTGAGCATGTGCGCGCCGAGCGCGCGTACGGCGCTGTCGGCCGCGGATTCGAAGCCGTCGCGTTCGAAGAGCCGTCGGATGGCCACCGGATCCTTGCCGACGCGGGAATCCGCGAGGATCGCGCGGGCTTCGGCGTAGCCGGTGACGATCCAGACGTCCAGGCCACGCGGCATCCGGACCTTGCGGGCCGGGCCCTCTTCGCGCAGCAGCGCCGAGACCCGGTGTGGTTCCTGGACGAGATCCCAGGCCAGGTTCTTCGGTTCCCCCATCGGTACGCCTCCCCCGGCGCGCCGGTCAGCGTTCGGCCAGCGCGGCCACCACTCGCTCGGTCACTTCGGTCCAGTATGCCCGCTGTTCTTCGCGCTCGTCGGCGCCCGCGAGCCATTCCTGGTGGAAACGGAGCGTGGTCTTCTGCTCGGTGCCGCTCACCGTGATCTGCAGGGTCGAGTCGTGCTCCCAGTCCTTCGGCCGCCAGGTCAGGCGGAGTTTGTCGCCTTCGGAACGGCCGCGGATCTCGCCGGTGGTCCCGTTGGCCGTCTCGTACGCCGCACCCGGCTCGCGGCCGAGTTCGGCACCCGGGCCGAGCCAGATCCCCACACCCTCACGTCCGACCAGGAAGTCCCACACCTGTGCGCTGTTGTACGGCACGGTCTGGGAAACGCCTACCTGCCAACCACTTCCGGCTGTTTTGGCCGTTGCTTTCGCCACCGGGCCATCATCCCATCGGGTGTACCGTGCGACAGTCACCGGTCCGGGTGGAGGATCTCTTTCCGTGCGCTACCGTCCGATTTCTCCCGCTCTGCTGGTCTCGGAACTGACCGAACGCATCACGGCGATCACCGACCGCCGCCGGATCGCGGTCGCCGTCGACGGCGCCGCCGGTGCGACCAACACCACAGAACTCGCCGACGCCCTGGTCGATCCCCTGCGGATCGCCGGTCACGCGGTGTTGCGGATCTCGGCGAACGACTTCCTCCGCCCCGCCTCGCTGCGTTTCGAACGCGGCAAACAGGATCCGGACTCCCGCTACAGCGACTGGCTCGACCTCGGCGCCCTGCGCCGCGAGGTGCTCGACCCGCTCGCCGAGGACGGCAGCGGACTGGTCCTCCCGTCGCTGTGGGATCCGGTCCGCGATCGCGCGACCCGCGCCGAACGTGTCGAGCTGCCCGAAGGCGGCGTCGTCCTGCTGGACGGCGAGTTCCTCTTCGGCGCGGGCCTCGCTTTCGACCTGAGCGTGCACCTGTGGCTCTCCCCCGCCGCGCTCAAGCGGCGGGTGCCGGACGCGTGGGCGCTCCCCGCCTACGAGCGCTACGAACGGGAAGTCGACCCGGCGGCGCTGTCCGACGTCGTGGTCCGCGTCGACGACCCGAAGCACCCGGCGCGCTACGAACCCTGACTCCTCAGCGCACGGCCGCGACGGGATCGCCGTCGAGCAGCCCGGAAAGCCTGCCCGCCATGGTGTCCCACCGCCAGTTCTCACCGACCCATTCGCGACCGGCGGCCCCCATCCGCCGCGCCCGCACCGGATCCGCCAGCAACGCGGCCAGCGTCTCCCGCAACTGCTGCTCGTCGCGGCCGTCGACGACGTGCCCGGTGACCTCGTCCAGCACCGTTTCCGGCGCGCCCCCGGAATTCCCGGCGACGACCGGCAGCCCCGACGCCGAAGCCTCCAGGTACACGATGCCGAGGCCCTCGACGTCGAGTCCCTTCCCGCGCGTCCGCGCCGGCATCGCGAAGACGTCACCGGCGTTGTAGTGCGCGGGCAACTCCTTCCACGGCACCGATCCGGTGATGACGACGCTGTCCGCGACCCCCATCGCCTCGACCAGCCCCGTGAGCGTCTTGCGGTACGGGCCGCCGCCGACGAGCAGCAGCGCCACGTCCGGGATCCGCTTGCGGAGCTCGGGCAAAATCTTGATCAGCATGTCCTGGCCCTTGCGCGGCACCAGCCGCGAAACGCAGACGATCGTCGGACGGTCGCCGAGACCGTGCCGCTCGCGGATCTCCTTGCCCGCGGCCGGGTCCGGCCGGTAAAGCGCGGTGTCGACACCGCACGGGAGCATCTCCAGCCCCGCCATCGGGCCGAAGGCGGCCGAAAACCGGGAGCGCGTGTACTTGCTGACGTAGGTGATCACGTCGACGGTGTCGCCGATCCGGCGCAACGCCTGCCGCGAACCCGGGAGCATCGACCAGCCGACCTCGTGTCCGTGCGTCGACGCCAGCACCCGGCGGGCGCCAGCGGCCCGCAGCGGATGTCCGAGCAGCGCCAGCGGCGCGGCCGCGCCGAACCAGACGGCCTCGCAGTCGCGGGCGCGCATGATCTCCTTCGCCCGCTTGAGCACGTCCGGGGTCGGCAGCATGAGCGACGTCGGATGGCGCACCACCTCGAACGGGGCGGCGGCGTCGAACTCGCCGTGCGAGCCGGTGCTCGATTCCCAGGAAGGCGCGTAGACGACGAGGTCGTCCGCGGGCAGGCGGGTGGCCAGCGAGTTCAGGTAGTTCTGGATGCCGCCTGGCCGGGGCGGGAAGTCGTTGGTCACCAGCAGGGTCCTCAGCACCTCTGCAGGCTACTTGGCCCACCGCAAGCGAAAGGGGCGGCACCGCTCGCGCGGCACCGCCCCATCCGGGTGTTCGATCAAGCGGTCGGGCGACGGGCCCCGACGTAGTTGTTCTGCAGCGGCGACACCTTGACGACGTCACCGGTGGTCGGCGCGTGCACCATCATGCCGTTGCCGACGTACATGCCGACGTGCGAGACCGGCGAGTTGTAGAACACCAGGTCGCCCGGCTGGAGCTGCGCCCTCTGCACCGGAGCGCCGAAGGTCGACTGCTGACGGCTGGACCGCGGCAGGGTGAGACCGGCCTGCTTGTACGCCCACAGCATCAGACCCGAGCAGTCGAACGACGAGGGGCCGACGTCGCCCCAGCCGTACGGGCTGCCGAGCTTGCTCTTGGCGGCCGAGAGGGCCGCCGCCGCGGCGGGGCCCGGAGCGGGCAGGTTGGGGAACGCGCCGCCCTTGTCCTTCTGGGCGGTGCGGTCCGCGGCGCTCAGGCTGCCACTGACCCGCTGGATCTCCTTGACCTGGTCGTCCAGCGTCTTCTTGCGCGCCTCGATGTCCGTCGTCAGCTTGGCTGCGGCGTCGCGGGCGGCGGTGGCCGTGTTCTGGGCGTCGGCCGCCTGCTTCGCGGCGGCCGCGGCCTGGGCGACGGCACCGCTCAGGTTGTTCAGGGCGGTGTTCTTGTTCGCGGCGAGGACCTCGAGCGCCGAAGAACGCTCCAGGAAGTCCTGGGTCGACGCGCCCGACAGCAGCGACGACAGCTTGTTCAGCTGCACACCGCTGGTGAAGGAAGCACCGGCGAACTTGTTCACCTCGGCCTGGAACGTCTTCTCGTCACCGGCCGCCTTGACACCGAGGTCCTTGGCGGCGGCGGCGTCCGCCGCGGCCTTGTCGAGCTCTGCCTGCTTCGCGGCGAGATCGTCCTTCGCCTTGAGGAGGTCTTCGTTGGCCTTCTCCGCCTGTGCCGCGAGGTCGCGGTACTTGGCGAGAGCGTCCGAACCGGACGGGGGCTGCTGGAGGGCGGGGGCTGGGGCAGCAGTGGCAGCAGGCTGGGCGACCGTTACGGCGGTGATCACCGCGGCCGCGGCCAAAGCTCCTGACACCACGCGCTTGACTGGATGCGACTGCACGGTCGCGCGTGTCTCCTTTGCTGTCGGCCACCGACTCAAAACCCGGGACGAAGAGGTCGGGGGCCCTCTTCCGCGAAGCCGCGACGCCGACCGTGAGGCCCGCGCGGTTCCCCGCGTTCCCGCCATGCGCCTGGCCGAGTGCTATCGCAACAGGTTTGGCGTACGGCTGGTTCTGGCGCAACTCCCCGACAAAGCTGCTTCAGTGGCGATCCCGTGTCGCCGTCTGGCGACGACTTCCGGCCACGAGATCTCGGACAGGTTACGAAACCACAGGCACCACGTCCACCATGGCAGGCGCAAAAACTCTCCGTGATGCGCCGAAACACCTTCGGACCAGCATGAGCGGAAAGGTGTGACAGGCGTTACATCCTGGGGCTGGTCACGACTACCTACCGTTCACCCGATCGGATCGACCACTCGTCGAATGCCCCGGTCGTGGCGTGTCTCAGGCGGATTTCCGGCGCTCCTGCCCCACGATTTCGACCATCCGGAGGCGCGGGACCATCCCGGCTTCCGCGAGCGCGTCGACCGCCCTCCGCTCGTCGGCGTCCCATTCGAGCGCGGGCGGCGCGCCGAGAAGGACACTGACGACACAGTCATGACATGCGTCACCGCGGACCGCGCACCGGTCGCAATCGATGACGAAGGTCTCTATATCCGCTATATCGGCGATGGCCTTGCCGTCCATCTCGACTCCTCACTTTCAGTGGTGAGGTGCACATTAAGAGCGACCACCGACAGTTTCGGTCTCGTGAGCGGCGAGGACGGTCAGAACCTTCCGCGTTCAGGTACGTACTGCCGGTGCCGGATGGCGATTTCGCGTGACTGGACGGACGACACACGTGCTTGGAGGGACGACACGCGTGACTGGACGGACGGCTCGCGGCGGAACCCGGCCGCGGTCGTGTCGTCCGTCCAGTCACGCGTGTCGTCCGCCGGATCACGTGTGTCGTCCGGTCGGTCACGTGAAATCGCCGGTACTGGACCTCGTGAGCAGTAAGGACGGTTCTGGCGAGCCTCCTCTTAGGTACCTACTGCGTGACCCGCGGCGCTTCTTGCGTGAAGTACATGAAGGACCCCTTCCTGTACCTAGGCGCAAGGAAGGGGTCCTTCATGTACTTCAGACCCGGCTGAGCCGCGACACCAGTACCGCGGACGGCACCGGATGCGCGCCCTTGCGCCGCACCGAGTCCGCCACCGCGCGGTCCGTGCTCGCGACCACCATCGGCCGCCCCGGCGGCTCGGCCGCGACGAGGGACCGGATGACGTCGTCCGCGAGGACGCCGCGTTCGGAGAACAGCACCCGTACCCCGCGCGGCACGGCCGCGGGCACGGAGAGCACACCGGCGCCGTCGAACACGACGGTGACCTCGGCCGAAGTCCGCGCGGCGAGCGCGGAAAGCTGGTGGATCAGCCGGTCGCGCTGGTCGGAAAGCGCCAGTTCCGGGTAGCCGGTCTTCGTGACGTTGTAGCCGTCGACGATCAGGTGCACGTTGGGCAGCGCGAGATGCCGGTCGAGCGCGGTGACGTCCTGGATCTTGCCGCCTGCCCCGAGGCCCGACGTCGCGCCGCGGACCATGTCCGCCGGGCGCTGGCCCCGCGCGCTCACCGAAAGCTCCCGGCGGAGCCCGCCGACGGCGCCTTCGATGGTGTCCAGCAGCAGCCCGAGCCTGACCTCGTCGGCCTGACGCGCCTCGCGGGCGGACTGACGGGCGATCTCGGCGTCGGTGACGGCCTTCTCCGCGCGCGCCCGCTCGGCCGCGACCCGCTGCCTCTCGCGGTCCAGCTGGGCCTTCAGCGCCTTGATCTCCGCGGCGCTCTCGGCGCCGCCGCTCTCCAGTTCGGCGCGAGCCGCGGCGACCGCGTCCTTGGCCTGACGCAGCTGGACACCTTGCTCTCGCAAGCGCTTCAACAGTTTTTCGACCTCGGCCTCGCGTTCGCCCCGCGCGCCACCGGCGATCTCCTTGGCCTCGCGCAACTCTTCGCGCAGCTGGGCCAGTTCGTTCTCGAGCCGCTGGTTGCGGGCCAGCGCGGCATCGCGTTCGGCGCGCAACGCCGTCTCCTCGGCGTTCTTCGCCACCAGCCGGACCCGTCCGGCCGCGCCTGCCTCGCCGAGGAGCACGGCGGCGGCCGCGGCGGCGACGGAATCGGGGGCGTTCGGGTCGAGGGCGTCCTTGCGGTGGTCGCGCAGCCATTCGGTGACCGCGACCCGGAACTGCGAAGACTCCCCCAGCGCGGCGAGCAACGCCGCCCCGCCGAGTTTCGCGCGTTTCGCCGGGGCGAACTTCGCGACCGGGCGCAGCTGCCTCGGCACGTCGGCGACCGGCAGTTTGCCGACGGCGGCGGCCGCCAGCTCGGCGATCCGCTCCCGCACGGTCTCCGGCAAGGACGTCCAGCCTTCGGCCGGTACCTCTTCGGACGGCTCGTCCGCGCCCGCCGACGCCACGACACCCGAGGGACCACCGGTGGCGTCCTCGCGTGATTCGGGCTCTGCGGGCTGCGGTTGCATCGCTCCAGCGTAGGCCCCATGGCCTCGGGGCGCGCTGGATGGGACGGCGTGCGGCGTTCCCGGGATTGTCGGTGCCCACCCCTACTGTGCCCGACCATGGACACCGGACGGCGGCCCGGCGCGGCGCAACTCGCCTTCGACGAGCTCGGAACCCCTTTGCGGGACACCACTTTCGTCGTATTCGATCTGGAGACCACGGGGACGAAACCCGGTCCGGACGGGATCACCGAGATCGGCGCCGTCAAGGTCCGCGCGGGCGAGATCGTCGGCGAGTTCGCCACCTTCGTCAATCCGGGGATGCCGATCCCGCCGCAGATCGTCGAGCTCACCGGCATCACCAGCGCGATGGTCTACGACGCTCCCCGCATCGAGCGTGTGCTGCCCGCGTTCCTCGAGTTCATCTCCGGTGCCGTGCTGGTGGCGCACAACGCCCCCTTCGACACCGGTTTCATGCGCGCGGCCTGCGAGGGCCACGGCTACCGCTGGCCCAAGGCGGCCGTCGTGTGCACCGTCCGGCTCGCCCGCCGGGTCATCTCCCGCGACGAGACCCCCAGCTACCGGCTCTCCGCGCTGGCCGCGCTGTTCGGGGCGCGCACGACGCCGAACCACCGTGCGCTGGCGGACGCGCGCGCCACCGTCGACGTCCTGCACGCACTGCTCGAACGCGTGGGCAACCTCGGCGTCCACACCCTCGAAGAACTGCTGGACTACCTGCCCGAGGTGACGGCGGCCCAGCGCCGCAAACGATCGCTGGCCGAGCACCTGCCGTCGAGGCCCGGTGTCTACCTGTTCCGCGGCCCGAGCGACGAGGTCCTCTACGTCGGGACGTCGTCCGACCTGCGCCGCCGGGTCCGGCAGTACTTCACCGGATCGGAGAGCCGAGGACGGATCCGGGAGATGGTCGCGCTGGCCGAACGGGTCGACGCGGTCGAATGCGCGCACGCGCTGGAGGCCGCGGTCCGGGAACTCCGGCTGATCGCCGCCCACCGGCCCATGTACAACCGCCGTTCCAAGAACCCACGGCACGCCTGGTGGGTCGCGCTGACCGAGGAGGCGTTCCCCCGCCTCTCGGTGGTCCGCATGCCGCGAGACGGGATGCTGGGGCCCTTCCGCACCCAGACCGACGCCCGCTCGGCCGCGGACACCCTCGCCGGCGCCTCGGGGCTGCGGACGTGCACCCAGCGGATCTCGGCCACCGCGCCGAACGGAACGCCCTGTGTCCTCGCCGAACTCGGACGCTGCGGAGCGCCGTGCGCCGGGCAGCAGACGATCGAGGCGTACCGGCCGAGTGTGCTGGCGGTGTCCGGGCTCATCGCCGGAACGGACGGACGTCCGCTGCGAGCCGCCGCCGAGCAACTCGCCCGGCTCTCCGCGGCGGAGCACTACGAACAGGCCGCCCAGCATCGCGATCAGCTGGCCGGGCTGATCCGCGCGGTCGGCCGGGCGCACCGTCAGTCGGCGCTGGCCGGAATCCCCGAACTGATCGCCGCCGGGCCGGACGGGAAAGGCGGCTGGGAACTGGCCGTGATCCGGTACGGCAGGCTCGCGTCGGCGGGTGTCGCCCGGCGCGGGGTGCCGCCGATGCCGGTGGTCGAGATGCTCGTGGCCTCGGCGGAGACGGTCATCCCCGGCCCCGGTCCGCTCTTCGGCGCGATCCCGGAGGAGATCCAGATCCTCCTGCGCTGGCTGACCCGCCCGGGTGTCCGGCTCGTGCGCACGACGCAGCCCTGGGCGGAACCCGCCGCCGTGGCGGGTGGCTGGCAGGAGTGGCTCGACCTGGCGTCGAGCGCGACGGCACTCGAACGCGTGGCGGGTTAGGATTCCGGCACCGGATTCATTGACGTAGGAGGCGCTGTAGTGATCACCGCGATCGTGCTGATCCAGGTCGAGGCCGATGCCATCCCCGAGGCGGCACAGGCGATCGCGGACATCGAGGGTGTCCGCGAGGTCTACTCCTGCGCGGGCGACGTCGATCTGATCGCCTCGGTCCGCGTCGCGGCCCACGAGGACCTCGCGGACCTGATCCCGGCGAAGATCGGCAAGGTCCCCGGCGTGCTGAGCACGGTCACGCACATCGCGTTCCGCTCGTACTCGAAGGCCGACAGCGAGTCCGCTTTCGACATCGGCGTCGAAGGAGCTTGAGGAAAAACAAGAACCCCGCCCCGCCGGTGACTTTTTCACCAGCGGGGTGCATCTTGCGCGAACCGGCCAGTCGCGGTTAGGTGGGATCAGAATCGGAATTTCACTGGGGGAATTCCGGTACTGGGGATTCCGGAGTACGTACCGATGATCGATCCGTCATGGGATCGCGGCGATCGCCGCCATATTCACTCCACGCGAGCCACCGCACCGCCCGTCGGCGGGAGCGGCTTGCCGATCCATCACCGAAGCCGCCGGATACGCGGCCACTGACGAAGCCTTTCCCGGCGACTGAAACAGTCGCCGGGTAAGCGCGGGCATTTTCCCGACAAGGATTCGAAGAATTTCGAATTCCTCGCCGGCTCCGGTCCCGATTCCGGACGCCGTTGCCACCGACACCTTTCCCGGCGCCGTCCGGGAAGGGTCCCCGTTAATTCAACCTGCACCGAAGCTGACTGGGGGCTTGGAGTGTACAAGCGTATTTTGTCCTGCGCGCTTTGCGCCGCGGCGTTGTTCTCCGGGACGATCGCCGTTCCGGCGGGGCTCGCCGCCGAAACCGGAGTGCACGCCACGGCCGCGGCGATGACACCCGGCGAGATCGCCCGCTGGGAGGTCCTGACCCACGCCAGGTACAGCGTCCACAGCACGGTGAAGACGGACGCGTGGATCGCTCTGCTCAGCGAAAACCCGGAGGCGGCGTCCATCGAGTTCCTCCGCTATCCCGGCGGCGGGCTCGAATACGCGACACAACGGGCGCTCAACCGCGACGAAGGCAACAAGCGATTCCTCCGGCGACTGCTTGAGACCCACCTCCGGGCCTACTCGCCGGAGGTCTACGACGCGGCGAACCACCACTTGACGGCGACCGCGGCCAAACGGGAACAGTTCTGTCACGGTGGCGGCTACGAAGCCGCGAAGGCGCGGGATCAGAAGTTCCGCGCCGACCTCGGCGAGCAGAAACGTGCCCTCGTCGAGGAGGACCGCCGATACGTGCGAATGCTCGCCGAGCGGGATCCGGGCACCCAGGTGAGATTCGCCGCTGCCTACGCGGTCCGCGAGGGATCGACCGACGACGACCTGACCGATTTCTTCGCCTGGGGCTGGGCACAGGGCGCGCGGCTGGACATCGAGACCTTCCGCGAAGAGATGCTGCGCCAGAACCGCCAGTGGCAACTGACGATCACCCAGCTGATCGTCGACGCCGAAGCCGCCGAAAAGGCCGCGCGGGAAATCGAAGGCGAAGCAGGCAAGGAGGCCCGTGACCGGGCCGCGGCCGCCTGGCGCAAGGTCGGCACCGAGGTTTCGCCGGTGCGGTCGAAATGGGAAGAGGCGAGGGACTTCGCCCAGCGGCAGGCGGAAACCTGGCATGCCATCCTGCTCGCCGCGCAGCAGGCCGCCCAGAACCCCAACTGGAAAGCGATCATCGACCCCGCGAGGACGGTGGAAGGCGACTGGACGGACAACCGGTCCCTCTCCGGCGAGAACGTCGAGTACTGGGAGTCGTTGCTGCGGAAGGCCCTCGAAGGCGAGCAGCGGATCAAGAACCCGAGCTGATCATCCCGCCGTCCGGTTTCCCGCGGCGGCTTCCTCTCGAGAATAGGTGACTGGGGTATGCGAAGAACGTCCATGTCAAGGCCATGGCTCAGCCGTGGCATCGCGGTGGCCGCCGTCGCCGCCGTGTTCGCGGGGCTGATGGGCGCACCGGCGGGTGCGGCCGAAACACCACCCGGCCAGGGTGTGCCGCCCGCCGTGCCCACCGCGGAACCCGACCTCGAGTCGACCACGGTTCCCCCGGCGTCACAGCGGGACAAGGTGCTGGCCGTGGAGGCCATCGAAGTCGGTGAGGCGACCGACGATTGGCTGAGGCTGTCCGACAAGAACTTCGTCTTCAAGGTCTACGAGAAGATCAGCATCGACGCCTTCCCCCGCACCAAGGCGGAAGCGTCTCGGATCTACGGTCTCACCGTCGCCGACGCCTCGGCGTTCATCCGGACCGGTATCCACGAATTCGTCCAGCGCGATCACGACGAGAAGATCCTCCGGGACATCGAACGGCGGGACCGGATCGGCGCGCGGATGAAGGCGCTGGAGAACGCCCGCATCATCCCGTTGGACCCCGTGCTGCTCGACCTCACCGACCGGAACTTCGTCTTCCAGGTCGCCAGCCGGGCCAAGAGCGGCTCCAAGGTCCAGAGCGGTGCGATGACCGCGTACAAGGGCGACGCCGCCGTTTGGAAAACCTTCATCGAGGTCACCATCCTCGACCTCGCCGAGCAGGACATCATCGAACACCTGGAACGCCTCCGGCAGGAGAACGCCGAGAAGGCGGCCCGGGAAGAGCGTGACATCAAGCGGCGCACCGCCGTCGCCGAGATCCCGGCCACCTTCCAGAACGTCTGGCTGGACGCCGAGGACGACGTCTTCGTCCGTGAGCTGCTGCGGCTGCCCGAACTGGCCAACCCGGCGAACATCGAGGTCAAGGACGCGGCCGAGCGCGCCTCCCGCAGCACGGACCCGGCGGTGTGGAAGGCGTTCATCGACACCGGGCTCAAGGCGGCGGCCGGACGGGACAAGGCCCGCCGTGAAGCGCAGGAAGACCAGGCCAACCGGGACGCCGTCCGGCAGCTCAAGGTCCGCGCGGAGAACAGCGGGCTCCGGCCGCGGCTGGTCGCGGCGGCCAACGCGGCGCTGGCGGGCAACCGCGACGCGGTGATCACGTTCCTGCGCACGGGCCAGTACGAGGTGCTGACCCAGTCGTTCGGGACCTACACCCCCGGCGTCCGGGGCTGGCACGTCCACACCGGCGGGGGCGACGCGTGGATCACCACCGGGAACCCCGGCACCGACGGAACCAAGCCGTTGCCGAACGCGACCTGGAAGGTGGCGAGCGGGCTCGCCGATCCGCTGTGCTACTCCCTGGAGTCCACCGACCGCGCCGGGAACTACCTGCGGCAGCAGGATCTGCGGGTCAAACTGCACGGCAACGACGGCACCGACCAGTTCAAGAAGGACGCCACCTGGTGCCCACGGCGCAACGGCGGCGAGGTCCAGCTGGAGTCGAAGGCGCACCCCGGCCGGATCATGCGGCATATCGACGCGCAGCTCTGGATCGCCCAGCAGGGTGGCGGGAACTGGTTCGACACGGACCGGCTCTTCGTCGAGGACTCGCACTGGCGGGTGGTCGCACCGAATCCCGAGGTGTCGACGCCGCTGATGCTGGACTGGTTCAACAACGACGGCCTGCGCGGGCTCGCCGGTAATCCGAAGGCGGCGGAAATCCACGACGCGGGTGTCCGGTTCCGTGAATTCACCAACGGCCGCCTGTACTGGGGCCCGGAGACCGGCGCGAAGTTCATCAACGGCGAGATCCTCACCCGGTACCTGAGCCTCGGCGGGCACAAGTGGCTGCTGCCGAGTACCAACCAGCTCAACGGGACCAACCGGTCGATGATCAACTTCCACGGCCACAACATGGCGATCTACTGGACGCCGTCGACCGGAGCCAAATTCGTGATGGGCTCCATTCGCGACCGGTGGAATTCACTCGGCGCGGAAAACGGCAGGCTCGGTTTCCCGACCAGCGACGAGTTCACCATCCCCATCGGCCGCCAGAGCAATTTCGAGCACGGCTACATGACCTGGAACTCCAGCACGCACGAAATCCTCGTGTTCATGTCCGTCGGCTGACCGAGTCCGTCTTGCTCCAGCCGGGGGCCTGGGAAACGCTCCCTGGCCCCCGGCTGACCTTTTCGTCCGAACAAAGGTATGCGAAATGCGAAGATCACTGATCGTCGGCAGACGACCAGCCGGAAGTATCGCCGTCCTGACCGCCGCGACCGTGCTGTGCGGCCTGTTCACCCCGGCCACCGGGTACGCCGCTCCCCCGGCACCGTCGAGCCCGACCGTCGAGGCGCCCGCCCCGTCGGCCCCCGAGGCACCGGTTCCCCGCGAAAGCCCGGACGCCGCCGCGGCCGAACTGCCGAGCGCAACCGAAACCGAAAAGGTGCGCGCGGTTTTCGAGATCGAAGTCGGTGAAGCCACCAAGGAATGGCGCGAAGCCACCGACATGAATTTCGTCTTCAAGGTCTACGACAAGATCAACGCGACGAACTTCCCGGTCACCAAGGCCGAGGCCTACCGCGTCTACAAGGTCATGCTCGACAACAACGCCGCCCCCGACGCCACGGCGTTCATCCGCACCGGTGTCTTCGATTTCGCCGCCCGCGACCGCGTCGAACGGCAGCGTCGTCAGGAGGCCTGGGACCGCATCGTCCAGCTGCGCCGGGAGATCCTGATCGACGCCGACATCGTCGGTTTCGACGACGTCATGCTCAACGACAACGATCAGATGTTCATCTACAAGGTGTACCAGAAGGCGAAGCCGGAACAGCCGAAACTCAAGCAGGGCGCTTTCGACGCGTTCGGCGGTGACGCGGCGGTGTGGAAGGACTTCATCGAGAACAAGATCCGGGCGCTGAATCACCAGGACCAGCTCGACTACCTCGACCGGTTGAACCAGGAGAACCAGGAAGCCGCCCGCAGGGAAGCCGCCAGGATGGCGAAGAAGGACGCCTGCGACAAGGTTCCCGTCATCGCCGTCGCGGCCTGGCTCGACCTCGCCGACGACGACTTCATCCGCGAGCTGCTCAAGACCCCGGAACTCGCCGACCCCGTGCACCGCGAGATCAAGGACGCGGCCATCGCTGCCCTCGCCGGGGTGGCGGCCGACTGGGACCGCTACATCAGGACCGGGGTCGCCGAGGCCCGCGCCAGGGACGACGCCAGGATCCTGCGGGAGCGGGAGGAGGCCGACCGGCAAAAGGTCCGCGACATCAAGGCCAAGGCCGACGCGAGCAGGCTCCGTCCCCGGCTCGCCGCGGCGGCGGGCGACGTCGCCGCGAACGGGACCTGGGACCAGGTCAAGGACTTCCTCGCCAAGGGCCAGTACACCGTGCTGGAACAGGCGTTCGCCGGAGTCACCGCCGGGCGGCGAGGCTGGCACGTCCGCAGTGCCGGCGGCGATGCCTGGGCCACCCCGGGAACCCAGCCGTCGAATGTCGTCACCGCACCACTGGGCGACGCCACCTGGAAGATCGTCCCCGGGCTCGCCGACCCGAACTGCTTCTCGCTCGAATCGGCCACCCGGGTCGGCAGCTACCTGCGCATCGCGCCCAACCTGCGGGTCCAGCTGGCGGGCAACGACGGCACCGACGTCTACAAACTCAACGCCACCTGGTGCGCCAAGGCGGGCAGGGACGGCAATCCGACCAACGTGACGCTGGAGGCGAAGGCGCATCCGGGCCGCTTCCTGCGACAGTACTGGGGCGAGCTCTGGGCGGCCAACGGTCAGAGCAAGGAGAACAACTTCGACACCGACGGCAACTTCGCCGCCGACATCAGCTGGATTCCCGTCGGTCCCAATCCTGCGATCACCACGAAGATCGACGAGCGCTGGCTCAACGAGGACTGGTGGGGCTGGAACGGCCTCGGCCCGCAGACCCAGCCGGAAAACATCTTGAACGGCATCCGGTACAAACGCTTCCAGAAGGGCGGCGCCTTCTGGTCTGCCCAGCACGGCGTGGTTCGGATAATGGACCCCCTGCTCAACAAGTACCTCGAATCCGGCGGCCGGAACATTCCGGGATACCTCCCCAGCGGGGACACCGGATACCTGCCCGACGGGAAGGGCATGCGCAACCTGTTCGCCGGCCCCAGAGGCATCTGGTACCACCCGAGCATCGGCCCGAAGCTGATCTACGGGGCCATTTTCGATCGGTGGGCGGCACTGCAATACGAACGAAGCAGGCTCGGCTATCCCACTTCCGACGAAATGGATTTCCCCGGCGTACCCGGTAAACGCGTGAGCTACTTCCAGAACGGAAGGATCGAACACACCGCGGCCGAAGGCGCGAAAGAGTACTACAACTGACAATTCCGAGGTGCCTTGCCGGGTACACCGGCAAGGCACCTCATTCACCCCGCAGTAGTTCTTTTCACCGATACCTGGGGGTTCTGATGTCGAGAACGAGATATCTACTGAGAACGTTCCTTGTCTTCTTGGCCACCGCCGTACTCGCCGGGCTGATTCACCCGGCGCCCGCGGTCGCGGCCGACGATCCACCACCGACCACGCCACCACCGACGTCCCCGGCCCGTCCCCTGCCGGAAGACCCGTACCGCAGCTGGGACGGCCGATCGGGCGTACCCGCCCTGGTGGGCAGTCCCGTCGTCCGACAGATCATCGCCGATCACGCCGAGCTGGCCGAGGAGCCCGAAGTACGTGAGGCCGCGCGCGCGGCGCTCGACGCGGGCACCGAAGCCGCGTTGCACGAATTCCTCGAAACCGGCCTCGACGCCGCCAAGGCGAGGGCCGCGGCGCGGGAAGCCGAGACCGCGCGCCAGAACCGGGTCACCATCCAGGCGATGGCGGGTACCGGCGGGCCGATCTTCAACGCCGAGGTCCACCGAGTCCTCGCGGGAAGCGATACCGACCGCGAGCAGTTCCTCGCCTACGGCAAGGAGATCGCGAGGGAGCGCGACGCACAGATCGCGGCGGGCGGCCAGGCACGTGCCGAGCAGCTGCGCGCCAGGGTCACGGCACTGCTCGGCGTCGCCGGGCACCATGTGAAGACGGCGGCACAGGCCGCGCTCGACGCGGGTGACGCGGCGATCGCGGAGTTCCTGAACACCGGATACCTCGCCGCGGCGAAACGTGACGCCGAAGAGCGGGAAAAGCAGATCCGTGATCAGGAGGCCGCGGCACGGGCCGCCGAGCAGCTGAGCGACCTCGCCAAGCGGGCCGCGCGGGCGATGACCGCGCGGCGGAACCTGATGGTGGCGCACGGGGACGCGCTGCGCGCGCTCCAGCGGATCGCGAATGCGATGGTGCTCGCGGGGAACGAAGCCCGCAAGGCCAAGCAGATCCTGGACGCGAACGACGCGGCGGGCAACCACCCTCCCGACTCCTTCACCTTGGTCAAGGCCGAGGCCGCCCGTCAGGTCGGCAACGCCCGCGACGCCGCGGCCGATGGCGTGCGCGCGGCCGAGCAGGCCGGCGTCCAGGCCGCCGAACTCGTCGCCGTCGGACTCCCCTACGGGACTCAGTGGGCCGACATGGCGAGAGGCATGAGCGCGGCCGGGCAGGCGGCGGTCCACGCCTCGGAGACCGCACAGCACGCGATCGACGCCACCGAAGCCACCGACCAGGCACGCAACGCCCAGGAACGCGCCGAGAAACACGCCGAGCAGGCTCGCCAATGGGGTCTGCACGCCGAAGAGCACGCGGTCGCTGCCGCACAGGTGGCGGAAGCGGCACGAGTGCAGGCGGTGGCGGCCAAGGACGCGGCCGTCCGGGCCAAGCAGGCTCGCGAAGCGGCCGAAGCCGCGGCCAACGCCGCCAGGGCCTCGGCCGAACGCACCCGCGCGCATCGCGAAGAAGCGGAACGGCAGCGGGACAGGGCGAAGAGCGCCCGCAGGGTCGCCGAGGCCGAGCGGGCCAACGCGGCCGCCGCCCGTCAGCGTGCCGACCAAGCGGCCGCGGAAGCACGTCGTCACCGCGGCGAAGCCCAGCGTCAAGCCGGCATCGCCAACGACTCCAACCTCCGCGCGCAGGAACAGGAACGGCTCGCAGGGGAAGCCGAACAGCGGGCGGTGGGCGAAGAAGGGAAGGCGAAAGCCGCTCGCGACGCCGCCTTCACCGCGGAACGGCTGAAGCAGACCGCGCAGGCGAAGGCGGAAGCGCTGAACGCGGCCGAAGCCGCCGCACGGGGCACCGCGGCGGAGACCGACGCGAAGAACGCCGCCAGTGCGGCGCGGAACGAGGCCAACAACGCGACCGCCGCGGCCACCGCGGCCCGCGACGCCGCCAACCGGGCGACCGGCGCCGCCGTGGTCGCGAGGCAAGCGGCGGGCGAAGCGACCCGAGCGGCGGCACGGGCCCGCGCCGCGGCTCAGGAAGCCCGTGCCGCCGCCTCCGCGGCCAACCACGCGGCGAACCGGGCCGAGTCCTCGGCGGCGGAGACCCATCACCACGCCACCCAAGCCAACGTGAAGGCGGCCGAGGCGACCGCCGAGGAGACCAAGGCGGCCGAGGCGGCACGGAACGCGGTTCAGCTCGCGGAACAAGCGGCCGGCGAGGCGATGCGTTCGCTGATGGCGGCGGAGCGTACCCGCGCCGAGGCCGACGCGGCGTTCACCGAGTCGGTCTCCGCGGCCACGCAAGCGGATATCGCCCTGCGGGCGTCCACCGCCGCGCGGTCGTCGTCGAGCGCGATCACCGATCCGGCCAACCGGGCGATCACCGTCGTCGCGCCGTACGCGGGTTCGGACCTCGACGCCGATTTCGCCATCCTGGTCGCCAACCAGGCCAGGGCGGTCGGAGCCGAGCAGGCGCAAGCGGCCCGCGACCGGGCCACCGAAGCGAGGCTGGCGGCAGATCGGGCCGCCGAAGCCGCTGCTCGGGCGCAGAAAGAGGTGAAACCCGCGTTCGAAGCGGCTGCGCGGGCAGCGGCATCAGCCGCCGCAGCGGCGAACTCGGCGGCCGAAGCGCAGGAAGCGGCAGCCGCGGCCGCGGCCGAAGGCGCGCTGGCTCGCGCCGCGGGCGAGCGGGCGAACGCGTCGGACGCGGCCGCCCGCGCCGACGCGCAAACCGCGCGTGCGGCGGCCAACGAGGCCAACGCCGACGCCGCCATCGCCGGCCGGAACGCCGCCGCGGCCGAACGTGATGCACAGGCGGCGAGGGACTCGGCGTCGCGTGCCGAACGGGACGCTCAACTCGCCAGGGACGCGGCGACCGCAGCCGAAGCCTCGGCGGCGGAAGCCAGGGCGGCGGCCGACCGGGCCGAAGAACACGCGCGCAACGCGGCCGCCGCCGCGGAACGGGCACGGCAGAGCGCGACCGAAGCCCAGCAAGCCGCCGACCGCGCGGAGGACCAGCAACGCAAGGAGGAAGAGGAAGCGAGACGCCGCGCGGCAGAGGAGACGGGCGCCGGGCTGCCCGATCTGTCCCAAGAAGAAATCGCCATGCTCTCGACGACCGAATTCGGGCGGATGCTGCTGGACGAGTACCGCCAGGCCGCGGAGCAGTCCAAGAACGGCGGCAGTGTGACGTCGTTCCTGGTGGAGATCGGGGCCGAAGTCCTGCTCGAGGTGATCGGCTGGCGCGACGCGGAGCGGTGCTTCGGTGAAGGCAACATCGAAGCCTGCATCTGGACCGTGGTCAACGTCGCGTCGATCGTCGTCGTCTTCCTGAAGCTGCCCAAGGTGGCTTCGGCGGTCGTGAAGATCATCCAGAACATTTCCAAGTTCCTGAACAAGTCCGCGATCTTCCGCAAGGTCGCGGACAAGGTCAAACCGCTCTTCAACGCCATCCGCAAATGGTGCAACCGGATCAGCCAGGTACCGGCCACCGCGAAAGCCGCGGACATCCCCGATTTCACCTGTGGGCTCGTGGATCACGGTGACAACGGGGGAACGTTGCCGAGCATCGCGCTCGACTACCGGATCGGAAACGGCTACGGAACGAGCCGGAACGTCGCCGTCGCCTATCTCCCCGGCTACAAGGACCCGCACGGGAAGCTCCCCGACGGCTACGTGGCGGGCAACAGCAACGACGCCGGCCGCCACTCCGAGCAGCACATCGTCGAGCAGGTCATCGAGCAGGGTTTCGACCCCAAGAACATCAAGGGCCTCTACAGCGAACGCGAACCGTGCCCCGACTGCAAACGGGACTGGGTCAGCAAGATGGCGCCCGACCTCAAAACGTCCTTCTCGGTACCGTGGACCGGTGATCCCGAGATCGACAAGATCTACAAGGGGAGCCTGATCGACATGATCAAGAAGTCCTACAAGAGGCGCGGCCTCTTCCCCGGTTCGGCGACGGCCGCCGAAGCGGAACAGCGCGTCTTGGTGGGCAGTGGAGCAGGCGGATGACTTCGCTCCGCCGCGTCCATCCCGCCGAACAGGAACGGCTGCTCGCTCTGGGCGACCGGACCGAAGCCGTGCTGCGGGCGGCGGGATTCCCGGTGATCGTCGAGCCTGATCCGGACGATCACCGGGACGCCGGAGGCGCCGTGATCGAGGTGGACGTCTTCGAGGGTGCCTGCGGGGTCTGGGTCGACTGGGTGGTGGCAAGGCCTTGGCGTGATGAGGCCTTTCGGTTCCTGGTGGCCGGCGACAAGGAGAATCCTCGGGTGCGGCAGCAGATCGCCGTCCACGCGGCGATGCGGACGGCGCTCACCGCCGTCCTCACCGCCGCAGGCCTGACCGTCGTCCCGAGCGACGACGACATGCGTCCCCTGGAGCTCAAGGTCACCGGCTGACGCTTCAACGTGTGAAGGCCCCCTTCCCTCGGCTGAGCCGAGGGAAGGGGGCCTTCACACGTATCCGACGAGCTAGTGCCCGGAGGTGATCTCCTTGCGCTCCTCCGAAGGCTCGCCACCGATGTCGTCGACCTTGCCGTTGCCGTGCCCGTTGGACCGGGCGCGCTCCAGCGCGATCGTCTCCTCGACCGGGTCCGGGGACCAGGTCGAACCGGCGACGGCGTGCCCCGCCGAGCCGAGCTTGTTCATCTTCTTCGGCACCGACGCGCCCTGGTACTCGAGCGGGATCGCGTGGCCGTGGTCGTCCACCGGGCCGAGCGGCTGGTGGATCTCGATGAACTCACCGTGCGGCAGGCGCTTGATGATGCCGGTTTCGACACCGTGCTCGAGCACCTCGCGGTCGGCCCGCTGGAGGCCGAGGCAGATCCGGTAGGTGATGTAGTACGCGATCGGCGGCAGCAGCAGGACACCGATCCGGCCCGCCCACGTCGTCGCGTTCAGCGAGATGTCGAAGGCGAACGCGATGATGTCGTTGAAGCCCGACAGCATGATGACCGCGAAGAACGTCAGGGCCATGATGCCCAGCGAGGTTCGCACCGGGACGTCGCGAGGACGCTGCAGCAGGTTGTGGTGAGCGGTGTCCTTGGACAGCTTTCGCTCGATCCAGGGGTACATCACCAGCAGGCCGATCAGCAGTGGCATCCCGACCGCGCCGGGGAAGAACACCGCCGGGACCGTGTAGTTCCCGAGGTAGAGCTCCCACGCGGGCCAGATCCGCAGCATGCCGTCCGCCCAGGCCATGTACCAGTCCGGCTGCGAACCCGCCGAGACCTGCGCCGCGTTGTACGGGCCGATGTTCCAGATCGGGTTGATCTGGAAGAGGCCCGACATCAGCGCGATGACGCCGGTGACCAGTGCGAAGAACGCACCGCCCTTGAGCGCGAAGACCGGCATGATGCGGACGCCGACGACGTTGGTCTCCTTGCGGCGCACGCCGGGGAACTGCGTGTGCTTCTGGTACCAGACCAGCGCGAGGTGCGCGGCCACCAGGCCGAGCATGATGCCCGGCAGCAGCAGGATGTGGATCGTGTACAGGCGCGGGATGATCTCGTTGCCGGGGAATTCCCCGCCGAACAGCGCCCAGTGGATCCAGGTGCCCATGACCGGCACCGAGAGCACGATGCCCGACAGGGTCGCGCGGATACCGGTACCGGAGAGCAGGTCGTCCGGGAGCGAGTAGCCGAAGAAGCCTTCGAACATGCCCAGGACCAGCAGCAGCGCACCGATGACCCAGTTCGCCTCACGCGGGCGGCGGAACGCGCCGGTGAAGAAGATCCGGAACATGTGCACCATCATCGAAGCCACGAAGATCAGCGCGGCCCAGTGGTGCAGCTGGCGGACGAACAGACCGCCGCGGACGTCGAACGAGATGTCCAGCGTGGTCGCGAAGGCCCGCGACATCTCGACGCCCTGCAGGCCGGTGTAGCTGCCGTTGTAGACGACCTCCTCCATGGAGGGGTCGAAGAACAGCGTGAGATAGACACCCGACAGCAACAGGATGATGAAGCTGTAGAGCGCGATCTCGCCGAGCAGGAACGACCAGTGCGTCGGGAACACCTTGTTGAGCTGGTGCCGCATGCCCTTGGCCAGGTGATACCGGTCGTCGGCCCACTTCGCACCAGCGCCCGCGGCCTTCTCGACCGGGTTCGTCCCCTTCGTCGGGGTGGTGAGTGAACTCATGACTTACGCTCCCAAAAGGCCGGTCCGACGGCCTCGTTGAAGTCTCCGCGCGCGATCAGGTAGCCCTCAGAGTCCACTGTAATCGGAAGCTGGGCCAACGGCCGGGTCGCCGGCCCGAAAATCGGCTTGGCGTAGTGGAGCGCGTCGAACTGGGACTGGTGGCAGGGGCAGAGGATGCGGTTGGTCCGCTGCTCGTACAGGGAGGTCGGGCAGCCCACGTGGCTGCAGATCTTCGTGTACGCGTAGTAGTCGCCGAAGTTGTAGTCCTCCTGGCCCTGACGCTTGACGACCTTGGCGGCGTCGGTCGGGCGGAGGCGGATCAGCATGACCGGGTTGTCGACGCGTTTGAAGGCGGCCGACAGCGCGTGCTCGTCGTGCTCTTCGGACTTGCGGTACGGGAACACCGTCTCCATCGCGCCCGCGTCGAGGTCCTCGGCCTTGACCAGGGAGATCTCGTGCGGACGGCCGGTGTTGCGGCGCAGGTAGACGACCTCGTCCGGGAAGTTCTTCTTCCAGCCCGAGTGCCACAGGGAGTCGCGGTTCTCGGTGTCCTTCCACGGGTCCTTGATGAAGGACGCGATCGGCAGCGCCGCGACGGCGAGGCCTAGCACACCGGCACCGGCACCCGCGGACCGCTTGATCATCGAACGGCGCGCGATGGTGCTGCGGCTGCCCGAGTCGGCCAGCTGGGCGAGGATGGTGGCCTTGTCGACCTCTTTCGACCCGCCGTCCCCGCGCTCCTGGACCGAGACCTCGGCCGGGATGAACTTCTTGGTGTAGAGGACGGCGCCGACACCGATGGCGAGCACGGCGACGCCGAGCGTGACCCCGAGCAGCGGCGTGTACAGCGTGTACATGGTGTAGCCGGTCTTGCCCGGCTCCTTGTACTCGAACCAGTGCGGCCACGCGAGGAGGACCACGAACGCGAGGCCGGACAGCGCGGCCAGCACGAACCAGAGGGCGACAGCGCGCTCGGCGCGCTTCTCCGCCTTCGTCCCCTCGACCGGCCAGGGCGTCGGGTATTCGATGATCTCGACCCCGTCGAGCGCGGTACCCAGCTTGACCAGCTGGTCGCGATCCATGTCCGCCAATTCCGCCTCTGTCGGCGGCTTCGGCCCTTCGGCGCTCATGCCTTCGATCCAATCCACAACGTCACGCCGATCAGCGCGGCGATCCCGACGATCCACGCGATCGCGCCCTCCGAGGCCGGGCCAAGACCGCCGAGCGAGCTACCGCCAGGGGAGTTCTTCCCGTCACTAACGGATTTCACGAACGCGATGATGTCCTTCTTCTCCTCCGGCGACAGCTGCCGGTCGGAGAACTTGGGCATGTTCTGCGGCCCGGTGAGCATCGCGGTGTAGATCTGCTCTTCCGTGGCCGGGTCCAGGTTCGGGGCGAACTTGCCCGAGGAGAGCGCGCCGCCGCGGCCGGTGAAGCCGTGACAGGAGGCGCAGTTGAGGCGGAAGAGTTCGCTGCCGCGCGCGACGTCCTCGCCGCGCAGCGCGTCACCCTTCTCGGTGGGGCGCTGCGCGCCACCGCCGTTGGCCTGGATGTAGGCGCCCAGGGCGTTGATCTCGGCCTCGGACAGCTTCGGCGGCTTCCGCTGCGCCTGGGCTTCCTGGCGGACCGCCGGCATACGGCCGGTGGAGGTCTGGAAGTACACGGCCGCGTCGCCGATGCCGATGAGGCTCGGGCCACGGTCGGTGACACCTTCGAGCTTCGGCCCGTGACATTCGATACACGTGTTGTTGTAGAGCTTCTCGCCCTCGCGCAGGAGGGCGGATTCGCCCTGCGCCTGCGCGGTCTGCGGCTCCGGGGCGAAAACGGCGTACAACCCGCCCACGCTCAGCAGCGCGATCCCGAGCGCCAGCGCGCCGGCGAACCGCCTGCGTGCCTTCGACCGCTTGCGGAAGCGGCGCTCCGTGTTGTTCTTGCTGGAGGTCATCTTGCGGCAACCCTTGCTGTCAGTTCAGGCCGATAGGTCGTGGTGGCGGCTTCGTTCACGGAAGGATGTAGATCACCGCGAACAGGCCCACCCACACGATGTCGACGAAGTGCCAGTAGTACGACACGACGATCGCCGAGGTGGCCTGAGCCGGGGTGAACTTGCTCAGCTTGGTGCGGATGAGCAAGTACACGAACGCGATGAGCCCGCCGATGACGTGCAGGCCGTGGAACCCGGTCGCGAGGTAGAAGACCGTGCCGTACGCGCCGGACGGGATCGTCAGCCCCTCGTGGATCAGGTTGATGTATTCGTAACCCTGGCCGCCGACGAAGATCGCGCCCATGATCAACGTGATGATGTACCAGCGGCGGAGGCCGAACACATCACCCTTTTCGGCGGCGAACACACCGAACTGGCAGGTGAACGACGACGCCACGAGGATCACGGTGAACGGGATCGCCAGCGCGATGTTCAGGTGGAAGGGCTCACCGTGCAGCGGCGGCGGCCACTGGCCGGACGCGTTCTGCGCCTTCACGGTGAAGAACATGGCGAACAGTCCGGCGAAGAACATCAGTTCGCTGGACAGCCACACGATGGTGCCGACACTGACCATGTTCGGCCGGTTCAGCGAGTGGACCCGCTGGCTGATGGTGGGAGCTGCCGTTGTCACGCGTCGCATTATGTCCTCTCACGCACGGGGCCCGCCGGGTGGGTCCACGGCAAGTCGCGTGCGTGTCGGGTCACATCTGAACGAAAGTGGGAACAGGGCTACTCATGGGTTTACTAGATCGGCTTCGTGACCTGGTCAAGAAGCCGAAGCTCCCAGGTCTGACCGTCGACACGCCCGGCGTGGAGATCGTCGCGGAGGCTTTCGACCCGGCCGAGGCGGATTCTTCGGTGCTGGCGAGATCACCCGCTTGGGTCGCCGAAGCGCCCGCGATCCTGCGCCACCACTTGAAACTGCCGCCCGAAAAGGTGGCGGAGGCGACATCGATCCTCGCCCAGGACGGCTGGGAGCTGCGAGAACAGGGCCCCGACGGCGGTTTCACCCTGACGCACGCGGTGCGCGTCCAGACCCTCGACGCGCTGCACTGCGCGCAGGAACGGTCACGGATGGCGGGCCTCGCGCAGCGGCTCGGCGGCGATTCGCTGGGCTGGGACGCGCTCCAGCCGTCGGGTGCGTCCACGTGATGTCGGTCATGGCGGATAACATCGCGGGGTCGACATGACTAGACGAGGCGGAGGCGCGCTCATGGGCGAGCAGGCGATGCGGATCCTGGTGTTCAGCCACAAGGCGGAGGTGCGCGAGGCGATCATCAACGCCGTCGGCCGCAGGCCCGCCGCCGACCTCGGCCGGGTGGACTACACCGAGGCCTCCGGCATCTCCGAGGTCCTCGTCGAGATGGACGCGGGCAACGTGGACCTGGCCATCCTCGACGGCGAGGCGCAGCCGACGGGCGGCATCGGGCTGACCCGCCAGCTGAAGAACGAGATCGAGGATTGCCCCCCGATCGTGGTTTCGGTCCGGCGCAAGGACGACCGCTGGCTCGCGACCTGGTCGCAGGCCGACGCGGTGCTCGTCCACCCGCTCGACCCGCTGACGGCCGCCGAGACCGTCGCCGACGTGCTGCGCGCCCGCCGGGTGCCGGCCGTGCACGGCTGAGCCGATGAGCGCGGCCGCCAAGAGCTGGCCGTCCCTGCTCAACCAGCTCATCGCGCGCGCGGATCTGTCCGAGGAGGACACCGCGTGGGCGATGGACCAGATCATGAGCGGGGCGGCGACGCCCTCCCAGATCGCCGGGTTCGCCGTCGCGCTGCGCGCGAAGGGTGAAACACCGGCGGAGATCTCCGGCATGGCCGACGCCATGCTGGCGCACGCCAAACGGGTGACGATCGACAGGCCGTCGGTGGACATCGTCGGCACCGGCGGCGACCGGTCCAATTCGGTCAACATCTCCACCATGGCCACGGTGGTGACGGCCGCGGCCGGCGCCCCGGTGGCCAAGCACGGCAACCGGAGCGCCTCGTCGAAGTCCGGCGCGGCCGACGTGCTGGAGGAACTGGGCGTCACCATCGACTTGCCGCCCGAGACCGTCCAGCGCAGCGTGAACGAACTGGGCATCGGCTTCTGCTTCGCGCCGAAGTTCCACCCCGCCCTGCGCCACGCCGGCCCGACGCGCGGTGAACTCGGCGTGCCGACGACGTTCAACCTGCTGGGCCCGCTCACCAACCCCGCGCAACCGCGCAGTTCGCTGATCGGCTGCGCGTACGCGGACAAGACCCGCGTGCTCGCCGAGGTGTTCGCGCGGCGCGGGATGACCGTGCTGCTCGTGCGCGGCGACGACGGGCTGGACGAGATCACCACCACGACCACGAGTTCGGTGTGGGTGGTCTCCGGCGGCGAGATCACCGAGCGGAGCTTCGACCCCGCGTCGCTGGGCATCGCCCGCGCGACCGCGGAAGACCTGCGCGGCGGCGACGCGGCGCACAACGCCGAGGTGTTCCGGCAGGTGATGGCCGGGAAGACCGGGCCGGTACGGGACGCGGTGCTGCTCAACTCGGCGGCCGCGCTGGCGGCTTTCACCGGGTTCTCGGGCTCGCTGGAAGACGACCTGGCCGCCGGGCTCGCCCGGGCGGCCTCGGCCGTCGATTCGGGTGCGGCGGCCGACCTGCTGAACCGGTGGATCGCCTTCGCCTGACAGCTCTCTCTCGCGTAAGTGTCATGAAAGGGTCGTTCAGGACGTTTTTTGTCCTGAACGACCCTTTCATGACATCGGTCCCCCGCCGAGCACCTCCGCCCCTCCTCCCGTGCCATGAAAGGTCCTTTACTTGCAAATTTTGCAAGTAAAGGACCTTTCATGGCACGGGAGTTCTATTGCTCCAGGGAGTCCGTGGTCGGCGAAGAGGCCCATCGCGTCCCACTCACGACGTGCAATGAAAGGCCCCTTCATTGCAAATTTCGCAATGAAGGGGCCTTTCATTGCACAGGCGACCGACTACGAAGCGGTACTGAACCGCGCCCGGTAAGCCGTAGGCGTCAGTCCCGTAGCCCGCCGAAGCTGCGTACGCAGGTTCGCAGCGGTACCGAAGCCTGACGCCCGCGCCACCCGATCCAGCCGCTGCTCACCGCGCTCGATCAGCCGGCACGCCAGCGCGATCCGTTCGGTGGTGAGCCACGCCAGCGGCGTGGTCCCCAGTTCGGCGCGGAACCGCCGGTGCAGCGTCGCCTGGCTGGCCGCCGCCCGCGCGGCGAGGTCGGCGACGGTCAGTGGGTGGTCCAGCCGTTCGCGCGCCCAGGCGAGTATCGGCGCCAGCGAGGTGTCCGGCACCGGCGGCAGCGGGCGTTCGACGAACTGTCGCTGGCCACCGTCGCGGTGCCCGGCGAACACCAGCCGCCTGCTCACCGCGTTGGCTATCTCGGCGCCGTGGTCGCGGCTGATCAGGTGCAGGCCCAGATCGAGCGCGGCCGCGCTGCCCGCCGCGGTCAGGATGTCGCCGTCGTCGACGAAGAGGACGTCCGGCTCCAGCAGGACTTCGGGATACAGCTCGCGGAAGAGTCCCGCCCACTTCCAGTGGGTCGTCGCGCGCCGTCCGTCCAGCACGCCCGCCCGCGCGAGGGTGAAGGCGCCGGTGCAGAAGCTCACCAGCCGGGCTCCCCGCGCGGCCGCGTCGCGGATGGCCGTCAGCACCGGCTCCCGGACCGGACCTTCCGGATCGGGCCGGTTCGGCACGATCACGGTGTCGGCGGTCTCCACGGCTTCGAGTCCGGCGATGCCGGTGAGGGTGAACATCCCCAGGTGCATGCGCACGGACGGCTCGGCGGCGCACAGTGTGAGGCCGTACCAGGGGCGATCCAGTTCCGGCCGCCGCAGGCCGAAGAGCTCGGTCGCGACCCCCATTTCGAAGGGGTTGGACCCCTCGTCCACCAGGACGGCGACCTCGTGCGAGAAATCATGCGACATATGCGATTCCTAGCACTCACCGCTCCGGTGGTCCAGCGGCCAGGATCGGATCATGAGCAAGCAACCGATCGATCTGGACACCGCGCTGGCCGGCTTCGACGAGATCTGGAGCCCGCGGATCGTCGCGCACGTCAACGACTACGACGTCCGCCTCGCCAAGGTCGCCGGCGAGCACGTCTGGCACGTTCACGAGAACACCGACGAGTTCTTCCTCGTCCTCGACGGCACCTTGGACATCGCGCTGCGCGAAAACACGGGCGAGCGGGTCGTCACGCTCCCCCGCGGCTCCGTGTTCGTCGTCCCGCGCGGCACTTTCCACAAACCGTCCTCAGTGGACGGTGCGTCGCTGTTGCTGTTCGAACCGACCGGAACGCTCACCGTCGGCGACCGGCACGAAGAGGTCCCCGACCATGTCCATGTCACCGTGGGGCAGGAAATCTAGCCCGCGGAAAACGTCCGGCGGTAAGCGCTCGGGCTGGTCCCGCGCAGCTTGCCGAACTGATGCCGCAGTGCCGCGGCGGAAGCGTATCCGCAGGCGACCGCGATGTCCTCAATGGACAGACGACCTTCCTCGAGCAGCGACTGCGCCCGATCGAGGCGGCGTTCGGTGAGCCACCGGTGCGGCGTCGTACCGGTGGCCGCCGAGAACCGGCGCAGGAACGTGCGCTCCCCCAAACCGCTGCGCCGGGCGAGTTCCGCGACGGTGAACGGCCGGTCCAGCCGCCGCTCGATCCATTCGAGCGCTTCGGCGAGCACGGTGTCGTCCGGCGCGGCGGTCTCGGGCACCGGCGCCTGCACGAACTGCGCCTGCCCGCCGACCCGGTGCGGCGCCGCGACCATCCGCCGCGCCAGCGTGGTGGCCGCGGCGACGCCGCGCAGTTCCCGCACCAGATGCAGGCACAGGTCGACGGCGGCGACGGTTCCCGCGCTGGTGAGGACTCCACCGTCGTCGACGTACAACGCCTTCGGGTCGACCTTCGCGGTCGGGAAGCGCGACCGGAATTCCTGCTCGTAGACCCAATGGACGGTGCAGTTGCGCCCGTCGAGAAGTCCCGCGTACCCGAGCGAGAAGACGCCCGCGCAGAAGCCCGCGACCCAGGCGCCCCGGCTCGCCGCGTCGCGGAGGACTTCGAGCACCGGTTCCGGCGGGCTCGCGCTGCGCGGGGCGCAGGTCGGCACGATCAGCAGGTCGGCCGACGCCGCGAAGTCCAGGCTCTCCAAGCCATCGAGCCCGAATCCGGACCAGCTCAGGACGTTCTCGCCACCGGGCGAGCAGACCGCGAAATCCCAGCCCTCGATGCCGTCCGCGCTGCGATCGGTGCCGAAGACCTCACACGCGACGCCGAGTTCGAACGGTGAGACCTGGTCGGCGAGCACCACCGCGACCTTCTTCACATCCATCCGCGCAGTGTGTCACAAGTTTTGCGGTCGATGTCATCTCTGACACTGGTTGAAAGCGGCCCCACGGCCGAAAGTGGTCGCCATGAACAAGAACAACCCCGTGTTGCAGTGGACCGCCGCGATGGCACTCTCCGGCACGATCGGCGCCGTCGTCCTCGAAAGCGGCGCAGACGCGCCCGCCGTGGCGTTCGCGAGGAGCCTCGTCGGCGGCTTGCTGCTCCTGGTGTGGAGCGCCGCCAGGGGATGGCTCCGCCCGTGGACGCTCAGCCGCCGCGACCTGCTGCTCGCCGTCCTCGGCGGGCTGTTCCTGGTCGGGAACTGGGTGCTGTTGTTCGCCTCGTACGCGCTGTCGTCGATTTCGGTCAGCACCGTCGTCTACCACACGCAGCCGCTGATGCTGGTCGGTCTCGCCGCCGCGTTCCTCGGCGAGAAGATGGCGAAGAGCCAGCTGGTCCGAGCGCTGATCGCGTTCGGCGGGGTGGCGCTCATCTCACTGTCGGCGCACGGTGCCGACGGCGAACCGGTACGACTGGCGGGGATCGCGCTCGCCCTCGGCGCCGCCGCGCTCTACGCCGGTGCCTCGTTCATCGCGAAACAGCTCAAGCACCTGCGCCCGCACGTCCTGGCGGCCGTCCAACTGGCGACCGGGACGATCGTGCTCGCCCCCGCGCTGCTCGTCACGCCGCTGCCCACGGACACCTCGGGGCTGCTGTGGCTGGTCCTGCTCGGAACCGTGCACACCGCGCTGATGTACGTCCTGATGTACGCGAGCATCGGCAAGCTGCCGACCACGACGGTGGCTCTGCTGTCCTACGTCTATCCCGTGGTCGCGGTGGTGGTGGACGTCCTCGCCTACGGGCACCGGCCGACGTGGCCGGAGATCGCGGGGATGCTGGCCGTCCTGGCGGCGGCGCTGGCGCCGAAGCGACCGGTCAAGCCCGAAGCACCGCTCCCCGCCCGCGTTTAGTCCTCTGAACGCGAAAACGGCGCCCTGCTCCCACCAAGGGGAGCGGGGCGCCGCTTCGGCGTCAGAACGTCACTCGTGGTTCGGACCGGTGTGGTACTCGAACACCAGCCCGCCGATGGCGACGATCACCAGGCCCAGCGCGATGATGAGCAGCCAGATGTGGAAGAACGCGAGCGCGACACCGGTCAGCGCGGCGGCCGCCGCGAGACCGATCGGCCAGTAGCTGCCGGGGCTGAAGAAGCCCAGCTCGCCGGCACCGTCACTGATCTCGGCGTCTTCCCGGTCCTCCGGACGCGGCTCGATGCGCCGCGCCACGAACTGCAGGTAGCTCCCGGCCAGGAAGGCCAGGCCACCGGTGAGGATCAGGGCCACCACACCGACCGGCTCGACGCCGTCCCGGGTCATCGTTCCGGTCATGTACGCGTAGATACCCGCCACGACGACGGAGAAGACCGCGACGAGGAAGAAAATCCGTCCTTCGACCTTCATGGACGTTGCCTCACTCCTGTTTCGGGCTCGAACAGCCGGGTCAGTTGGACGCGACCCGCGCGGTGCGGTCGGTGTTGAACGGGGTGGTGGTGACGGCGTAGGGCGAGCACAGGTCGCCGCAGTTCATCGCCGTCAGCGCCTCGGAAGCCGTGTTCGGCTTGCCGCTCTTCGGGTTCACCGTGCCGCGGAGCTGGATGTACTGCGCGTACTTGTCCGGCGACAGCGCCCTGACCTCGAAGTTCATCCCCGAGTGGTAGGTGCCGCACAGTTCCGCGCAGCGGCCGACGAACGAACCTTCCTTGTCGATCGAGTTCTGGAAGGTGAAGTCCTGGTTGTTCTTCTCCGGATCCGGCATGACGTCCCGCTTGAAGTGGAACTCCGGCACCCAGAAGGAGTGGATGACGTCGGCCGACCGCAGGTTGTACTGGATCGTCTTGTTCGTCGGCAGGACGAGCAACGGGATCTCGGTCGAGCTGCCGACCGTGGTGATCTCGGGGTCGTCGTGGTTCTTGGAGTCGCTCTTGTACTTGAACTCCCAGTTCCACTGGAACGCGACGATGTCGACCGTGACGTCCGGGTTGTCCGTCTCGGCGAGCACGCGGTTCTCGGTGGTCGCGGTGAAGAAGAACAGCACGCAGACCATGATCGTCGGGACGACGACCGTGAAGATCTCCAGCGGGATGTTGTACTGGAACTGGCGGGGCAGTTCCTCTTCCGCACCGTCGGCGGTCTTCTTCTTGCGGTGGAAGATCGCGGTCCAGAAGATCAGCGCCCAGACGATGACACCGACGACCAGCGCGGCGACGACCGTCCACGTCCACAGGGTGCGCATGTCGTGCGCCTGCGGGGTCACCCCGACAGGCCAGCCGAAGCGGAGGATCTCGTCCCCGGAACAGCCCGTCGCGGTCAGCATCACCAGCGCGGCCAGCGCTGCGACGCGACCAGCCCGCTTAACCGGGATGCGCTCTGGATTTCCCACTGCGCCTTGCCCTTTCACCAGAGCCTCCTCGACCGATCTTCTTGTTCACGCGGAGCCTAGCCGAGTTACGGGGCCGCGCTGACCAAGGGGTGACCCCAACACGCGTATCCCCCACCACATCCGGGGGTACACGCCCACCGGCATACTGGGCCCTTCTCCCCGCTCGGCCAACAAGAGGTGTGTGAACTAGACGTGTGCGGCCTGCTTGGACTGATCTGTTCGACCGAAGCCGACGCTGCGAGCGCCCGTGACGCCGTCGACGCGGCCATGCGCTGCCAGCGGCACCGCGGCCCCGACGAGCACGACACCTGGGCCGACGCCGAGGTGGTCTACGGCTTCAACCGGCTGGCCTTCATCGACGTCGACCACGCCCACCAGCCGCTGATCTGGGGCCCGCCGGAGGCTCCCGAGCGCTACACGCTGAACTTCAACGGCGAGATCTACAACTACAAAGAGCTGCGCGACGAGCTGGCCGCCGAACACGGTGCGAAATTCGCCACAGAGGGTGACGGCGAGGCGATCGTCGCGGCGTACCACTACCTCGGCGACGACGCGGTGAAGAAGCTGCGCGGCATGTTCGCCTTCATGATCTGGGACTCCCAGGAGAAGGTCGTCTTCGGCGCGCGCGACCCGTTCGGCATCAAGCCGCTGTTCTACTCCGCCGGCCCCGGCAAGGTCGCCTTCTCGAGTGAGAAGAAGAGCCTGCTGGAGCTTTCGAGCGTGCTCGGCGTTGAGGAGAAGCTGGACAAGACGGCCCTGCAGCACTATCTGGTGCTGCAGTACGTGCCGGAGCCCGAGACGCTGCACACCGGGATCCGCCGCGTCGAGTCCGGCACCTCGTTCCGGCTGGTGCCGGGCGGCGACGTCGAATTCACCCGCTACTTCCACCCGCAGTTCACCGCGAAACCGGTCAACGGCCAGGCGGAGGCGGACGCGCTGTACGAGCGGATCGCCGACGTGATGCGCGACTCGGTCAGCAAGCACATGATCTCCGACCCGGACGTCACGGTCGGCGCGTTCCTCTCCGGCGGTATCGACTCGACCGCGACCGCGACGCTGGCGAAGGAGCACAACCCGAACCTCATCGCGTTCACCAGCGGCTTCGACCGCCAGGGCTACTCCGAGGTCGACGTCGCCGCCGAGACGGCCGCCGCGATCGGGGTGAAGCACGTGGTCCGGGTGGTGTCGGCCGAAGAGATGATGGAGGCGATGCCGCTGATCGTCTGGTACCTGGACGATCCGGTGGCCGACCCGGCGCTCGTACCGCTGTGGTTCATCGCCCGCGAAGCACGTAAGCACGTCAAGGCCGTGCTGTCCGGTGAAGGCGCCGACGAGCTCTTCGGCGGCTACACCGTCTACAACGAGCCGATCTCGCTGGCGCCGTTCGAGAAGATCCCCGGCGGGGTGCGCAAGATCCTCGGGAAGGTCTCCACGAAGATCCCGGAGGGCACCCGCGGGAAGGACCTGCTGCGGCGGGGCGCGCTGTCGCTGGAGGACCGCTACTACGGCAACGCCCGCAACTTCCGCGACGAGCAGCTCCGTGCCGTGCTGCGCACCTACCAGGAGGGCGTCGGGTTCAAGGACGTCACCGCTCCCTGGTACCGCGTTTCCGAAGGCTGGGACCCGGTCGCGCGGATGCAGCACGTCGACCTGTTCACCTGGCTGCGCGGCGACATCCTGGTCAAGGCCGACAAGGTGACCATGGCGAACTCGCTGGAACTGCGCGTGCCGTTCCTCGACCCCGAGGTGTTCAAGGTCGCCGCGACCATCCCCGTCGACCAGAAGCTCACGCACGGGACCAGCAAGTACGCGCTGCGCCAGGCACTGGCGAAGATCATTCCCGGGCACGTGCTCAACCGGCGCAAGCTCGGCTTCCCGGTGCCGATCCGGCTGTGGCTGCGCGACGAGATGTACGACTGGGCCAAGGGCATCATCTCCGACTCCCGGACCGACGCGCTGATCGACAAGAAGGCCGCACTGGCACTGCTCGACGAGCACAAAGAAGGCCAGCACGACCGCAGCCGCCAGCTCTGGGCGCTGCTGATGTTCATGCTGTGGCACGGCATCTTCGTGGAGAACCGCATCAAGCCCGAGGTGCCGGAACCCGTCTACCCGGTGAAGCTCTAGTCACGACTCCCTTCGCTGGCCTTCACCCTTCACGCGGTGGAGGCCAGCATGAAGGGATGGACTTCGTCCTCGTGCACGGCACGACGCAGGGCCCGTCGGGCTGGGACCGGGTGGCCAAGTTGCTCACCGCCGCCAGGCATCGCGCGATCGCCGTGGACCTCTTGACCCCGGCGGAGCTGCCGATCGAGGGCTACGCGCAGCACGCGCGGGAGCAGTACGACGGCGGACGGCCGGTCGTCGTGGCCCATTCCGGATCCGGCGTACTGCTTCCCGCGATCGCCGAAGCGCTCGACGCGCGGGCGATGGTGTGGATCGCCGCCTACATCCCCGATTTCGCCGGCGGGAAGACCCTGCGGGACGAGGCCATGGCCGTGCTCGAACCGGACTGGATCGGCGTGGACCCGACGGCCGACCCCGCGAAGGCGTCCGAGTTCCTCTTCCACGACTGCGATCCCGAGACCGAACGGCGGGCGCTGGAGAGCCTGCGGCTGTTCAGTCCCGCGGTTCTCGCGACGCATCCCGCCGGACCCGCGCCGGAGATCCCGTCGACGGTGATCGTCCCCTCCCGGGACCGCACGCTTCGCCCGGATTGGCTGCGCCGGGCCGCCCGGGACCGGCTCGGCGTGACCGCGATCGAGATCGACGCCGGGCACTGCCCGCACATTTCGCGGCCCGCGGAAATCGCCGGAATTCTCACCGCACGCGCGTGAAGACCCCGCCCGCCTGTCAGCCCGAACTCACGTGATCCGGCCTGAACACACGAGATCCGGCTCCGGACACACGTGCGCCGGAACCCGGCACGCTCACGACACCCCGATGCAGCGAAGGGGTTATTGACGGGTAGGGCAAAGGTGGCAGGTTGCGAAAGCCACTTTGGCAACGTTCAACGTTGCGAAAGTGGCTTTCGCAACGTCGGGGCAGGGGCGTGGTAGCGAAGACGGCGTCTTCGCCACCACAGGTGCCGTCGCTGAAACCCACGGTCGAGATGCGTCGCGAAAGCCACTTTCGCGACGCCTGAGGTCCCGAAAGTGGCTTTCGCGACACGGCCGGACCCACAGCCGCGAGCCAATTCCCGCGACCCCCACACCAATGCGCAACC